>SPAX01000186.1 GCA_005239475.1 Nitrospira sp. | reverse complement strand
CCGGGAAACCGTACTTGGTCAACAGCTCACGCACTTCCAGCTCGACCAACTCCAAGAGTTCCTTGTCGTCGATCTTATCGGCCTTGTTCAGGAACACCACGATGTAGGGCACCCCGACCTGCCGGGCCAAGAGGATATGCTCCCGCGTCTGGGGCATGGGCCCGTCGGCCGCGCTCACGACCAGAATGGCGCCGTCCATCTGGGCGGCGCCGGTGATCATGTTCTTGACGTAGTCGGCGTGGCCCGGGCAGTCCACATGGGCGTAGTGGCGATTGGCCGTTTCGTATTCCACGTGACTGATGGCAATGGTCATAATCTTGGTGGCATCGCGTCGCCCCTGACTCTCACTGGCTTTGGCCACTTCGTCGTAGGAGATGAACTTCGCCATGCCCTTATCGGCCGACACCTTGGTCAACGCCGCGGTCAACGTCGTCTTGCCGTGGTCCACGTGCCCGATCGTCCCGATATTCACGTGCGGCTTCCGCCGCTCATATTTCGCCTTCGCCATAACTGCCTCCGTTGCTTACGTAAGGTTAAGGTTCAGGCTAAGGTTGAGAAGACCCTCTCGGTCTCTCCTCTTCAACCTTGACCTCAGCCTCAACCTGTGACTGAACTTCTGGAGCCCACGACGCGGATCGAACGCGTGACCTCGTCCTTACCAAGGACGTGCTCTACCAACTGAGCTACGTGGGCGTCCCTCTCCGTGAAACGTGAATCGTAAAAGGTAAAACGACACTTCGACTCACTTGCCCCAGGCTGCTTCATCGACTTTTCACGTTTTACGCCTAACGCCTCACGTCTTCCTTTGGAGCGGGCGATGGGATTTGAACCCACGACAGCCAGCTTGGAAGGCTGGAACTCTACCACTGAGCTACGCCCGCCCGGTTTCTTTCCACGCCCTGCAGCCCATAATATCCAACCGCGTACAATCTCGCTCCCGAGCAAGCCTTAGACTCCCAGGCTGAACGAGCCTGATGTGGTGGGCAGGCAAGGATTCGAACCTTGGAAGCCGATGGCAACAGATTTACAGTCTGCCCCCTTTGGCCACTTGGGTACCTGCCCGAAACACCCTGCACACGACACAATAAATCTAAGCGCTCAATTGTCTTATTCATCCGTATGATGAATAAAGAAGAGCGAGCTGGTCCACGCACAGCTCCCCCTTCCTCATGAATCAAGGATGAAAGTAGTGAGCTGGGGACACAGCCTTATTCAGGAAACGCTCGATTCTATTGATGAAGTCTGGCGATGTCAAGACCCAAAAGTAGAATTCTCTTGTTTTTTTCTCCAACACCGCCTATCCGTCTGAATTCTCCTGGCACCATCCTGTTAGCTCCACGCTTTTTCATATTTGCCTTTCTCGATCCCATCTTGGTAGACCAAGCTCACTTCCCTTGAACAGCTCACAGACATTTCATGGGCTTATGGCAATACGTCCTTTCCTATCCGCACTGACCGTATCGTTCAACCCCTTGGCCTAACCCAGAAAGCACCCCCCTCGCACGCACGAGGAGGCCGGGGGAAAATTCAATGACATTCTTCATCAGTACCGTGGCTTCTGGTTCCGATAACCGCGAGGCTGGAGCCAAGTACCGCTTTCGAGCAACGGCCCGCTCACCTGGATCATCCGGTTCGTAATACCCACGGAGAATTCCTTCTCGCTCAGCACTCCTGAGACGACTCACCCATTCATCCTGACTCTTCCCTGATTTCTGAATCGATGGTCCTGCACGGCCCGTCAATTCCAATTGATTCCACACCACCCACCCGACAAACACCGCCCATGTTTCGTTGAGGGCCTCCCAGGATTCGCGCTCGCTCAGAAACCGCTCCTCAGTCTCACCCTTCCTCTGCACCACCGGCGTGATCAGCACCGCCCCGTAGTGACAGCCCTGCTGTGCCCTGGCAAAAGCGAGCACGGGATCCGACACAACTTCGGGCGATGCCTCAGCAGCCGTCACCAGGAAGTCAATATAGGCGTGGAACAGTTCGTGATAGAGGGTTTCGATCTCGGCATGGGTGAGTCGCCCGAGGGGACGCAACGTGGCCCCGGCTCCATTAAAGGACAGCGCACGATTGAGCACCATCCGATGCGCCCCGAGATGATATTCGGCGGCATAACTGTGCAAATCGTCAAACTCAAACTGAACGAAGTTCGGTGGGACTGCCTTGAGGAACTTTGTCGGGAGGCCCAACGCGTGGGCCTCACGAAGCAACTGATGCCACATCCGGTCGGTTAACGGCAGATGCTCCTCCGACATCCCCGCATTCGGCGCGAGCAGCAGTCCACCCATAAGGAGTCCCATCGCGACCACTCTGCACAATGCACATACCATGATACTGATCCATTTCGATGTCGGGAGGGTTACCTCAGAAGATATCGGCCACAGCTAGCAGACTATGGAAAAACTCTGTGTACACGACGAAGTTTCATTGGTCTGTAGTCTGACGACAACAGACGTACACCTCACAGGATGCTCAAAAAGCCCGTCCAGCAAGGCCGCAGCGAGCGAAGCGGCGAGGAGGTACGTACCGCACTTCGTGGGGCCGTTCGCCCTTGAAAATGGGTCTTGGCGAACGGAAAGTTCCCTACCGCGCTTCCGATCTCCGAGAAACTCCTACTCAACGTTGAGCCTCTGAGCGAAGCGAGAACGCCGCTGGCGGACTTTTTCAGCATCCTGCTAGTGATCATCGCGAGCATACCAGTCAGGCCGCCCACCCTCCTCCACCAGGACAAGCTGGTCCAGCAGTGCAGGCGACACAGGGTCCAAAAAACGGGACGGCTTCGACAGTATCATGCCGCTTCCTCTGTCGAACACATTGATCGGGTAGGTCAAGTATAAATGCCGCTTGGCTCTCGTCACGGAGACATAGAACAACCGACGCTCCTCCTCCAGCCCCTCATCTTCAGCAAACGAATAGACCGACGGAAATCTTCCATCCACGATCCAGATGACGAATACACATTGCCACTCAAGTCCCTTGGCAGAATGGATCGTGGACAACACGAGTCGCTCGTCGTCGCGATCGGACGCCTCGACGCCAGCGGTACTTCCATCCGGCGGCTCCAGCGCCAGATCAGACAGAAATGTTTCGACTCCCTGATACCCCTCCGCGATCGTCTGCAAATGATCCAGATCCCGTGTGCGCTTGGGATAGTCGTCGTACTGCGCCTTCAGAATCGGCAGGTAGTACTCATAGATATGGCTAACTTGTTGAGCTGGCCGGAGATCACCGGCCCCGGCTAGGCTTTCGAGCGTCAAGGCCAAATCTCTGAGCCCTTGGCCCGATCGCCCCGTCATCTCACGAAGGGCGTGATAGGGATTGGCCGATTTCACGAGCGCGGCCATGACGTCCTGCGCCTTCTTTGGCCCCACACCTTCAATGAGCATGAGCACTCGATGCCAGCTGACGGCATCCAAGGGATTGGCCACCACGCGCAAGTGGGCCAACAGATCCTTCACGTGGGCGGTCTCAATGAACTTGACCCCGCCGCGCTTGATAAATGGCAGTCCATGACGTGAGAGTTCGATCTCAAGATCGAACGAATGAAAGCTCGACCGAAACAATACCGCCATTTCACCGAGCCGAACCCCTTCCTCCCGCAACTCCAAAATCTTCTGCGCAATGAAGCGCGATTGGGCATTCTCCCCTGCCGCCTCCACCAACGTCGGCAACGGCCCATCAAGTTTCCTCGTAAAGAGACGCTTGGTGTATTTCTCCTTCGCCTCTTCGATAATCGTGTTCGCGAGATTGAGGATCGGCTGGGTGCTGCGGTAATTCTCTTCAAGCTTATAGATGGTAGTTCCGGGAAAGAGCGACGGGAACTCCATGATGTTCTTGAACGTCGCACCACGGAACGCATAGATCGATTGTGCGTCGTCGCCCACGACCATGACGTTCTGATGGGTGGAGGCGAGATGCCGGATGACATCCGCCTGCAAGCGATTCGTGTCCTGATACTCATCCACCAGGATGTACCGATACAGCGATGAGATCGTCCGCCGGACTGTTTCATCTTCCATCAAGAGCCGCCTCAGCAACACCAGCAAATCGTCATAATCCACCAGCTGGCGCTGACGCTTCGACAACTGATAGCCCCGCTGCAACTGACCCAGTGCCTCCAGATGGTCCGCAAAATGATTGAACTCTTCGACGACAATCTCGTCGAGCGGGCGCAAGGTATTCTCGGACTTACTGAACATCTCCGCAATCGTACCCTTGCGGGGAAACCGTTTATCTTTTTCATTCAAGCCCAGCTGAGCCCGAACTAAGGCAATCAAGTCTTCTGCGTCACCCCGATCGAGTATCGTAAAGCCCGGCTCAAGACTGATGGACCGACCATAGCGCCGGAGCAACATATTGGCCACGGAGTGGAACGTGCCGCCACGGACGCGCTCACTGCGTACGCCAATCAATTCGCCGACCCGTTCGAGCATCTCCTGCGAGGATTTTCTCGTAAAGGTCAGAAGCAGAATCTGGGATGGATCAATCCCCGAATCGATTAAATAAGCGACTCGGTAGACCAGGGTCCGCGTCTTGCCGCTGCCGGCACCGGCGATGACCAAAGCTGGCCCTTCGCCCGCGGTCACCGCCGCAAGCTGCTGGGCATTCAACGCCGCCGCATAGTCGATGGAGAGGGCGGGGGCCGTTCCGTGGTCCGGCGACCGCTTGAGCACATAGGAGGTAATGTCTCGGTTCATGCAGGCAGCTCACGTAGTGGTCGCGCTGTATAACATACTGAGGTAGCCCTTTCAAACGAACCCGCACCTTCCTGCCAACGGCTGAGCGGTCGACAGGCTCACCCCGCAGACAGCCGTTGGAGACCAAGTGAGAACCTGTATATAATAGCCTGTCTTTTTTTGCGAGGTCATTGTGGGAACATCGAAGAATCCTTACAGCGAACAACTCCGTGGGATCGCCGAACTCATACTGGCCGTCGCGGGCGAATCCGTGACCGTCATGAAGCGGAACGCCCCTGAGCGAGCCTTGAAATTGAAACGGCACGATGAGTGGGACATCTACCTTGAATTTCTCAAGGTCATGTTTAATCTCGCCGACCGGCTCTCTGTCCTGTTCGTGCCGATCAAAGAACAGCCTCAGTTCATGGACAGTCTCGAAGACGCCGTCGTACTGCAATTGAAGAACGTACTCGAACCGGCATTCGGTCCAGGCGCCGACCAAACAGAAATCATGCTCACCGTCGGTGCGGCGGTGGCGGAGAGTCGGCAGACCTATGAGCTGTACCGGTTTCTCGTCACCGAAAACACTCCCGTGAAAGACGAGA
>SPAX01000185.1 GCA_005239475.1 Nitrospira sp. | reverse complement strand
CCGAAAACCATCCGAGCAAGACATCGCCCAATGGAGCCAGGGCCTTCTGTCCTCCGGTCCAAAAGATGATGCCGCGTGCCAACGGTTTCAGGGACGGCTGCAAGACGTGGCGACGAAGCGAGGCGTGCCGGTTAGTTCCCTTTTTTCCGTCTCCACCTGGGCCGACGTCATTGAGCTCGATGAGGACCGGCTGTAGCCGATCCAGGCGCTGAGGCGAGATAGAGAGCATCGGAAGGATAGTGACCATAAAGGCCGTGGTAATTACCGTGACATACACGGCAATCGTGGGAAGCACAAAGATCGGGAGAAGCGCGGCGACAAGCACGAGAACAACTAATCGATAGCGTCACGCGGGCAACATACGCTCGAAACAAGGCGGTCGGTCCTTATGGGCCGGCCGCTTTCGTGTTTTTGGAAATGTGAGGGAGATTGCACGGACACCATTTCGGCGCTTTGAACTCCGAACGTCGAACTTCGGATCGCGCCTTTCTCGCGTTTCACGGTTCACGTTTCACGAGATGCGGGCGTTCCACTATGGAAAGGGTTTCTGTATCAGAAAAGATTAACAGGCTGTGGAAGAACTATGAATGCACGCTACTAGGAGCCTGTCCGACATTGACTCCAGAACCCCTTGTCAGGCGCCGCTGACTCGTGTATAAGCAGAATACACTAGCTAGACGATAGGAGGCCCTGCGATGCCCACCCGAACCTTTCGCCCCTTCGAGCCCGACCAACTGCTATTGTTGCCGCCGTCACTCCGGGATTGGCTGCCGGCGGACCACCTGGCCTACTTTGTGGCGGATGTGGTGGAGGAGCTGGATCTGCAGCCCATCCTTCACACCTATGGCGATCTGACGCGGGGCACGGTCCCCTATGATCCCCGGATGCTGGTGGCCGTCCTGCTCTATGCCTACGCCGTGGGCGTGCCAGCGTCGCGACAGATCGCCCGCAAGTTGCACGAGGACATCGCCTTCCGGGTGCTGGCGGCGAACACCACGCCGGATTTCCGGACCATCAGTGAGTTCCGCAAGCAGCATCTGGCGGCGCTCCGCGGGCTGTTCGTCCAGGTGCTCCGGCTCTGTCAGCACGCAGGCCTGGTCAAGTTGGGGCACATTGCATTGGACGGCACGAAACTCAAGGCCAATGCCTCGAAGCACAAGGCGATGAGTTACGACCGGATGGTGAAGGAGGAGGGCCGGTTGCAGGCGGAGGTGGATGGCTTGCTGCAACAGGCCACTGAAGCCGATGCCCAAGACGACGCACGGTATGGGATGGACCGGACCGGGGACGAACTGCCGGCGGAGCTGGCCTTCCGGGAGGGACGGCTCCAGAACATCCGCGCGGCCAAGGCCGCGCTGGAGCAGGAGGCCCGCGAGGCAGCCGCGGCAAAGCAGGCCGCGAATGAGGCCCGGGAAGCGGAGGGCCCCCGTCGTGGCCCGAAGCCACAGCCCCCCGACCCAGTGCCGGCACCCACGGCTCAGCGCAACTTCACGGACCCGGAGAGTCGGATCATGCCGGCCTCGGGCGACAAGGACAGCTTCGTACAAGGCTATAACTGCCAAGCCGTGGTCGATACGACGGCACAAATCATCATCGCCGCCGACGTGACGCAAGCCCCGAATGACAAGCAGCAAGCGCAGCCACTGCTACAGCAAGCCATCGCCAATACGGGTCAGGTCCCCAAGACCGCCAGCCTGGACGCCGGCTACTATAGTGAACACAATGTCCACGCCCTCACCGCGTTGGGCTGCAGGCCCCTGATCCCTCCAGATCGGCAGCAGCACGAACGGACACGCCCGGCCTCGCCGCGCGGCCGGATTCCCACGGGGCTCTCGGTCGCTGACCGCATGCGCCGCACGCTGCGTACGAAGCACGGGCGACGCGTGTACGCCAAACGGAAGGTCACGGTCGAGCCGGTCTTCGGCCAGATCAAGCAGGGACGCGGGTTCCGGCAGTTCTTGTTGCGGGGCCATCACCAAGTCCGCGGCGAATGGGCGCTGATCTGTATGACCCACAACGTGCTGAAGCTCTGGCGGACCACCCGCTGCCGACCAGCGCCCTAGGCCTGCAGGGTAGGAGCGGAGTGACGAGCGGGAACCACGGAAGCAGAGGAGCGGAGATCCTGACCGTCTATCCGTGAACTGGCGCTCAGGAAGGGGAAATATGATGCAAATCTCTCAATGTCGGACAGGCTCCTAGGTCACTGATTTTCACGTCTGAAACAATAGGAGAAAACCGCGCAGGATGCTCAAAAAGGCTGTTCAGCAAGGCCGCAGCGAGTGAAGACCGGAGGCGTACCCTCTGGGGTACGTTGAGGATCTGAACGATGCGAGAACGCCGCTGACGGACTTTTTTAGCATCCGTTAGGACCCGACGGCGGTGAGGGTCGATGTCGCGTGAGCAGGTTGGTCGATGTCGCGTGAGCAGGTTGGGCAGGTATTTCGGTCGGGGGCAGGGTCGCTACAAGATTTGTGACTCGTTCACGGTCTCCCTGGCTGTACCGAAGAAACTCCACTCCGAAGTGCCCGTCCTTGCACCAGCGAACCACTGAGACTTCCACGGCCAGGGGGGTTGGTTCCTGCGCAACAGCAATCCGCATTGTGAGATAGGCTCCAGCATTCAACGCGATGTCGCTGCGCATTCTGCAGCCCGTGGGTGAGAGATCGAGCAAGACCGCTTCTCCAGCATCGGTATCGCTTTGGATACTCGCAGGGTAGCCGACGGGAACTCGCAGGCGACATCGTGCTTGCATCGTCATAATCTCCGTAGATGAGCCTACTTGTACGTATCGGTACAGGCAAGGAAAACTTGATTCTTGAACGACGGCTGGGAGTGAAGAGACGCGAGCGCCAACTCTGGTAGCCCGCATTATTCACGAACGGTTCTGCTGCAGTCGCCGATGTCTGACTCAAGCGAAACTGGCGAGACGAGCGAGGGTTGATCTGGTTCATCTGGTCTGTCTGGTCTATCTGGTTCAACCAAACAAACGAGACAGACCAAATAAACAAGAGAGACCAGCCGCTCTTCGCGCTTGTCGCGCGCCACTCTGCTATTTCGCGACGAACCGTCATGAATAATGGGGGCTATATGAGATGCAGGAATGGCGAGGATTACGCGGCGACCTTGGTCAGGAGTTTTTTGACTTCCACATGCGCGAAGATGACGTCGGGCTCCCGTTGAAGGGCTTCGTAGTAACTCCGTTCGAAACCGTCTCCTTCCTCTGAAGGGCGGATGAGGGCTCGGGCTTCAATCAGAAAGTGCTCCACCTCAACTAGCGATAGCTCGGACTCGTCCTCCAAGAGTTCATCGATACGAACTACCAGCTGAGATAAGGGGTGAAGCCAGGTAAACCAAGGATCGTTCAACACCAGTTGCAGCAGTTCGCTGGTTGACGTGACACGGCCATTGATACGTTCGTAGGTCACTTGTTCTGCCAGGATGAGGGCCTTATGGAGACCCAAGAGGCCGCCTCGCACGTCGAGGATCCTCTCGCGGAGAGGGTAGGATTTCCTGGTCGAGGTCTTCTGCGATACAGGTGCCATAAAATAACTTTAGCAGATTATTGAAAAAATGGTGACCTCTGGAACTCAGTCGGGAGGTCGATACTCTTCATAGTTTGAATATCGGCCTCTGCGATCGTACGTTGCAGTGTTGTGTGAAGAAAGGGACGAGGGAAGGGGCCGAGCGGCATGCACTGGATGGAGTTAGGCTGCTTCCGCCAGCAAGACGCGCGTGACGTGGAAGTGCGCGAGCACCACTTCAGGGGCTCGATCGAGGGCCTCGTAGTAG
>SPAX01000184.1 GCA_005239475.1 Nitrospira sp. | reverse complement strand
TCCAGATAAAAACTGTCGAGAACGACGCGATGGACCGGCTGCTCATCATCATCGCCCTCGTCGCTCCCCATCGTGAACTCCCCGGCGGGCACCAGCACCATCGGCGCCCCATCCTGGCCGGTGCGCGTGGCCGGAGGCTGGGGGAGGACCGAGGCCTTTTTAGCCAGGCTCCGGCTAGCCGGACGGCGCGACTGCTCCGCCGACGTCGGGGGACTCGGTTCAGGTTGAACGGGGACGGGCTCGTTGGCCACGGCGAGGCCCTGGCCCCCGCACCACCCCGACAGTACCAGACCGATCAACAATACGGGAACGATCCGTCGAACCCACATGCTCGTATGACTCCAGATTCCACGCGGAGCGGAAGAGAAACCCGTCCAACCGCGCATGGCAGACCTATGAGGGTACCGAAAAGGAGGAGGGCAAATCTAGGGTGAGGGTGGGAACACACTGGCAGAAAGAAGGGAGACGGGACTATTCAGGCTTGCGCTCCTCGACAAGGCTCGGGAGCCCCATCGACTTGCCAGCGCAACCTGCGTGATTTCAAGGATCCTGCCATGAGCGAGCGGGGAACGGGTTACCACATCCCATTCCCCGCAAGTCGATGGTGGAGGCGCCGGGAGTTGAACCCGGGTCCGAAAATCGTCCGCGCACCTGAATGGGGATAATCACCCAACCCAGGTGGTAGTCTGCGAAAGCCCAGGTTCGTGGCGCCCTCGCCGGACACGAGTGTTTCGGTCACCAGTTTTTACGATAAACCGCAGCAGCTCCGTTATTTCTGTCTGCTTTTTTAGGAAAAACCTCGCGGCAGAGAGCTTCTTCTTGCCTATCCTCACTGTCAGGATGCGCGTGTCCGGCAGAGAAAAGACATCTTCATCGGTATCATCGTCGCCTATGTAGAGGGCCGCGGTGCAGTTGAGTTGGTACATCAACTCTAACAACGCCGCGCCCTTATGTGGTGCCGCGGCCGGCACCACATTGACAACAGCTTTCCCGAGGACTATGCGAGGGAGGGGAGACAATTCGGCTAAGACGTGGAAGACGAGCGCCCGGGCGTCGTTCTTCCGACCCGCGTTCCGGTAATGGAACGAGAGCGAATAGGATTTGTCCTCCACGAACACACCGTACCGAGTCAGCTTGGTACCGAATCGCTCTTCGATGAGCTGCTTCCATCCTCGGCAGGTGTCGCGAGCCTGCTGCACGACCTGCTGTGTCACATGAAGACCTTCCAACCCATGGTTCCCGATCAGGTAGGGCACTGTGTTGCCGACACGCGTCCGCAGATCATCTACGGAACGTCCGGAAATGATGGCCGTCGGGGCGCGCTTGGCCAGTTCTCCGAGCCAGAGGCGGATCGGCCGTCCCAGCTGCGCGGTGTGACGATCGCGAACGATCTTCGCCAACGTTCCATCAAAATCGAAGGCGAACAAAGAATGAACCGTCAGGAGTGCCTCTAGCTCACTCCTCCCCCTGTCCGTCAGAAGATAATCCATGCTCAGTCGATCAACTCACTCAGCAAGCTCGTGCGCCCGACCTGCTTCATCACCCGCTCCCGCTGTCTCATACGGGCTGCATCCGTGAGCATGCGTCCTGCCCAACGGTAGACATTGAACTCCTGGATAAGCCCACGCATGCTCCGCATCCGAGCACGTTGCTCTACCTTGGGCATAGTCAGGGCCACGTGGAGCGCGGCGGCAAACTGATCAATGTCATACGGGTTGATCACGAGCGCCTCAGTCAGTTCACGGGCGGCTCCCGTGAACTGACTGAGGATCAGGACGCCCTGCTCGTCATCGCGGGCGCCGACGAATTCTTTGGCAACCAGATTCATCCCGTCGTGGAGACTGCTGACCACACAGACATCTGCGCCGCGATAACACTCGCAGACTTGGGGCGGCTCGTGATGTTGAACTTTTAGACAAATCGTCTCGTAGCCGTCCCGCCCGAACCGCTTATTGATCTGCTCGGCCAATGCAAACACCTGGCTCGTGAGATGCTGGTACTGTTCGATGATCGCGCGGCTGGGAGCGGCAATCTGGATGAATGTGAATTTGCCGATCCATTCGGGCTGGAGTTCCAGCAACCGTTCCACCGCCATGAACCGTTCCAGAATGCCTTTCGTGTAATCCAGCCGCTCGACCCCGATGCCCACGAGGCGGTCAGGCGGCAGCCCATAGAGCTCCCGCACCCGTGTCCGGCACTCCGGCACCGGCCGCTGGTCTTGGATCCATCGTAACGGCCACTCAATGGAGATCGGATAGGGGTTGACTGCCGTCAGCTTGCCTCCATACGACACCGTCGAGCTGTTCCGATCGATGCGCGCCTCAAGGATCCGATCGATACTGTCGATGAAATTATTGCAGTGGACTCGGGTATGGAACCCAAGAATACTGCTTCCCAGGAGCCCCTCCAGAATTTCCTGGCGCCAGGGGCAGATCCCGAAACTTTCCGCATTCGGCCAGGGGATGTGCCAGAAAGTAATGATCGTCGCGTTCGGCAATTTGTCTCGGATCAATTTCGGAAGTAGGGCGAAATGGTAATCCTGTACCAGGACGACCGGATTGTCGGTGGTGGCTTCCTCGGAGACGGCCTGGGCGAATCGTTCGTTAATCGTCACATAGTGATTCCAATCCGACGAGCGGAACGTGGGCCGGACGTGGGCGATGTGACACAAGGGCCAGAGACCTTCGTTCGCAAACCCGTAGTAGTAACCGGCCTCCTCTTCTGGGGTTATCCAGACGCGGCGAATCTCATACGCGGGATGCTCCGGCGGCACACCGACATGGCTGCGCTGGTCCACGACATCCCGATCAGCCGATCCGTTGCCATGTGCGATCCACACCCCGGAACAGGCACGCATGACCGGCTCCAGCGCCGAGACCAATCCGCTTGCCGGTACCTGCACTTCGATCTTCAGGTCTCGCCGGTTGTGGACATACGGTTGGCGGTTGGACACGATGAGCACCTGGTCGCCGGCGAGCTGTTCGTGAAGAATGGTCTTGAGGCTGGTCGGGGTCCATGAAATCTGACTCTCATCGCGCATCCGACGGTCGGCTTCGAGCGCCTGCACTAACGATCGCAAATCCTTCGCCAGAGGCCGCAATTCAGGCGCATGCTGTTCCTGCGTCATGGGGGTCAGAAGTCCTTCTCCCTTCAGCATGGCTCGCACCCCCGCCACCCACCCTTTCCAACTGAGGTGCGCGACCAACACGGTTACCAGCGAGATGACCGCGCCGAGACCCGCAAATAAATAAAAGACGTACCACTTCGTATCGCTGCTGCGTTGTTGGATGAAACTCATGTCGTGGAGGAGCAGAAGACGTCCGACCGAGTGTCCCTTCGATTCGATGGAGGCCAAAGCCATGTGCAGCGGCCCGCGGCTCAACTTCAGCACGGTGGTTGAATCGGGCATTAGGCTGGCTGTGCTCTCGCAGGTCACTCCGTCGGGGTAGGCTTGGGTCTTATACAGCAGGCGGTTGTTCAGGTCACAGAAGCCCAGGGCGTACAGCCGCTCATCCTGCATAATGCGAGTGAAATACGCATGAATCTTGTCCTTCGAGTTGGATGCCAAAAGTTCCGAGAGTGGTCCCTCCATCGTACTAACCATCAGTTTGGCTCGAATCTCGAGATCCCGGACGAACCATTTCAACGTCAACGAATCGACGAGCGGGATCACTCCGTACGCAATCGACGCCAACACGAGCGCCAACGGGAGGACGAATCGCAGCGAGAGATTCATAGGAACAAGTTAGTTTACTTTGGCCGCTAAATCAAATACTGTCTTCACATGTATCCGTACGGACTCATCGGCAACTGCCAGATTTCTGCGTTGGTCAGCGACCAAGGTTCCATCGACTGGTTGTGTCTGCCGAGGCCGGATAGTCCCCCGGTCTTCGGCAGACTCCTGGACCCGGAAGGGGGACACTTTTCAGTTTCCTCACCCGTCCCTCCTGTAAAAGCCGCCACGACCCAGCGCTATCTGCCGAACACGAACATCCTGGTGACTACGGTCTCACTTCCAAACGGCGACTCGTTCCAGATCACCGACTTTTGCCCACGCTTTGAACAATATGGGCGCATCTACCGACCAGCCGCGCTGTTTCGCATGGTGGAACCGCTGAGTGGGACACCTTCTATCCGCGTCTGCTGTCGGCCCATCTCCGGCTGGGAAAAGGAGCCGGCCCGCTTGATTCGCGGCAGTAGCCACGTGCGATACGACATTCGTGGGGAACCCCTACGCCTGCTCACCAACATGCCCCTCACGTATCTCTGCGAGGAGTCTCTTGTCGCACTCACCTCAAAGATGTACTTCGCACTGACCTGGGGGCTTGGGATTGAAGATGACATCGTCAAGACCAGCCACGAATTCTTGGACCAAACGACCAAACACTGGCGGACCTGGGTGAAGCATTGCTCCATCCCTGTGCTCTACCAGGAAGAGGTGATTCGCTCAGCCCTCGCCCTCAAGCTCCACTGTTACGAAGACACGGGCGCGATCCTCGCTGCGCTGACGAGCAGTTTGCCCGAGCAGCCCGGAGGGGGACGAAACTGGGACTACCGCTACTGTTGGCTGCGTGACGCCTACTTTTCGCTGTCCGCCTTTCATAACCTCGGCCACTTCGAAGAAATGGAAGGCTTTCTCAAGTTCCTTCTCAGCATCGCCTACACTCTGGATCAATCTCATGACCGTCTCTCTCCCGTGTATTCGCTGAGCCAAGATTTGCCAATCCCCGAAACAGAGCACCAGAACTGGGAGGGATTCGCACACAGCCGACCGGTGAGGAGTCGTAATCAGGCGGCCGAGCATGTCCAGAATGACGTCTATGGAGAGATGATCCTGACCTTGGCACCGATCTTTTTTGACGATCGATTCTACGATCTGCGAACGAAGGAACACGAAGGGTTGGTGGCGAAGCTGGTCCACCTCTGCACGCGGAGTATTTCCCAGCCTGATGCCGGCCTGTGGGAGATCCGCAACGGGTGGAAGGAACATTCCTTTACCAACCTGATGTGTTGGGCCGGTCTGGACCGAGCCGAACGCATGCAGCGGGCCGGGTTTCTTCAGTCCCTCTCCGTGGATCTGGACGGCGCTCGCACTCTCGCTGTCCAGGCGTTGGAGCGCGCAACCAAGGGAGGCGCGCTGCGCAACGGGCCCAGCGATGACACGTACGATGCTGCACTTGCCCAGACGGCGATTCTCGGCTTTCCCAACCGGAAGGTCTGTGAAGCCACAACGGGAGAAATCTTACGGGAACTCGTGGTGGGAAATGGTAATGAGGGAACAGGGTTCTTCTATCGCTATCTGCGACAAGACGATTTCGGTACACCGCAGGCCTGCTTCGTCATCTGCTCGTTCTGGGTCGTCCAGGCGCTGGTGAAGCTCGGTCGCTTGTCCGAGGCTCAACAGGTCATGTCGCGGGTGATGACGGCTGCCAACAGTGTCGGGCTCCTCTCAGAACATTTTCTCCCGCAGGCTCGCCTCCAGCTCGGCAACTTCCCACAGGCCTACTCCCACGTCGGACTGATCAATGCCGCGTTCGCCTTGAGTCCACCCTGGAGCGAGATGTTCTAGGAGCGCTCGGCAATCGATTGCCTCCTCAGAAAACAGCACAGCCGCTCGACTGATTTCCAGTCGAACGGCTGTGGTCGTTTGGTGGAGGCGCCGGGAGTTGAACCCGGGTCCGAAGACCTTCAGCACAACGGATCTACATGTGTAGCCGATCGTTTTCATTTCGCAGCCACCCACGCCCATCGGCTAGCTTAGACTGGCCACTAGCCCAGTATGGTCTCGTCCTCAGCCGCTGAGCACCAGCCTTGGACCAGCCCGCTGTATCGCGCTCCGACCACCCCCGCGGGCCTCAGGTGGAGGAACGTCGCAGGGTATTAAGCTGCGAGTGCCAGTTCTTGATTGGCAGTTACATTTTCCCGGAGGATTTACGAGACCCCGAGAGCTCGACATGCCCCGCTGACTTCAGTATCCCCGTCGATGCCGGTCGCCCCCCTTTCTTGTCAGGATGATGAAAATGGTCTCCAGCGGCGTTCTCGCTTCTTCGCGCCCTGCGACGTACGTGAAACTGTACGCCTCGGGTGCTCAGTCGCTCGGGCCTTGCTGGAACCCATTTTGATCATCCTGCAGGTTCCAGCTCTGGCTATCAATCTATCAGCTATACGCCGTA
>SPAX01000183.1 GCA_005239475.1 Nitrospira sp. | reverse complement strand
AACCGGAATCATTTCCTCAATAGAACAGGGGCGGCACACGTGCAGCCTCCGGCAGATCATCAGCTCCGCTGATACCATGCCCCTCTCTCTCTGAACAAAGCACGAGACTTGAGCTCTGTGTCCCGACCACAACGGTCGGGACACAGAGCTCGTAGCGCTCAACAGCATCCACCAAGAATACATAAGCCGAATGTATTGGGTTGCCATTAGCCCGATTTATTCGTGACGTGGCCAGCACATAGAGCTGTGACCCTATGCGTCTTCGTGCAGTACGGTAGCGGGGCCAAGGGGCGCGCCCGCTGGCCGAAGGCTCACCGTAGCAGCGGATCAGCGCTTGCAGCAGAAACGCTCATGAATAATGTGGGTTAGTCTCTGCGGGCAGAAAGATGACCAATGACCTTATTCAGAAAATGTCCCTGAATGCCTTCCGGGAACTGAGAGGGGGTCAGGTTGAGCTGACCCCCTCTTATTCTGCAAGAAAAGACTCCCGACCCCTCATGACAATTCACCTCCAGCAGTCTCGAATCATCACGCAAGCCGGTTACCGGGATTACTCAGTAACCTTCACCAACCATCCGCCGGTGACTTCGCATTGATTGGCGCCTCTGGCCTCAATGTTAATTTTTGCGAAGGTTCCTTTTAGTGTGTCAGGGAGTTTGCCGGTTGCCTCAAACCCATTTCTTTTCGGTACCACTGTGACCGGTACCGACTCACCTTTTATCGTAACCTTTATGGTATTCGGAAAGGTTGTACCGGAGGCGAAGAACGAAAAAGCAGATTGTGGGGCCACTTCTGCAGTATTAGCTGGCTTGAATTCGGAAAAAGTCATTTGCTTACAAAATCCTGTACCACCGCTACCGCCGTCACCATAAGCCCAGACGTTGCCGGGGATAATCAATACAATTGCCACCCACAAAATATTCTGCAATTTCATCGTTACGCCTCTTGTGTTGTTATTGAGTGAGTTGACCGATTTATTGCTGACCGATGAACGGCGCCATTGTCGGTTATTTTCCGATTAAAAACAACCCCGCGCGATCGATTGTGATCAATACAAACGGCGAGCTATCCCATTTCCAATTTGGATCCTCCCAAGGGAGTTGGCCTTGGTTCGGGAAGTGATTGCCCGCTAGCCCATATTATTTATGAAGGTTCGTCGCGAAAGCGTTCGGACGCGGAGCTAGACGGGCACTTGGAGATGTGAAGCCCTGGGACATACTCATGCAGTATGCCGAATGGCTGACCGGCGATACTGTCCGTCGCAGCAAACTATCCGCGCTTACAGCAGAAGCTTCGAGAATAATGCGGGCTAGGAGCCTGTCCGACATTGCCGTTCGTGACGAGGCAAAGGAGGTGCGGTCAGTTGCGAGGCCGCAGGCCCGAGGCTGACCCTCGTTTCACGTTTCACGCCTCACGTTTCACGGTTCTTGGGAGCGGGCCGAGAACGACGCAGATGGTCGCAGATCGTTCGCCGCAGTAGAACGGTCACTGTCGGACAGGCTCCTAGGATCAACGAAGCGTTCTGATGCCTGCCCCAAGCCAGCGATTCATAGCGACATTCCATCCGCCAAGGGCAGGGAGCCCTGTATCGACACAGCATCTCAGCCTCTTCGTCGGCTTTCACCTCCGCCTGAGCATCTTGACAAGAACCGGGGAAAGAGCTAATCACAGACACCTGTGGGGGGCTTCTTGAGGCACGCCCCTCAAAAGCAAAGTCCTATCACCCGGAAGAGGACGGTCATGCGAAAAACCTTCGAGCAACTCTTCGAACAATTAAGCGAGCATGCGCGAGATGTTTCTTTTCAGGTGCAGTTTTGGGATGGGGTCAAAAGATCGTTCGGTGCCGGTGAGCCGCAATTTATTCTCACCTTTACGACGAAGCGGGCAGCAGAGCATGTACTCGAAAGCGGGTCGCTGGGCTTCGGCGAAGAGTATATGTCAGGAGATATTCAAGTGGAAGGAGATTTTAAGCAACTCCTTCGCTTCGGGTCGGACGCCGCGTTCCTCAATCTGCCTCTCGGGCTGAAAACGAAGCTCGCAATTCGGCACCTGCGCCAGACATCGCTCAACACGCTCTCGCGTTCTCAAAAACACGTCGCCCACCATTACGATCGCGGGAACGACTTTTACAAGCTGTGGCTTGACGAGAGCATGGCGTACTCCTGCGCGTACTTCCGCCATGAGAACGACACGCTCGAGCAAGCACAGCAGCAGAAGTACGAACACATTTGCCGGAAACTTCAGTTGAAGGCCGGAGAAACACTGGTGGACATCGGCTGCGGCTGGGGCGGGATGCTCATCTATGCCGCGAAACACTACGGTGTGCGCGGCGTCGGCTGCTCACTGTCGAAACAACAAGTCGAGTATGCGGTTGATCTGGTAAAGCGGGAAGGTCTCTCGGAGAAGATTTCGATCGTCTTCGAGGATTATCGGAACATTCAGGGCGAGTTCGACAAATTCGTGTCCGTTGGAATGTTTGAACATGTCGGGAAGCAATTCATCCCGACGTTTATGGAGAAGACGCAGTCGCTCTTGAAGCGCGGAGGCCTAGGGCTGCTCCACACCATCGGACAAGAGCGGCCAATACCCGGCGACCCCTGGACATTGAAATACATTTTCCCAGGTGGATATATTCCCGTGCTCGACGAAATTGTGCGCACCATGGGCGAAGTCAAACTCGTTCCGATCGACATCGAAAACCTTCGCCTGCACTACGCAAGAACGCTTGATGAATGGAGCATACGATTCGAAGCCCAGGCCAAAAAGGTCGAGGGGATGTACGATGCGTCCTTCGTTCGCATGTGGCGGATGTTTCTCAATGGGAGTGCTGCCAATTTTCGCTACGGGGACATACGGCTCTATCATGTCCTGTTTACGAACGGAGTGAACAACGACATTCCGATCACGCGCGAGCACATGTATCGCTAGACGACTAACAGGCTGCGGGAAACCATTTCAGCGCAGCAGAGCTTCGATGACCTAGACGTCTTGGACAAGCCCGGTCTGTCTGGTCTCTCTGGTTCATCTGGTCTGTTTCGTTTGTTTGGTCTGTCTCGTCTATTAGATTGAACCAGACTCACTAGATAGACCAAATCAACCAGATGAACCAGAGAGACTGGCGGACTTTTTCAGCATCCTGCTAATTCTGGAATATGGGACAACCGCATAAATCATGACAACAATCGCCTCACGCTTGCAAGCCGTCAATGCCCGCATTGCCAGAGTTGCGCAATCCGCCGACCGACAAGCGGACGAGATCACACTGCTGGTCGCGAGCAAAACTCATCCTGCCGAGCGAGTGCGGGAAGCCTGGCTGGCCGGACAAACTATTTTTGGCGAGAATTATCTGCAAGAAGCACTGGCAAAAATGCCGGCCCTTGCCGATTTGCCAATTGAATGGCATTTCATCGGCCCGATACAAAGCAATAAGACAAAACGCATAGCAGAGAATTTTTCCTGGGTTCACAGTGTGGACAGAGCAAAAATTGCAGATCGCTTATCGAAAGACCGGTCCGAATCGCTGCCGCCGTTGCAAATCTGTTTACAGGTAAATGTGAGCGGAGAAGCGAGTAAAAGCGGTGTGCCGCCTGAAGAGCTGGCTCATCTGGCAGCCCATGTCGTGCGCCTGCCCCACCTGAAATTACGCGGATTGATGGCCGTCCCTGAGCTCACGACTGCCACGGCCTTGCAGCGCAGCCAGTTCCACATGCTGTGGGAACTCTTTGATCGGCTCAAACAGGACGGATACGAACTCGACACGCTCTCCATGGGTATGTCAGAAGATATGGATATCGCCATTGCCGAAGGCGCGACCATGGTGCGCGTGGGTACGGCGATTTTCGGACCAAGGCGCTACCCTATACCTGAGGAGATTGCGGCCCGTGCCGCCCGATGAGTGCAAGTACTTGGGTTTTTTGTCAGGAATGACCATTGCGTCATAACTGTCTCGTCGTGCGGTCAGCACCCAAGCAAATACATCTACCCCTGCCCTTTAGATGACCGGCTCATGGAGTTCGGAGGGATCGCAACACTCGTTGACCGCAGCGGTCACCACCAATCCATCAGTGGGAACACTGGCGAAATGGTTCACACGGACAGCGTCTGAATGCTCGCAGTCGCTCACGCCAAGCGCCACACAGACTATCGACCCATTCGCCTGCAACCATCTGCCCCAGAAGCCATCAGCTTGCGAGCTGATGGCTAACATGGTAGGTGGTACAAAGACTCCTGGCCGGTCAACTGAGTCTGTGGGTTTTGGCACCTTCCCATTTCTTGGGACATGCAGCACCGGCCATAACATGGTCGGAGGCTTCTCGGGATAAAGGTCTGGCTGAAACTGCCAGGGTTGGAAGAATGCACGCAGAACGAAGACAAGCCTACGACAGGGAGATGAATGCTGCGGCCGCGCACTACTATGGCAATAACCTGGACAAGGCGTTCTACCACCTAGAGCGCGCGCATATCTTGGGCCAATCGTTCGCCTTCGCTCATGCGAGAGCGCACTGGTGGATGCTGAAGGTCGGCTGGAAACGGCAAGACCCAACAGAGATACGGGGCCAAGTTGCCAGGATTATTGGGGCGTTGCTATTCTCACGAATCTGGGTACCTTTGGGAAATACCGGTGGTGCGAGAGTTCACCCATTTAAGTCCATGCCTATACCGGAAGAGTTTCAGGCCTTGTTGAAGAAACGTTGATGCAGCTGATGAGCATATATCCGACACAACGCCACCCACTGGGTACATGCCTGGGCCCTCCCAGCCCGGCCAGAGAAGCATCGAGGTGCGAGAAGAGATTGGGTTGATTCCTCTCATATGTATAACTCAACACTGCGCTCAACTTCGACAGTTGGGCTGACCTTCTCCCGTTCCTTATACCAGGGCCAGCAAAGTTAACCCCTGTGCGGCCTGGGCTCTGTCTTCATGGTGGTTGATAAACTCCATGGGCGTCACATCCCCAAGGGGTTTGCCCGACGGCTCATGAATTGGAAATGAAATACGACAGCCAGTTTCGGGTCGTCTTCGAGGCGATTCGTGAACTCATGGCGGAGCCAGATTCCAAGGTCAGAAGGATCGGATTCAAGTCCTAACTGCCTGACGCAGTCGATCCATCCCGGAACTCACCTCACCAGTCAAACTGACCTCCAAGACCTTGAAGAAGACCGGACAGTTCCACGCCGATCATAACCCACGCCAAAGCTTTCAGAGTCATACTCAAGACATCGACGATGGCGATGCAAAGTCACGCAATGACCCCACAGTTCGCTTCGCGCATCGGACGAGCACGTTTCTATAATGCTCCCTCCAAGCTTGCTCGTTATCTCTTCAGGGATGGGGGCTGATTGATCTTCCACTGCGCGCGTCCAACGAGGGGAGTCCGCGACCGCGCGTTGCGCGAGCACAGGAGACCGTCAGGCTACCCTCGCCCCTCTTCATTCTGAATCGTACCTTCTACTTGTACCCCTCCCCATTTGTCCCTCCTCCAAATCCCCCCCAGTTCCCGCCGAAGCCCCCCTGTCCCGTTCCCCAATACTCCCCTTTTTGAATCCGTCTATACGGATGGCGAAGGTCGGGACGGCTGATCCACCAGAAGAACGAGAGGGCCCCGATGCTGGTAAAGAGGTCGATCCAGAAACCCAAGCCTTTGAAATGTGTCTTCGAGATGGTGCCGACACGCACTTCCTGCGCGGGAGAGGCCAGCGCCACCACTGTGCGATAGAGACCTTCGCCGAAATGTCCCACATCAATCGACGGCTGCAGATTCTCCTGTCCGACTTGATTCATCACG
>SPAX01000182.1 GCA_005239475.1 Nitrospira sp. | reverse complement strand
AAGGTGTGCGCGACGCCCTCGATGTCCTGATCGCCAAGGGGCGCCTGCCGAAGAGCGAGAATCTGAAGGTCGTGGTATTAGGAGGAGACGGCTCGACCTACGACATGGCCCTCTCTTCGACATCGGGCGCCATCACGAGGAAGTTAGATTTCTTCTATTTTTGCTACGACAACGAAGCGTACGGCAATACCGGTATGCAGCTCTCTCCCGCGACACCCTACGGCGCGCGAACGACCACTTCTCCCTGCAGCTTGCAGCACCCAGCCGGCACCACGCAGGAGAAGAAAGATATCTTCGAGATTTGGCGAGCACACACACCGCCCTATATTGCAACCGTCGCGCCGCGATACCCGTTGGACCTGGAAGAAAAATTCGCGAAGGCGTCGAAACTCACGGGACCCAAACTGTTTCTTGCACTCTCCGCCTGTCCAACCGGCTGGCTCTACGATCCTGGAGAGACTCCGGAAGTCGCCAAGTTGGCGGTCGAGACCGGTCTCTGGCCCTTGAAGGAGGCGATCAACGGAGCAGTCACACACACCTACATTCCCAAGCGGAAGCCGGTGGAAGAGTACCTAAAATTACAGGGCCGGTTCCGACACCTCTTCGAACCGACCAGGCAGGACGAAGCCATTCGACACATTCAAGAACGGGTCGATGCCTATTGGAAACAGGCCAACGGATAACTATTGTGTATGGAGGTGACCCATGGAAATCAAAGTGTTGTTGTGCAACTGCAAAGGCCTCTGCGATTCATTCAAAGATTCCGACATGAATAAGCTCCCGTTCGAGGTCGAATCGGACCTGGACGTCAAGTACACGGTTCTCAGCCCGCAGTTGTGCGGCCAGGGAGGGAACGCCATTTTGGAAGAGGCGATGAAGACGTCCAAGCAGGACGGTTACTTGCTCGTGGGCGCCTGTGCCCCGAAAGCCCAGGAGAAGCTGTTCAAGAAACTCATTCGCGCGACCGGCTTCAATGAGAAGCATTTCGTGCCAGTCGATATCCGAGGCACCGACAACGCGGGAATTCTGGATCGTCTGCGCGAGGCCGTCGAAGGGATCCTCAAACAAGAAGAGGCGAAGTCCGCCACAACCTGAGATCCACGTATTGGAGACAAGCTGGAATCGCTCCGGAGCGTTGTGCAGTCACTGGATTGAGCTCAACAGATCACGATGATAACTACAGTTGAAGACGTGTTTGCCGCACTCCGGGCTGTCCAAGACCCGGAGCTGGGCCGCGACCTCGTTTCCCTTAACATGGTCACCGGTGTCGAGATTCGCGAAGACACCGTGCGAGTCACCGTGAACCTGACGACCCCCGCCTGCCCTCTGCGAACCGACATTGACCAACAATGCCGGCAGGCGCTCCTGAGCCTACCCGGAGTCAAGCAGGCCGAGGTGCACTTCACGGCGACGGTGCCCGCGGCCACGTTTCCAAACCGGCAGAATTTCTTGCCTTGATGTGAAGCCGAAGAACACGAGAGACTACGCCCGCATCCTTGAACGTCTGACAGATGTGCTCGCCTCGGTGCCTGATTCGACGCTCATTCTTGAAGAGGCATCGGCCCACCAACCAGGTTACCGCCTTGCCACGATCGTACTCGGCCATCGTCATTCCCGACGCGCATTGCTCACCGCCGGCACCCATGGAGATGAACCGTCCGGGGTTGAGGCGCTCTGCGTATGGTTCGAACAACACCGGTATCGACCATGGCTAGACAGGTGGCAGTTCGTGCTGCTCCCCTGTCTCAATCCCTGGGGGTATGAACAGGATGTCCGAGAGAATCCCGACGGCAAGGACCTGAACCGGGAATTCAATGCCCCGCACCCAGCGGCGGAGATCCGTTTCGTCCACCCGATACTCCAACAGCCCTTCGATCTCGTGATTGATCTTCACGACGACCGCGATAGCCACGGGTACTATCTGTACCAGAGCGTGGATGCAGGAGCGGAAGCCGTCGGCCGTCAGATTGTGGATAGAGTGGGGAGGGTCACGAGTATTAACGTGAACTCAGAAATCGAGGGGAGAGCAGCCGACCGTGGGGTGATCGACGGTCCCTGCAATCCGGACAGGCTGGCCTGGTGGCCCCTGGCTGCCTATGCCCAGATCCATGGAGTGAAACGGGTGCTGACCCTCGAAGCCCCTGGCAGGCACTCGATCGAGGTGCGAGTGCAGGCGCACCTGACGGCCATCGACGCCGCGATCGAGTATTGCACACGACTCAACCGGGAATGAGAACGTCCAGTTGGTTCACCGATTAAGCAGTTGGTGGCCCCATTATGCCCAGGGCATCTGTCGCCCTGGACTCATCAAGAATTGTTGTTATGATGCAAGCATGAAGATTACTATCAGGCGGCGAGATTCAGGTGTGAGCCTCTTTCATGCCTTATCGGATGAAACACGGCTGGAGATTATGGAGCGCCTGAAAGACGGGGAGCAATGTGTGTGCGACCTCACCGATGCACTCAAGACGGGACAGTCGCGTCTGTCCTTTCATCTAAAAGTGCTCAAGGATTCAGGACTGATCACGGATCGTCCAGAGGGCCGATGGACTTACTATTCCCTCAATGCGGAAGCTCTGGAGGAATTGGAAGAGGTTGTCCAATCATTACAGGGCTCACGCCCACGAGTGGGCTCCTCATCCCGGTGTCGTTAGTTTTTGACGCTGATTAATCAACCGTCACTGATTAATAGAAGGAGTGCGCGATGAACAGCCAAGAGGTCAAAAAGATTGTGAAGGCCGAGTATGGGCAGGCGGCGTTGCAGGCGAAACGAGGCGGCAGTTCCTGCTGTGGCTCAGTCTCGGAACGAGCCGCCCCCATCACCTCCAATCTGTACGAGGTGATGGAGACAGAGGCCTTACCGGCGGAGGCCGTATTGGCCTCATTAGGGTGCGGGAATCCCACGGCCTTGGCCCAACTCAATCCTGGCGAGACGGTCTTGGATCTCGGGTCAGGTGGTGGGATTGATGTCTTGCTGTCGGCCCGTCGGGTTGGACCGACCGGCAGGGTGTATGGACTCGATATGACGGACGAGATGCTCGCCTTGGCACAGGAGAACCAGCAAAAATCGGGCGTGCAGAATGTGGAGTTTCTCAAAGGCGAGATCGAGGAGATCCCACTGGCGAGCCATTCTGTCGACGTGATCATCTCCAACTGTGTCATCAATCTCTCGTCCGACAAAGATCGCGTACTGGCTGAGGCGTTCCGAGTCCTGAAGCCCGGCGGTCGACTTGCCATCTCCGATGTCGTCGTGCGCGGCGACGTCCCGGCCGAGATTCGCCACAGCGTCGAATTGTGGATGGGCTGTGTAGCAGGGGCCTTAGAAGAGTCTGCCTACCGGGACAAATTAGGGAAGGCGGGGTTCCACGATATCGAGATTGTCCCTACACGCATCTATTGCGCCGAGGATGCCAAAGACTTCTTAGCCGGCGCGGGACTCAATGTGGACGCGCTTGCGCCGCAGATAGATGGTAAGTTCATGAGTGCCTTCATCCGCGCAAGGAAGCCACTGGAATCTGAACAGAGTTCTGCCTAGCAGGCTCCCCTGTGATCGTGCGATGGCACAGCCGACGACGTGCACTCAAGAGGAGACGACATCGTGAATATCCTGTTCCTCTGTACCGGCAACTCCTGCCGGTCTGTGTTGGCCGAGGCCACGTTCAACGCGCTGGCAAGCCCTGAGTGGCGCGCCATGAGCGCGGGTAGCCATCCGACCGGGAGGGCTTGTACAGCAAGTCGTGGGTCGGCCTGCCGTCCATTCCGGATATCGTCATCACGGTGTGCGGCAACGCGGCAGGTGAAACCTGCCCCGCCTATCTCGGTCCGGTAGTGCGTGCCCATTGGGGCGTGGAGGATCCTGCCAAGGCGACCGGGAGCGAGGCTGAAATTGACGCCCGGTTCGAACAGGCCTATCGCACCCTGCGCGCCCGCATCGAAGCCTTCCTGAAACTGCCGCTCGACCGTCTCAGGCAGGATCGCGAGCAGTTCAAGGTAGCATTGGACCGCATTGGCACTCCTTCGTAGCAGGCATTCGTGTTCTCTCTTAATTCGTGATTTCATGGAGGTTCAACATGACGAAGATCGACGTATATGATTCGGCGATGTGTTGCAGTACTGGTGTCTGTGGGGTAGATGTGGATCAGCGATTGGTGAACTTTGCCGCAGATGTTGAGTGGGCGAAGCAGCAAGGCGTGACGGTTGAACGCTTTAACCTGGGGCAACAGCCGTTGCAGTTTGCCAACAACACCACGGTCAATGGTTTTTTACAGCGTTCGGGGGAAGAATCGCTTCCGCTGATTCTGGTGGACGGCGAAGTGGTCCTGGCCGGGCGTTATCCCAGCCGGGCTGAGCTGACGCGCTGGGCGGGCTTGGCCGCGGCACCAGCCACGAACAAGACAGAAGGCAGCTGCTGCGGAGGCGGCCCATGCTGATTGGTTCATCAAGTCAAAGGAATGCAATATGCTGTTTCTAGACCACCCACCCGCATTCCTGTTTTTTACCGGCAAGGGTGGCGTGGGCAAAACGTCGCTGTCCTGCGCCGCCGCCATCCATCTGGCTCGACAGGGCAAGAAAGTCCTCCTGGTCAGCACCGATCCGGCGTCCAATGTCGGCCAGGTGTTCAGCCAGACGATCGGCAACAGCATCACCGCCATTGCCACTGTCTCGGGGCTCTCAGCCCTGGAAATCGACCCGCAACTGGCGGCGCAGCAGTACCGCGAACGCATCGTCGGCCCGGAGCCTGCACCACAGAAATTGCGGCCTTTGACGAATTTACTGCATTGCTGACTGATGCGGTGCTGATTGCCGGTTACGATCACATTATCTTCGATACCGCACCGACCGGTCATACCATTCGCCTGTTGCAGCTACCGGGCGCCTGGAGCGGCTTCATCGAAACGAACCCGGGGGGCGCGTCCTGTCTCGGCCCACTGTCGGGGCTGGAAAAGCAACGCCAGCAGTATGCGGACGCGGTCACGGCACTGTCCGATCCCGACCGTACCCGTTTGATCCTGGTGGCCCGCGCACAGAAAGGCACGCTGGACGAGGTCGCGCGCACGCATCAGGAGCTGGCCGCCATCGGCTTGTCCAGGCAATATCTCGTCATCAACGGGGTCCTGCCGGAACGCGAAGCGATGCATGACGCACTGGCCGCCGCCATCTATCGCCATGAGCAAGAGGCGCTCGCCGCGATGCCTGACGCACTGCGAAACCTGCCCACTGATTATCTGCCGCTCAAGGCAGCCAACCTCGTCGGGGTCGAGGCATTGAGCAGTCTTTTCTCTGATCGAGCCGAAGCTGCCCCTGTGTCCACTGGTACGTTCGCCAACCCAATCGACCTTCCACGGCTGTCGACTCTTGTCGACGAGATCGCCAACACCGGCCACGGCCTCGTCATGATGATGGGCAAGGGCGGTGTCGGCAAAACGACGCTCGCGGCTGCGGTGGCGGTGGCACTGGCTCAGCGCGGGCTCCCAGTGCATTTGACCACCTCCGATCCCGCCGCACACCTGACCGACACGCTGTCCGGATCGTTGGACAATTTGGAAGTCAGTCGTATCGATCCGCAGGCGGAAATTACACGCTATCGGCAACATGTGCTGGACACCAAAGGCCAGGATCTCGATGCCGAAGGCCGGGCCATGCTGGAAGAAGACCTGCGTTCTCCCTGCACCGAAGAAATCGCGGTGTTCCAGGCGTTCTCGCGCATCATCCGCGAGGCCGGGAAGAAATTCGTCGTGATGGACACGGCGCCGACCGGGCACAGCCTGCTGTTGCTCGATGCCACCGGAGCCTATCACCGCGAAGTGACCCGCCATGTCGATCCACATATGCATCTCACCACGCCGATGATGCGACTACAGGATTCAGAGCGCACGAAGGTGATGATTGTGACCTTGGCGGAAACCACGCCGGTGCTGGAGGCCGCCCATTTACAGGAAGAGCTGCGCCGTGCCGGTATCGAACCGTGGGCTTGGCTGATCAACAACAGTCTGTCGGCGGCGCCAACCTCGTCACCCCTGTTGAAGCAGCGGGCCGCGTTCGAGCTCACCCAGATTGAGGCGGTGCGTACCCGGTACGCCACACGCGTCGCGCTTGTGCCGATGCAGACCGAGGAGCCCATTGGCATCGAACGGTTGCGCAATCTCGTCGAGCCGCAGAATGCGCCGGACCTTGCCGGCGCGGCCCGCACATTATAGAAAGAAGTACCGCCTTAACGTCCGTGAGCGCAGGCATGGAAGGAGCGCAGGTAAGGTGCCGGTCGTAAAACTGATCAACATCGGCAAGGGCGACCGGCGCACTCTATTGGAACTCCGCAATAGTGGAAAGTGACAAGGGCCGGAGATTCCAATTGTCGCATTGTGCACCAGTGCCGTTCGGACTGTTGGAGCAATTGACCCCATTCTGCCTGCTCCCTTTTGACAGCAGGCCACCAAGTTGTTGTCTATGCAAAACAATCACCGTGCTCATGATGTGTGGGGCGGAGGCATGCCCATTGCTCATTGTCGTATTGAATAGGTCGGCTGTCAGTCCGATGGGGATGGGGGGAAGGCGAGAATGCTATGGACAGGAGTGAAACAGGGACACGTGGCCATAAACCGGGCTTGATGGTGCTAATCACTTGATTTCATTGACAGAGGGTAGAAATGTATTTGAAAACACCCCTACCGTTCCAATTCGTATGTTGAGGAGAAAAAAATGAATGCGTCGATTAACGCATCGATTATTGCTGCTGTGCTTGCTGCTCCCCTAATTATACTTCAGCCTGTTTGGGCACATACCGATGAATCTTTGGATGCGATGCCGTCGCCGCATGGCGGGCAAGTCCGTGCGGCAGGTCCCTATCATCTGGAGCTTATTGCGAAGGACGGAGAACTGGCACTACATGTGACCGATCACGCAGGTCAAGAGATTAAGACCGATGGCGGAGAGGGTAAGGCGAATATTCAACAGGCTAAGGCTGGGAGCAAAATCACCGTCAAGCTGGAGCCGTCACAACAGAATATGTTTACGGGTAGCGGCGAGTTTCGGATCAATCCGGAGACAGTGATTGTGGTATTCGTCAAGTTACCGGAACAGGAGGCGTATGGGGCTCGGTTTACTCCGCTGAAGCCGAGGTCTGTCGGGGCGGGAAAGAAATCGGCTGAAGGTCATGATCATGACCTTCAGCATCAGCATCATTGAGAGGCAGGACGTGGTCGTTCTCGGGTAGGGATTACGCTCAGAAGTACGGGCGTTTCCATAGAATGACCCAAACCTTCACAGGTAAGCGACTCACATGTCACCATTATATAGAGCGCGACAGGTCCGCCTTGGAAGGGTTACTCTGGGTGTTCTTTGTGTCATATTGTCAGCTGGTTGCAGCGAAGTCGAACCGCGTCATGGAGAGCAACAGTCCCATCCCATTCTCACCTCCGATACCAGGCATCCCATTCCACTGTCGCCACCGGCAGGGAAAGAACATCGCGCGGTGATGTTACAGCACCTGGAAACGATCCAGGTGATCGTGAACGCGCTGGTCGAGGAGGACTACGAGTTGGCAAAGGGCCTGACCGAATTGCATCTGGGTTTCTTCATGCATCGGCAGGCCATGGCGCAGCAGCAGCCCGACAATTTTCCACCTGCCTATCACGACTTGGCCATGGCGCATCATGCGGCAGCGGAAGAGTTGGCGCGCATCATCCCCACGAAAGACTTGAAGCAGATCTTGCCGCAGTTCAACAACGTGCTGAAGGCCTGCGTGGCCTGTCACCTGGAGTTCAAAGTCAAAAGCGGTTCGTGAGGCGTGTCTTAAGGGATAAGAGCGTATGGTCGATGGCTTATAGCTGAGGGTAAGGACCTTCCATTTTTATTCTGAACCATACGCTATCAGCTATATGCCATATGCTCTTCGCTTGCATGAATAAGGAGGACCCTATGAGTGAGCAGAAAATCGTCAGTGAATTCTATGAACAAGACCATGACCGATTGGACGAATTGTTCAAGACCTTTCAACGGTTGAAGCGGTCTGACTTTCCCAAGGCCAAGGAAGCGTTCAAAGAATTCAAGTTCGGCTTGCAGCGCCACATTGTGTGGGAAGAAGATCTTTTGTTTCCGTTGTGGGAAAAGGAAACCGGCATGTCAGAAGGCGGGGCGACTTCCGTGATGCGGGCGGAGCATCGCCAGATTGGGCAGCAATTCGAAGCCATTCACCAGAAGGTGGCCGATCAGAACCCCGATAGCGATCAAGAAGAACAGGCGTTGTTGAATCTGCTCGGTTCCCACAATATGAAAGAAGAGCGGGTGCTGTATCCCTCTATCGATCGGGTGACCAGTGCGAAAGAACGTGAAACCGTCTTTCAAAAGATGGAGACCATCCCGGAGGAGCGGTACAAGCTCTGTTGTGGACTGCACTGATTAGCTGGTTGATCTGGTCTGTTTTGTGTATCTGGTCTTTCTGGCACATCTGGTTTATCCGGTTAGTCTGGTGCAACCAAATAAACAAGACAAACCAAACAAACCAATTAAACGAGAAAGCCCAGACAGACCAGACGAACCAAACAGACCAGATAGACCAAATGAACAAGGCAGGCTGGCTAAACTTTTTCAGCATTCTGCTAGTGGGCTTGCTGGTGAGCCGGTTCACACAGATGTCTGACATGAATGTCTGGGCCGGTTCCCCGCCGGCACCCAAGAGCACAAAGGCGGCAGGGGAGGCCGAGCGTGGCAGAGCGGTCTTCAACGGGAAGGGCGTGTGCTACTACTGCCATGGCATTGATGGGAACAAGGACCAACGACCGCAACTCGCAGCCGACACCGCCATGCTCATCGCTCAACTGAATCCGCAACCGACCGATCTCCGTAATCCGAAGGTACTATACCTAAAATCTGACAAGCAGCGCGCGCGCGCAATCCGGGAAGGACACCCGGGTACAGGCATGTTTCCGGACACGAGGATGACGGATCAGGAGCTCACCGACACCTTGGCTTACCTCGCGCTCCTTCGGCATGAAGGCTCTTCGAAAAAACCATGACCGCGAGATAGGATCACCGTCATGATAACGCTCCCAATAGTTTGGCAGCGGCTCGTGAGCTCGGATGGGAGAA
>SPAX01000181.1 GCA_005239475.1 Nitrospira sp. | reverse complement strand
TATGTTCTGGCTTTTCAGAAAGGTAGGCGGGCAACTCGGATGTTTGGGAGGTTTTCCTCCTGTTAGATGTTCGCTTTGACATAAATACCTGATGCCCTGGGTATCGGCTTTATACCAGTGCCTTATACCATGGCGAGTACTAGTGCTTCGAGGCCATACGTCTAGCGTCATCTCGGTGAACAATTCTGGGATCTTCATCCTGTCTGCCAGCGAACCTCCGACCCTTGCAAGCCTATTATCAGCCACTTATAATGCGTCAGGAGCCTGTCCGACATTGTCTTCGTGACGAGGCGAAGGAGGTGCAGGCAGATGGGCGACCGCAGGCCACGAGAAACCGGAGGCGTATTCACTGGAATACGTTGAGGATTTGTCGGGGCCGAGAACAAAGCAGATGCCTGTGCATCGTTCGCTGTAGTAGAACGGTCAATGTCGGACAGGCTCCTAACGCTGTTCAATTGATTCTTTAACTGTTTGGAGGAACCTCAGAGCCCATGAGTGAACGAACATTAGCCATTATCAAGCCAGATGCCGTGAAGAAGCACGCGATTGGTGACATTATTGCCCGCTATGAAAAGACCGGCCTGAAGCCGGTGGCCCTACGCATGATGCAGTTTTCAAAATCGACGGCCGAGGGGTTTTATGCGGTGCATAAGGCCCGTCCGTTTTTCGATAGCCTCTGCACGTTCATGGTGTCCGGTCCGGTCGTGGTGCTGGTCCTGCAGGGTGATAACGCGATCAAGAAGAATCGGGAACTGATGGGTGCGACGGATCCGGCCAAGGCGGAGGCGGGCACGATTCGCAAGGCCCATGGGACGAACATCGAGTTTAACGCCGTGCATGGATCCGATTCGCCGGAGACCGCCAAGTTCGAGATTGGATATTTCTTTCCCGAAATGGATCTCGTCAAATAAGGACGCCTGTCGGCAGGTGTGAACGGCTGTGCTCTTTCCCGTTCATCGTTGGCCGGATGTTGTGAGATGGATTGCCTGTGTGCTGCTCGTGGTCCTTCCGGGTTGCGCCGCTCTGGCGCACCGGTTCCCTCCTTCGATGCCGCCTACCGCGTCGGGTGTCGAACCAGGATTGGACGTTCAGACGCGGCTCCTTGAGTCCGCCTATCGTGCCTATGTGCAAGGGCGTTATCCACTCGCGAGTGCACTCCTCCAACGATTTGTCGATTCCAATCCCAATTCTCCCAGGCTGAGAGAAGCTCGTTGGTGGCTCGCGCGCTCGTATGAGGAGAGCGGGAACCTCCAGGCTGCGCTGTCTGCCTATCGCGCCCTGGTCGGGGCGGCACCGCAATCGATCCCGCGCACCGACAGTTATGAGTTTCACGCGCTCAATCGGCTGGACGAGTTTCGCCGGAGTCTCGGTCCATCGTCCCTGTTGGAACGGAGGCAGATTGCGCTCTGGCTGACGAACGCGGACTGGCTCACGATTCCCGATGTCGGGCTATGGATTGCGCAGCTCGCTGACGCAGGAGTAACGGCATTGATTGTCGAGGCGGGATCTCCTCCTCGTGAGACTGTGCAGCCAGGCCCCATAGGGGTGTACTTTCAGACGTCAAAGGTCCCAGTCGTCGAGGATCTGTTTAAGGTGATCGTGCCGGCAGCCCATGCCAAGGGGATGGCGGTGTTGGCGTCGCTCAATCTGCATGAGCCTGGGTGGACCACGGTGAATCCTGAGTGGGGCATCGCCATGGCCAACCGGACAGACCAGGTGTTCCTGCCGGTCGGTCATGTCGATGTGCTTCATCCTGATTATCAGCGTCTCGTCAGTGAGGTAGCACAGGATTTGTTGCGGACAGACATCGATGGGCTGGTGGTTGGGGCCAGGAGGGCCAAGGGATTTTCTGGGGAATGGAGCCCGACGTCGCGACGGATGTTTGAAGGGCAATTTGGGCTTTCATTCGATGGCCACGATCAATCTGTCTCACCAGACGCATGGCGCTGGGCCGGGTGGAAGACGAGGAGCTATCTTGAGTTTGTGGCACGACTCACTCAGCAGCTGCGACAGACGCGACCGGGACTCCTGGTCGCTGTGGTCGTGCATGAGCGTGCGGTCCTCTCGCCTGCGGATGCCTTGACGGAGTATGGAGAGGACGTGATCGAGACGAAGCAACGTGGGCTCCACCTGGTCGTCCAGCCAGAGGCGGGCATGCCCGAACGATCGGATGACCAGGGGGCGGCGATGGAAACAGTGCGACAACGATTGGCGCCGACGGCTGGGGATGAACGGCAACTCTGGCTGGGCATGACCCTGGGCGCGTCGGATCAATCATCGCTGATCACTGCCGTGAGAGCTGCACTCTCGACAAAAGTCGGGCAAGCTGGGACGCATCTGGTGCTGATAAACGGGCCAGCGATTCCTTGACAAAGAAGCGTCGGACCACTACGATCCCAAAAAAAATGCAGGTCGAGATCAAGGTTAAGGTTGAGAAGTGACAAGAGGGTGGCCGCTTTTACTTAACCTGAACCTGAACCTCAACTTTCTCCAAAGGAGCGCGCATGATTCCGAAAGATCTTCGTTACCACCAAGAGCATGAATGGGTGCGGCTAAACGGCATGCAAGCCACGGTTGGCATCAGTCATTTTGCCCAAGATGCGTTGGGCGATATTGTCTTTATCGATATGCCGAAGCTAGGTGCCGTAGTCAAGGCCGGGCAGCAGATCGGTGAGGTAGAATCGACCAAGACGACCTCGACGATCTATACGCCCGTGAG
>SPAX01000180.1 GCA_005239475.1 Nitrospira sp. | reverse complement strand
CAGTTGTTTGTTTTCTTTTCCTGTGTGGGCCGATGAGCCTCCTCTGCCTTCGAGTGTGTGGCAGAGCGTGCCCGATCAAGCACCGGCCCCACGAAAGCCCTGGGTCCTCCGCGACCGAGCCATCACATTGAACCCCCAGTCGCTTCATACTTTGCAAGATGCTGCCGCCAGGCCACATCCCCCCGTCGCCATCGAACTCTTCGATGGCACCAGGTATGAGTTGGACATCATCTCCACCATCTCCCGGATCAACGACTCAGCCGTCATACGCGGGCTCCTCAAGAGCACCCCTCACGGGGACTTTACTTTTTTCATCAACGGCAGTGTGATGGCGGCCATCATCCACGTTGGCGAGCGCCTCTTCACAATCGAACATGTGTCCAACGGCCACCACCGCCTGCTGGAACTGAATCCCGCAACAGTCCCTCCTGACTAGGTGGCGTGAAGCGCGAGGACCGGCTGGTTTCTCTTGTCTATTTGGTCTGTTTGGTTTGTTTGGTTGAACGAGACTAACCAGATGAACCAGACAGACCAGATAAATCAGATCAACCCTCGCTCGTCCCGCCAGTCTCGCTAGGCTATCCTACGGGGTTCCGCCCATAGAGATCGGCCCTTCGCTGTGCCACAATCAACGCGACATGTCTGTATCCCTCTGGACTCTCGGCCATTCGACGAGACCGATCGATGAATTCATCGGCTTGTTGCGCGCCCATCAGATCAGTCTTCTCGTCGATGTTCGTACCGTTCCTCGATCCCGCTACAATCCGCAGTTCAATAGGGATACGCTGGCCCAGTCGTTGCGCGATGCCGGGCTCCAGTATCGCCACCTGCCGGAGTTGGGCGGCTTACGAAAACCGAAGAAGGATTCCGTAAACGACGGATGGCGCAATGCCAGTTTTCGCGGGTACGCCGACTATATGCAGACGGACGAATTCTTGAACGCATTAGAAGAGCTGATGGCTGAAAGCCGATTGCAACCATCAGCCATCATGTGCGCAGAAGCGGTGCCGTGGCGCTGCCATCGGTCGTTGATTGCCGATGCGCTGGTGACCCGTGGTTGGGACATCCGGCATATCATGTCTCCCGAGAAAGCCACCCCGCACGCCCTCACGTCATTTGCCCATTTCGAGAAGGGAGCGCTGATCTATCCGAAACCGACCGACCCCCCTTCGTTGTTCTAACAGGATGCTGAAAAAATCCGCCAGCATCGTTCTCACCGCGCTCAGAGGCTCAATGTACCGAAGCGTAGGCCTCGCTTCTTCGTTTGCTGCGGCCTTGCTTGGGACCAGGCGCGTCTCGGCGCGCCAGGGTTGGGTGGGTGAGAAGTCTGGTCTTTTTGAGCATCCTGCGCGAGGTTCTCCTGCTGTCCCAGACGTTCGAACCATCGAAGTTCTCATGTGCCAACATATTGTTTCGCAGCCTACTAACTGAGTGCGATGATGTACCCACTCCTGGCCGATCTGGTTCTGATTGTTCACCTGGCGTTTGTGGTCTTCGTCCTGTGCGGCGGGCTACTTGTGCTGAGGTGGCGGTGGATCGCGTGGCTGCACCTGCCGGCGGCTGTGTGGGGCGCGGTCGTCGAATTCACAGGCTGGATCTGCCCGCTCACACCGCTGGAAAATTGGCTGCGCATGCAGGGTAGCGAGGGCGCCGATGCACACGACTTCACGGCACGCTACCTGTTGCCGATCCTCTACCCTGGGGACCTGACACGAGACCTTCAGTTGCTGTTGGGCACAGTGGTGGTCGTCCTCAATACAGCCGTCTATTGGTGGCTCTGGCAAACGCAGGCGCGTGGTGCTTCTCGGAATCGATAGGTTCAGTCGCACGGGCGAATGTGATCGGCCTCCTGCCTCGGCGCGGCTCTGGATCACGCGTGGCCTGTTCCAGGTAACGAAGGCCGTCACAAGTGGTAGCCTCGACCGCTATTCCTTATATGCCTATCGAGGCTGTAAGATAGGCTCGAGCCCCGCGACCCAGGATTGGGCCCAGCCCCGACATTGGGTCCGCGCAGGTAGCTCTACCTACGCGTGACGGAGACCCTAGCAGGATGCGAATAAACCAAACTAGGCAGAACAATAGTTCGATGGTACGCACGGGCGGGACAAGCCCGGTCTCTCTGGTTGATCTGGTTAGTCTGGTCTATTTGGTTGAACCAGACGAACCAGAGAGACCAGACAGACCGAACAGACCAAATAAACAAGCGAGGCTGGCGGGCTGTTCAACATCCTGCTAAGGGGGAAACGGAGTTGACGTGCCAGCAGGGACTTGATACATGGACAGGCCTGCAAATTTTGCATTCGCCTGTGAGGAGATCATGCCAATAGATGAGATTACCAAAAAGGTCAGCGATCGCTATGCTCGGGCTGCGTCAACTGGCGAGCAGATGTGTTGCCCGACCAGTTACGACATGGCCGATCTCCAATCCTTCATCCCGGAAGAAGTCCTCAAGATTTCGTATGGTTGCGGGACACCGGCCGGGCTCAAGACCGTCTCCCACGGGGAAACGGTGCTGGATATCGGTTCAGGTGGCGGCATCGATTGCTTCGAAGCGTCCCGGCTCGTCGGGCCTTCCGGACATGTCATTGGGATCGACATGACTGACAAGATGCTGGCCATCGCCCGGAAGCATGCCCCCATCGTCGCAGCCAATCTTGGATACGCCTCCTCCAACGTCGAGTTTCGCAAAGGGATGGCAGATGCGATCCCGGTGGTCGACAGCACTGTCGATCTCATCATCTCCAACTGTGTGATCAACCTTGCACCGGATAAACAGAAGGTCTTCAGGGAAATGTTTCGCGTCGCCAAACCGGGTGGACGATTTACGATCTCCGATATCGTGGCCGATCAGCCCGTTCCGCAGTATTTGGTGCATGACGCTGAAAAGTGGGGCGACTGCCTCTCCGGGGCGCTGACGCTCACCGACTATATCGCGGGGATGGTGGAAGCCGGCTTCCTGGGCATTCATCTGATCAAGGCCTCGCCCTGGCAGGTGATCGACGGCATTCACTTCTTCTCCGTCACGTTGACGGGATATAAACTTCCCGCGAGCGCGCCTCGGTCGGCCGTTCGCTATGCCACGCTCCGCGGGCCGTTCAGCCGAGTGGTCGATGAACTGGGCACGACCTATCTCCGAGGCATTCCTCAGCCAGTCACGCCGGACACTGTGTGCCTCTTGAGCCAGGCTCCGTTAGTTTCTCAATTTATCCTGTCCTCTGCCCCCCTGTGGTTGGATCGAGCAGATGACCGATGGACCGCGGTCTATCCGTCAAACGCTCCCTGCCTCTGGCAAGGGCATTTCGCCATGCTTGCCGGACCTTTCGTCGAAGCCGCCGATGACGACCACCATGTGTATCGCCGAGGTGAACCGTTGGAGATCTGTTCGAAGACGCTAACAGTATTGGAAGCCGACGGCTACGCTCCTCATTTCGCGATCATCAACCGTGCGGGCCAGCACGTCAGCGGTGATGCCGTTACCTGCGCCCCCACTGGGAGCTGCTGCTGATGCTGGGTGCCGCT
>SPAX01000018.1 GCA_005239475.1 Nitrospira sp. | reverse complement strand
CAGGCCTGAAATCGTGACCCCACTGGGAAATACAGTGCGCTTCGTCGACCACCAGCAAGGAGGTCCAGAGGGAGCGTAAGAGCTGGAGAAAGCCCTCATGCTGCATCCGTTCCGGCGCCAGATAGAGCAACTGCAGCCGCTTCTGATTGAGATCCTGGATCACGCGGTGCTTTTCAAGACCGGTGAGACCGGAGTGGAACGCAGCCGCTTTGATGTTTCGCTGTTTTAAGCTTGCCACTTGATCTTGCATGAGTGCGATGAGGGGAGAAATCACCAGGGTCAATCCTGGCAAAAGGGTCGCAGGTAATTGATAGCAGAGAGACTTGCCCTGCCCGGTCGGCATGACCGTCATCGCGTCGCGCCCAGCCAACACGGCGCGAATGACCTCCTCCTGGCCAGGCCGAAACTTCGCAAAGCCGAACTGTTCGCTGAGCTGTCGAGTCAGATCATCCACGGTGAGGTTAATCAGAAAGAAGGATAGTGGTGAAACGAGAAAGTCAACAGAGTATAGACGACTGACTTCCTGCGGGCAAGCCGGATGAGCCGATATGTAGCTATCAGCTTTCAGCAATCAGTGAGAAAAGTCGGGTCAGGTTCTTTCCTGACGGTTATTCTGGCCCGAAGTTGATGACGAAAAGTGCAGGACGAGGGAGGCTTAGGAGAGAGTAGGACTCTTGGTCCAATCCAGCGTCCGGAGAGGAAGAGCAATCTTCATCGCTTCAAAGTCGTGATCACAATGGATCAAAGTCACCTGGTGTTCCAATGCAACGGTTGCGATGAAACAATCCGCTGCCGAAGGAGAAATTCCGTGTTGACGAAGCTGCGCGGCATGCTGCCACGCGTTGTCCCACCAGGCTGCTTGAAAAGGCAATCGCACCACGGGGAGAAACCACCGCAAGAACGCTTCCGGTCGTTCGGTTTTCGTCAGACCTGTCATGAGTTCAAGCAGAATCCATTCCGTGACGGCGGTTTCGCCGTTCACGATCAAGGGTTTCAGTTGGGATTGAATGGCGGGATGACCGGACGGGCGGAGCGCGTGAATCCAGACGGAGGTGTCAACGAGATACACGAGGCGTACGCTTATGCCGCTGCCGGCGGAGCCGGTCGGGGGTAAGATCCAGGGGAATAGTGCCTAAGGCATCCGCGAGTTGCTGTAACTGGCCTCGTTGAATGACCGTGCGAAGACTGGCTTCCACCGTCCCTTTGATGGTGTCCGTTCCAAGCGTTTTCTGCGCTTGCCGCAACAGATTCTGGTCGAGTTCGATGGTCGTCTTCATAATCCCTTCTTCCCTCTTCATGGAGCTTCAATACCATACCCTACCGGACATCTATATGGGCGTCAAGTAAGATAAGGCCCATATCTCAATCCCCTTCTGTGGCAGTTCCCATTGGTCTACCAGGGGAAGCAAGAAGTGGATCGCGCTTCACGCCTAACGTTTCACGTGTTACGTCTTCTTAGAAGTTCATCCAGAGCTGGGCATAGGCCCAGTCTTGATCGACGCTGGTGCCCAGGTTCTCCGCGATATACGCCCCGGCAAACATATGGCCATAGACCGCCTGAAAGGACAACTTGCCGTCCATAAACAGGTGCGTCCATGCAAAGTCTATTTCGTCGCCGATGTGCCTCTTATTGTTGTCCGTCTTTGAAAAGACATAGACGCCCTGTGTGGCACGATACCAATTGTCTTTCGTATTGGCGAGATTCAAGCGGGTAGCCCACACTTCAATGTGGTCATCCTTACTCGGGCGAAATTGAAAGTTGACCGAGAACGCCATCATGTTCTTCCAGCCTTGGACATCCATATAGCCCATGTGCATGTGGTTGGTCGGGTACAGATTCTCAAACGTATTGGCAGTTTTACAATCTGTGTTGCCGCCGATCGTACAGTTCGCTCGGCCATCGCCAGAGGCATAGTCGAAGTTGAAGGCCAGCCGCGGCTTCCAGGCCGACTCATAATGCGTGTAGCCGATCCAGTTTCTGGTCGCCCAAGCGCTGATGTGGAGGTTCTTCGAGTTGCCGTACCCGTTCTGCGTTGCGTTCGTACCCCCCGCATCGCCCATTTGGCCGAACTGGTAGAGCGTTTCGTTGATCGCGTCGAAGTTGCCCTTGCGCATCTCGATCCGGCCTCCGACGTTATGACGGGTCTGGTTCGAGTGCCTCGGCGTGCCGAGACCCAGGCCTCGGTTGTCTATCGAATTGTACCGGTTGGAGTAGAGGAAGTAGTAGGGCTCGATGATGAATCCCGGTACCGACTTGATCTGGTTGTAGAAAATGAGAACGTCGGAGTCTTGGTTCGCATTGCCGTTATTGAGGGTGCTTGGGCCGATGTTCGGGCCGAGCGCGCCGACGGGCACGGCTTGACCGAGATCGGATTCAGAAGTGCGAAACCAACCAGCGTAGGTATCCCAGGCCTTGGTGCTGTATTGCAACATCACACCGTCATGGGAAATTCCTGTATTGGACCAGTCGAAGGCGCCGAACAGAGATTGGTTGCCGAACACCACATATTGCCGACCGGCCTTCACGCTCAGGCCTTGAAACCCGGCGAAGTTCCGAACCAACATGTAGGCAGCACGGACCCCTAATGTGCCGCAGTTGCCCCCGCCAGTTGTGCCTCCGCCAATTGCTGTCGCACACCCGTTATGGTTCCTCGCATCGTCTTGGATGCCCTCTCTACCATTGGCCCCGTTTCCGCCCCAGGTCCTCGAGTCCTGCAGCTCCATGTAGAAATTCAGGTCCGGCGAGAGATCATAGCCAATACCCAACCGTGTCAACTGTTGGGCATAGAAGTCGTTTTGTTTGCCTGGAGTACCATTCGGGGTGGTGCCGGGGTTAGGGCCGTTACAGGCTCCATTAGCTTGACCCGCTGCGTTGACACCGGCCATGGCGCTGCCGAAACAGACATTGTTCCGCATGATCGGCCGCACACGGAGATCGGCTCGTATCCAGAACTTATTGAGATCGAAATTCTTACCGATCTTCGGATCGTAGAGTTCATACTCTTCCTTCTGCGGAATCGCGCGAGCAACGACCGGGAGGTGGGTAATCCTCTCCTCGCCCTCCGGCAATTCGAACGCGGCTTGTGCCGGAGCCGTTACGAATAACATTCCCGCTACCATCACGGCCGCACTACAATAGGTGAGCAGACCGACCCATCCTGTCGGTCTAAGGATTTTCATACGGTTTCCCAATGAATTGGATAACGGCCTTTCGCTTCTTCTCGTCTCTGCCTGGAGTCCAGCCGCAGGCCGATGCCAAACCCAGGAAGGCACGGATCATACCGACCGGGACCAGCAGTTTCAGCGCCCGAATAATCGGGTGAGCCAGCATCCGAAGGCGAGAGAACCGGTGATTTCGGGAGATATGAAGAAGAAGGGGATGATTGGCCCTTATCAGAATACAGGCCGGGAAAGGCAGTCGAATGGAGAGCCGTAGAAGGTGCTGGTGCATGATTTTATCGATCCGGTCGTGCCCAAGGCCATTCCCTATGGGGTCTACGATGCAGGGGGGAAAGAATCCTTGACGGGGAAGCTTACATTACAGTTCAGCCTCAAATGTTCAGTGAAGCAAGAATGTTACTTTTTATTGAAGAAAAACTTATCTTTATCTTCCAAGTTCTCTACATACGTTTGCATGTCTAACTTGAATTCTTCTTCATCGGCGTAGGCTCGTTCTGCATGTTCACTGATATCTAATCCTGCATCTTCTACTTCGGGAGACACTCTCACTCCAATTGTTAAATCTAGAAATTTCATAATCACCCAGGTGCCACAAAAGCCAAGACCTGCAGCGACTCCAACTGCAATGGCTTGAATACCTAATTGAGCCGGATTACCATAAAATAAACCGTCTACTCCGTTCGGATTCACTAATTTACTGGCAAAAAGTCCAATTGAAAGAGAACCAATAATTCCTGCCACCCCATGGACTGAACTGACATCTAACGCATCGTCTATCTTTAGTTTTTCCTTGAAGAGTATCACTCCTGAATATGACGCAAAACCTATGGCGATACCAATAACAAAAGAATGTTCAACGCTCACATATCCTGACGCTGGGGTAATTCCTGCCAGGCCTGCAATCGCACCGTTAACAGCAGCCACAACAGAAGGCTTGCCTGTTCTCAGCCAAGACATGCCCACCCATATTAATGCGGAAACTGAAGAGGCCATGTGTGTGACGATGACCGTGTTTCCAGCTAGTGAGCCAGAGGCTAGTGCACTGCCGGCATTAAATCCAAACCAACCTAACCAAAGAAGTGCTGAACCGGTAACTGCCAACGGTATACTATGTGGAACTTCAATTGCTGGACCAAAGAATCTTCTGCGACCAAGTACCATTGCTGCCGCAAGTGCGCCCATTCCAACACTCGTGTGAATAACTATGCCGCCGGCAAAGTCGACTGCACCAAGTCTTCCTAACCAACCGCCTCCCCATATCCAATGCACTAACGGGTAATAGATAAATAGGGACCAAGCAGCTATGAATAGGAGAAATGCGTTAAATTTCATTCGTTCTGCAATCGTACCCGACAGGAGTAAGGGTGTAATTGCAGCAAACATTAATTGGAATTTTACAAATAATACTCCGGGAATTGTTGGTGCATAAGGAAGTGCCTCGTGCCATGGAACTCCTCTTAGGAATACCCAGTCCAGGTTACCAATAAAACCGGATATATCAGGACCAAATGCCAGACTAAAACCGAAGATGAACCACATGACACTCAGCAAGGCTAATCCAGTAAATATTTGCATGAAAACAGATACAGCGTTTTTCTTTCTCAATAAACCAGATTCGAATAGACCAAGAGCAGGGATCATTAACAGCACTAAACTTCCTGCTACAAGCATCCATGCTGTATCACCTGTATCTATTATTTTATCTATTGGCATGGCACTCCTGAATCTCTATAATAATGAACGATGGGATTAGATAACCATTGATTACCACATGATTATCAAAATTTGAAACCATTATTTCTGAAGAACATTTCAGGATTATCACATGCTAAAAATTGAAGCATTACTTGTAAACAACTGTGTCATGGCAATCAGTGAAGCATTAAGAGAAATAGAGGTCGGTGGTATGACGGTTGGTAAGGTGCGAGGAAGGGGTAAGCATCCACCAGCGAAACTTCATGCTGCAAAAGGAAGTGAACTATTCCAACCTCAATTCAGTGACAGATATATCATCACAATCATCATTCCAAAGAGTAAAGAGGATGCGGTGATTAACATCCTTAAAACAAAAGGGACTGGTGGAAAGGTCTTTGTGTCGCCACTATCACGTGCTATAGACATTACAACTGGTCATGAAGGGGAAGAAACAATCTAACTAAAATTCTTGAGGATTATCTCTATACACAATTGTTGTCTGTTTTAGCTGCTTCTCAACTCTACCAGGCCTCATCCTTCCCGAAGCATGCCTTTCCTGACAAGGTTGCTTCGATATCTGACAGACGGCCCAGCGACCCGGGGTTGCTCGTCTCGCCTTTCCTGCTTTTCTCGGCCCCTTCACGCCTGATTGGCTGATCCCTTTGAATCAGCCGGTTTCTCTTCAGGCGTAGTCGCAGCATTGATCTGCTCTTCTGCGTCTTTGATCGAGGCCTGAAAGTCCTGCTCGACCATCTTCACTTCCTGCTGGATCATGTTAAGTTCCGGCTCCACCGACTTCCGCAAATCTTCCGCCGTATCCTTGAACCCCTTGACCGCTTTCCCGACCTGGCGAACGACTTCAGGCAGTTGCTTGGGACCGAACAGCAAGAACGCAATCACCAATATAATGAGAATTTCGCCGGCGCCCAATCCGAACATGGTTCGTCATGCGTAAAACATCACGCGTCATGCGAAAAGCAAAAAAGGAAACGCCTGACGCCTCACGCTTCACGTCTCCTTACCCTTGCTTGATCTGGTTTCCTGATTGAACCGGTGCCGTGGCCGGCGGGGCGGCNTGCGCGACCTGCGACGGCGGGGCTTCAGGCGCCTCGGACGGAGGAGGTGTCACGTCGATGGCATCAGCCTCGTTGACACTCTTCTTAAATCCTTTAATGGCCTTCCCAAGCCCCTCACCCAACTGCGGAATCTTGCCGGCGCCGAAAATGATCAAGACAATGACCAGAATCAGCACCAATTCCATCCATCCGAACGATCCAAACATCACTCACTCACTTTCTCTTTTTGTCCCACCCAAGCCCACTCGCCCCGCGGCATTGAACCAGTCGAACGGTGGAGGCCTTCCTCATGCGAGGGGAAGGGTATAGAAGAATTAGAACTGAGTCAAGCAGAGAAATTCAGCAAATCCGGGCGTTTACCTCTAGCAGAGTGCAGAAACGCTGTGGGCACGCCGGAGTTTCACTGTTCTGCACGTCTGGGACAAGCCCGGTCTGTCCGGTCTCTCTGGTTCATTTGGTTGATCCGGTTAATCTGGTGCAACCAAATACACAAGACAAACCAAATAAACTAATTAAACGAGACAGACCAAACAGACCACATGAACAAGACAGGCTGGCAGACTTTTCAGCATCCTGCTGGAAGAATCAGCGAGGTCGGACAAAGGCGTGAAAGTAATCCACAGGGCTCGGGGGTGCGGTCAAGGCAATCATGAACGACTGAGGATCATAGCCGATGGCCTCGAGGTCCTTCGAGGCCAAGCTTAGCTCTCCCTCTGTGAGATAGGCGACGGTGTCCGGAATGCCTGTCGGCGTAAGCGAGCGCACAAGAGCCTGGAGCGTCTCACGCTCCTCCTGCGGCATCTCCAACGGAATGGGGAATTCCAGATGGCGCGCATAGGGGCTCCGATAGGTCTCGTTCAATGCGCGGAGGGTCTTGAGCATCAAACGGTCCTGTTCCCACGGCGCCATTCTCGTACCGGCGGAAGGATGGGTGGCGATGAGATCCATGAGGGTCAAGACGTTGGTCCCCAAGCTGCGCCCCACAAACTCACGCTGGCTTTCTATTGTCATCGTGCCGGCCTCCAACTGCTTGGCGACCGCTTCGGCTAACGCAAAGTTGACCATGAAACTCTGTTGCCCGCCAAATTGGCCATAGCAGGGCTTCTCCGGATCGTTCAGCACGTTCATATCGGCTGTACCTGCGTCGAAACTGCTGAACCCGATCGCCTCGGGAGCCAACAGGCGCTTGGCTTCCTTGATCGTGTCATAAGCCCCTAGATTGACGGGAACCAGCACTTGCTCATCGATACGTTTGAGGAAGTCCGTGATCGTCTTCCGGTAGGGGACCTCTTTCCATTCGACCGTCCGATATTCACGTTCCCACACCAGGTCGTCGAGGAAGGGAGGGAAGCCCTTGAGCGCCTCCATATCCATGGCGTCGAACGCCCGGACAAAGGCCACCCAGTCAGGAATTTTCGCATGAGCGGCTTCGCTCAAGTTCGGTCGCAGGAACTCTTCTTCAATGTCGTTCGCCTTGCGCGACATCAATTTCGTCGGAAGATCGTTCCACAGTTCGTTACAGATGATGCAATCCACGCTGCCATCCGCAACACCGTCGAGCCGATCCACAGTCCCCCGATGCGTCTCGACCCGGTTGCGGTGGGACGCGAGCTCCGGATGAGCCATAGCTGCATCGAGCACTGCTTGTTCCCGATCGACCAGCACATATCGAACGCGGGGATAAATCACTCGATCTTTATCGAGGACCTTGAGATGGCTCAAGAAACAGGCGGCGAGATTGCCGTTGCCGGGGCCCCATTCGTGGATAACCAGGCTAGGGGCTAGCGGCGAGAGGCTAGGGGTCGGAAAATCTTCGCTTTTACCTCTAGCCTCGCACCCCTCGCGTCGCACGACGCGAGCGTAGTAGTCAGCCGCGAGGGCATGGGCGAGCCGATAATCGGCTGAGGCAAACGTTTGGTAGAAACTGCGGAGCTGATCGCCCCGGAAGCGGTAGAAGAGCGTATTGATGCGGACTTGCCACTGATCGACCGGCTTATAGTCGCCGATGAGCTGAGGTAAGGCGTCTGCGTCCTGCAACATAAATAAATCCAGGCTTGGGGCAAGGGGTTAGTTAATGGCTCGAGGCTTGGCTCCGGGCCCTGATGAGACTTCCGATCTTCTTAGCCAGCTGTTCATACTCCGCTTCAAGGATGTCGTACTCCGGCTTCCTTAGATGGCCGACTTCGCAAGCAATTTGGATTTGTGTCCGCACTTCAGCGACGGAACCCTTCGCCATGTAAAAGAAGCGCACCGAGTCTCGATCCGAGCTGCGCTCATCTCCCTCCGCCAGATTACTCGCGACACTGACCGCACTCCGCCGAATCTGATCGCAAAGACCGAAGTCTTTCTTGAGGTTTTGGCTTTCCGATACACAATACACTCTCACCGCCAAATCTTTTGCCAACTGCCACACGAGCAGATCCTTAAATCCCTTCTTGCCCATGGTCTCGTATCCCTCGCCTGGCGGGTTTCGTTAAAGGAGGCGAATTCTAACAGAACCAGAAATTTAGTCGCAACCATCCCTTCCGTACCGCTCGCCCCTTGCCTCTGGCCTCTCGCCTTGAGTTCGTTACCTTGACAGCCCCCGCCGGCCGGTGTACCAAGAAGCTATGGCGAGAGGCGCGAGACGAGCGGGGCGAGGGGCGATCACAGCAGTCTTTTTCATCGCTCTGTTGGCGCTGCCGGCACTCCAGGCAGCGGAGCTGCCGATCTCCAAGAATTCCTCCATCCCTGATTTTCAGAACCGCCCCCAAGACGTCACCCCCTACGACTTCGACGCCCCGCCGCAAGGCCTGTTCCATACCATCACGACGGCGGAAGGATTCGACGAGGAACTGGGCTTTCACCGTACGCACGAGATCGTGCCGGTGAAACCGACCGACCGGTTCCGCCCAGATACCCAGGCAGTCTTCATTGTGTTCCATCTTCACCAGCATTATCAGGGGTTCCAGGTGTTCGGACGCTGCTACCCGGAAGCGGTAGCCGGCCTCGATCCCACCGTGGTGATCGGACAAGATGCGATGCACATCGCGCTCGAAGACGACAGCGGCTATCTCACCCTCTCCCCTTTACAGGGCACATGGAAACCAGGCCGATACAAAGTGGAAATTCACGTGGGAGAACAAGTTAACGAGATGAGTCTGATGGGCACGATGCGGTTCACGATTCTGACGGAAAAGCACTAGCGAGACGGGCGAGAAAGGCGCGACGTGCCTGCCAGCTGAGGATACGAGGTCCGAAGTTTGAGGGTTTCGGAACTTCGAACCCCGAACTTCGAACTTCAGATCACGCCCTACTCGCATATCCCGCTACTCTCGCCCGTCGCGTAGACCGTGCCGCATGGTTTGACGCTCCCTTCGGCATTCGATAGAATGCCCGCGTGATTGTGTGGCTCCCTTTTTGCATTAGGAATATCTACCCCGCATGACCGTGCCACCTCATCTATGGGCCTCCGTCATCATCCCCATTAAAGATGAACGAGAGAACCTGGTGCCTCTCCTGACGAGCCTGCTGAAGGTGATGGACTCGTACGAGACTTCACTGTCGCGCCCCTATGAGATTGTCTTCGTAGACGATGGCAGCAGCGACGGCAGTAGTGAGGAACTGGATCGTCTGGCGATGCAGCACTCCCACGTGCGGGTGTTCCACCTCGATCGAAATTACGGAAAGACCTGCGCGCTCGACGCGGGCTTCAAACAATCTTCCGGCGACATCATCATCCAAATTGACGGTGATCTTCAACAGGACAGCGAAGACATTTTGAAACTCCTCCCTTATACTGCCACCCACGATCTCGTGTGCGGATGGAGACAACAGCGGCAGGATGGCCTGGTTAAAAAAATGTCGTCCCGAATCGCCAACCGTGTGCGGAACCTCTTTACCCACGACGGTGTCCACGATACGGGATGCCCGCTCAAGATCTTCCGACGGCCCGTNCTGGAGCGACTGCGNCTCTTCGAAGGCATGCACCGATTCTTTCCCGCGCTCGCGCTCATGCACGGGTTCACNGTCACGGAGGTGNCGGTCCGGCATTACCCGCGCATTCACGGCGTCTCCAAGTACGGCATGGGNAACCGATTATTNAAATCNCTCTATGATTTGATTGCCGTNCGGTGGATGCAAACCAGAGTGTTGCGGTATACATTCCGCGACAAGTGATGAGCGGGCAGGCGGGACGAGCGAAAAGAGCAAGGGATGCGCGACAAGCAAGACTCCATGGACCGTGAGAATCNGCTACTTCNCNCGCATCTCGCCCNTCGNGCATGACGGTTCCATCATGAGCATCGAAACCATCTGGCTCGCCATNGGATTTCTCGGCCAAGGGNTGTTTTTCGGCCGCTGGGTGGTCCAATGGATTGCCTCTGAAAAAAANGCGGAGAGTCAGGTCCCGNTCTCGTTTTGGTACATGAGCCTAATCGGCGGACTCATCACGCTCGCCTATGCGATCTATCGGGAAGATCCGGTCTTCATCGCAGGACAGAGCATCGGGGCTCTCGTCTATATTCGCAACCTGATGCTGATCTCTCGCGCGAGCCAAACGAAGCAGCCGGCCGGTCCCTCCTCTCCACAATCATAACTCTTTGAGATCCAACATTCTTCAACGCATGCGGTCATCACACGATCCAAACGCCATGACAACGACCGACCGTTCACACCATGCACTGCTCCTCCTGGCCCTCCTCGTCCTGTCGGGACTGATGTTCTTCCTGGGGCTCGGAGACATGGGCTTGACCGACCGTGACGAGGGACGGAACGCCGAAGCCGGGCGAGAAATGTTCGAGTCGGGGGATCGCCTGACGCCGACGTTCAACGGTGAGCTGCGTGTCGCGAAACCGGTCTTTCTCTATTGGTTGATGGAACAGTCGTATCGCCTGTTCGGTGTCAATGAGTTCGCCGCGCGATTCCCCTCAGCCCTCTTCGGCGTGGGCTTGATCCTCATCCATTACCTGTTTCTTGTGCACCAGCGCGATCGCACCGTCGCACTCTTCGGCGGCTTGATGCTCTTGCTCAACCTGGAAATCCTTGGACTCGGACGCATGGCGTTGACCGATAGTGTCTTGATTTTTTTCACCACGGCATCGCTGTACGGATTCTGGCTGGGACTGCATGGAACAGGTGGGGTACGCCGATGGATCTGGGCGTTCTATATCGGTATGGCTCTCGCCACGCTGACGAAGGGCCCGGTCGGGTTCGCCGTGCCCCTCATCGTCGCGGCACTCTACCTCACCTGGACACGCCGGTGGCGGGACTATTGGCAGAAGGGGGTTCCCCTTGCGGGCATGCTGCTGTTCATTCTGCTCGCCGCCCCCTGGTATGCGGCCATGTTCATCGTACATGGCGACGCCTATGCTACCGGCGCGAAAGCCCATACGATCGGGCGATTCCTCAGTCCGATGGAAGGACACCAGGGCACCGTCTTTTTCTATCTCCCGGTCCTGCTCTTAGCCTTCTTTCCTTGGAGCGCGCTGCTGCCTGTCCCGCTCTATCGCACGCTCAAAGATTGGTATCTCATACGCCGTGCACGGACTCATCCAGATCCCACCGGGGCGTCCGAACTCGACCTCTTTGCGGCCCTCTGGGTTGTGGCCGTCTTCATATTCTTCACGGCCTCTGCAACCCGTCTCCCCCACTATATCGGTCCCTTGTTTCCCGCCGCCGCCCTGTTGACAGCCTCCTACTGGTCCCGGTGCCTGCACGATCCGACGACGAAGGGGATTCGAGCCTCTATTCACTTCATGATGGGAGTGGGGTATCTCTTGGCGATCGGCTTTGCCTGCCTCCCCACGCTCTACACCACCTACGCCTCCAAGATGGTGCGGGAGTTCCCCTTGGCCGGGCAGGTAGATCTCGGCAGCGGTCCCTATCTGGCCGCAACCCTATTGCTACTCGGGATGACGTTGGTGGGATATTTTGGATTGAACGACGAACGGCGCGGAAAAGCGTTTTGGGCGGCGGGGGCAACCTTGGCTGGTCTGGTTCTTATCGTCATCGTGATCGCGGTTCCTCACATCAATCGATATGTGGTCGCGCCCCCGCAGGAACTCGCCTATGCCGCAGGCCTAAACCTGGATCGCCAGGATCAATTCATTGCCTATGGCACCACGAGACCGTCGTCCGTATTCTACTCAAAACGCAAGACGCTCTTCGTACCCATTGGAGAAGAGGACAAGATACGGGCGGCCCTGAAAGAGTCAAAGAGAGTGATGATCCTCTTGCCGGAAAGCGCACAATCGAAGTTGCCGGCGGAAGCAAACGGACTGGTCCCCATTCTCAAACGCTACGGCTACGTGCTGCTGGCCAATCAACCAATGGTGACGATACCAGAGGGTGCGACCCCGCCACAGCCATCTCCGCCCACCATTTTCGGTCACTGAGCAAGATAGGCACGCGCGACTTGGCGGGACGAGGTAGGAATCTAACCTGTCCAGGTCACGCCTTTCCTGCACCTCGCGCGCGTCGCGCCTACATCGGCACGATGCCTTTCAGGACATAGCTTGCCCCCAGCACCAGCAACATGGCCGCAACGAACAGACCCTCTGCCATGGCCGCCCGTATCCCCACGGGGCCATCTGTCATGGACTCGATCTGACCAGGGAGACCCTCCAACCAATGAGCAACACAGACGAGCAGCACAACGGTCGTGACGAACAGAGAGCCGGTCGTCATCCCTAACCCCAGTCCCACGAGACCTCGAGCCAACGGTCCGGACAGCCAAGCCGGGCACCATGACGACTGTACCGTCCACAAGATATGGCCCACGAGTCCCGCCAGAGTGAGCAACAGCCCCCCCCACAAGAGCTGTTGGAACGGCCAGGCCTCCGACGGGAGATGCAGGATCGTCCAGACGAGCGCGAGAGTCGCCGCAAAATATGGCGTCATCCGACAGACAGCCATTCCAGTCGATGAGCGCCATTCACGCCATGAATGGGCGGCAATCATTCCCATGACACAGCCGAGGGCCGCTCCTCCTGCCACGTCGGTCAGATAGTGCGACCCGCGGAAAATCCGACTGGCGGCGACGGCCACTGCCACAGCAAGAATAGGCCATCTCGCTCGCGGGAACCTTGTGGCCAGCACTGTTGCAACCGCGAACGCTGCCGCCGCATGCCCGGACGGGAAGGAATCCCATCCGCTCCCGCTGACTGGGGAGAACTCGATGTTGCCTGCATGCATGAACTTAGGACGGGGACGGCCAATGGCATGTTTCAAAATATTGGCGCTCAACGCGGCAAGACCATGCGCGATGAGGCTCTGCCAACCTGCATCTTTCCACTGCGGATGTTTCAATCCATACCCAACCGCAAGTAGCACAAGGCTCAGAATCACCAGAGACTCACCCTTGCCGAGCCGGTCACCGAGATCGCTGAGCTGAGCCAGCCAGGGNTTGGCGAGGTGGTCCATGTGAAGATCGTTGAGGGAGCGGATGAACCTGGTCAGCGGCACATCCCACTCAAATAACCCCACGAACACGAGGGTGAGCGCACAGACGGAGAGGAGGACGACTGCAACAGGCGTGAATCGTGAATCGTGAATCGTGAATCGCGGGAGAGCCATGAGAATCGGTCTACACGTTCAACGATTAACGGCTTCAGGGAACCCAGTCGGCGAGAAAAACATTGAACTCACCAGGCGTCTTGGCCTGGCGATCCGAGACCCAGACCAGGCTGGTACCATCCGGCGAAAACATGGGGAAACTGTTGAATTGTCCGTCGAACGTAAGCCGCTCGAGGCCTTGGCCGTCCTCATCGATCATATAGAGGTGAAAACTTGGTCGGCCTCCTTCGCCCTTCGTTTCAATATTCGATGAGAAGATGATCCGCTTGCCATCGGGAAAATAGAAGGGCGAGAAATTCGAGGCGCCGTTCGACGTGACCGGTCGCTGGCTGCTTCCATCCGCATTCATCACGAAAATATCAAGTTGCCCCGGCTCCACCAGCCGCTGGTTGAGCAAGTCCTTATACTTGTCGATCTCCGCCTGATCGGTGGGATGCGACGCCCGGTAGACGATGCGTTTACTGTCCGGCGAAAAGAACGCCCCGCCGTCGTAGCCGATCTCGTTCGTCAGACGCCGGGTCTTCGAGCCATCGAGATTCATGGCATAAAGATCCAAGTCCCCGTCTTTCACGGACGTCCAGACGATCGTCTTGCCGTCCGGCGACACAGTCGCCTCTGCATCGTAGCCCGGCGTGGAAGTCAGCCGCTGCATCTCTTGACCATCGATGCGTACGGCGTAAAGATCGTAGTCGTCCAAAGCCCAGCGGTAGGCCCTTTCCCGCTTCGGCTTCGGCGGACAGTTCGGCCCCGACGCATGGGTCGACGAATAGAGCACGCGGCGATCGCCCGGGAAAAAGTATCCGCACGTCGTGGCCCCCGTGCCGGTGCTCACCAACCGAACGGTATCACTGTCCAGATCCATCACGTACATCTGATAACAACCCAGCCCGGCGTCGGCCGGTTTGAGTGTGGCCGCATAGGTATCTTTCATCCAATTGTTCGTGGATTGAAATATCAATTTGCTCCCGCTGAAGGAAAAGTAGGCTTCGGCATTCTGCCGGCCCACCGTCAGCTGGCGAATATTCTTCAGATGCCGCTCAGCCTGGTGCGCGGGAACCGCCAGAGCCTTCGACGCAAGGCCCTCTGCCTGTCCCGTCTGCTCACCCAGCAACAGACAGACGAGTCCGATCATGCACCACTTACCGAATGGAATTGCTTGCATCGAGACGCACCTCCGTATGATCGCTCGCGAGTGGCCACTCCCCGCGGATGACCACCGCACCATCCTTGAACAACACGAAACTATTCCACCCGTAAAAAAAGAGCAGCCGCGCCACCTTCGCCACGGCCTGCGGCGTGGCCGCATACAGCACCGTCACCACACTGCCTGGGCGATCGACCCGATGGCAACTGACCAGCAGGGCCAGCCCAGGCCCTTCGTACGTCGTTCCCATCACGGTGGCACCCCTGTCGTTCAGAGTCGCGCGCTCACCGCAGTGATGGGCCAGGATCGATTGGATACCCGGACGGGATTCGAGGCTGCCCAATACTAACACCGAACCTTCCTGAGGCAACAGCCCATCCTGGGCCATCGAGGCGATCACCGTACGCTCGCCGATCGGTTTCTGTTGCTCCTGGGCTTCGATGCGCGTGACCACGTCCCGAAACGGCGAGGGATGGTCTGGCTCATCCGTAAACGCCGTCAGGACCGACCGGCGTCGATCGGTGACATAGTGATTGAGCACCGGCGACAACGATTGCCGGGCAATCCGTCGAACAGTCATGAACTCGGGATCGAGATCAATCGCGATCGGTCGAGCGGGCAAGGTAACAGAGATCGTCTCGCGCAGCGAACGCAGCGGCAGCGTCAGAAGATGCTCGCGGTCACCCTCCATGCGAATCTTAAGCTGAAGGGGAAGACGAAAAAACTTGTTCGATTGGACGATCGTGGCTTCCAGTTGAAAGGTCTGCGCCGGCTCCCCCGCCACCGGACGGGCGACGGCCTCCGAAAACGACAGCATCGGCGCCCCTTCCTGTTCCACCCATTGCGCGAAAAACCATCGGAGATCCTGGCGGCTCTCTTCTGCAAAAACTCGCTCAAGATCGCGCCATTCAGCATGCCTGCCACGATATTGCGCCACCAAACTCTTCAGGGCCTGCCAGAACGCCTCCTCTCCCACCTCCTGGCGCAGGAGGTGAAACAACATGGCGGCTTTTTGATAACCGATGGCATTGTCATGCTCATCCAGTTTCTGCATGAACTGCGCGACTGGATAGTCCCGCTCCGGCGGCACGTGGAGATTGTATCCCTGCACCATCAGACGGCGTTGGTCCCGCGCCTGCGCGCGATCTCCCATCAGTTCGTGCCAGTAATAATTGGCCAGGTAGGTCGTCAGACCTTCCACCCAATTCCCGCGATCGGCGCGATTGAAGACCGCATTGCCGATCCACGAATGCACGATCTCGTGGCCGAGCGCGTAGGATTGCACATAATGCCGCTTGATGACGCCGCTCCCCAGCAGAGTGAATGAAGGCATGCCGAGCCCGCTCGCAAAGAAATTCTCCACCACGGCGAACTTCTCGAACGGATAGGGTCCCAGCAGAGGGATATAGGCGTCCAGGTAGCGCGCGGTGGCATCGAGATATTCCTCGGCCAGATGTGCATCATCGGGAAAGAGATAGGTCGAGAGCCGAATCCTCTGACCGGTCTTGGACGTCCAGTCGCGAAACGCTGTGACAAATGTATTCGCCACGAGCGTGACGGCCTCGCTCGGCTGCATCACGGTCCATTCCGTCATCATCATCTGGTCGCGGCCGCAGAGTCTGGTGGGACAGGCCTGCGACTCACCGGCCATCCCTTGGGTCACGACGGTCCACCCCGTTGGCACGGCGACCACCAGCGCATAGGTGCTGAGTGATTCCGGGATATCGGGATACCAGTGGCTCTCGCTGCTCACATAGACACCTTCCGGTCCGATATGCCCGGCAGTC
>SPAX01000179.1 GCA_005239475.1 Nitrospira sp. | reverse complement strand
TGGGACCTATGGCGCATGAGGAGCGTGAGCAGACCTTGAACCAGTTGCTGGTCGAGATGGATGGCTTCGATCCCCGTATCGGCGTGATTCTGATGGCGGCGACCAATCGGCCTGAAATCCTGGATCCAGCACTCTTGCGGGCCGGCCGGTTCGACAGGCAAGTCTTGGTCGATCGACCGGATAAGATTGGCCGTCTGGCCATCTTGCGCGTCCATGCAAAGCAGGTGGCCCTGGGCTCCGATGCGGACCTCGAGCTGATTGCCGGGATGACCCCCGGTTTCTCCGGCGCCGATCTCGCCAATATCATCAACGAGGCGACACTCTTGGCCGTGCGTCGGGATAAGGAGCAGGTGGGCCTCCCGGAATTGCAAGAAGCGGTGGAGCGGGTCGTCGCAGGATTGGAGAAGAAGAACCGGGTGCTCAACAAGATGGAGAAAGAGCGAGTCGCCTACCATGAAGTGGGCCACGCATTGGTGGCGCTGTCGTTCCCAGGATCAGACCCGATCCAGAAGATCTCGATCATTCCTCGCGGGATTTCCGCGTTGGGCTATACCCTTCAGCTTCCGACGGAGGATCGTTTCCTCATGACCAAGACGGAGCTGGAGAACAAGATTGCCGTCTTACTCGGAGGGAGGATTGCGGAAGAACTAATATTTGGGGAGGCTTCCACCGGAGCGCAGAACGACTTGCTCAAGGCCACGGACATCGCCAAGAGTATGGTCAAATCTTACGGGATGAGCGACAAGCTGGGAACCGTCACGCTTGAGCACGAACGTCAGCCCCTCTTTATGCAAACTCAACGGTCCCAAGAGAAAGGCGACTACTCAGAGGAGACCGCCCGTGAGATCGACTGTGAAGTGCGCCGTATCATCGATGAGCAATACGAGTGCGTGAAACGGCTCCTTGCTGAACAGAAGCGCGCACTCACAGAAGGAGCAAAAGTGCTGCTCGATCAAGAGGTGATCAGCGGCAGTGACCTTCAAGCCATCATGAAGAAGCACTAGGAGCCTGTGGAAAAACTCTGTGGGCACGCCCGGAATCTCACTGGTCTGCACATCTTGGACAAGCCTGGTCTATCTGGTTATTTGGTCTATCTGGTTCATCTGGTTAGTCTCATGCAACTAAACAAACCAGACAGACCGAACAGACTAAATGAACAAGACAGGCTCCTAGATCCTGATAGTGCGTGGCTTCCGTCGCACGTCTCTAATCTCTTCGGAAATAAGGACTCCGCGTGTCGCGAAACAAGGACGGCCGGCCCCATGAGTCAATACTCAGGCCTGACTCCGCTTCTGTTTTTCTTGCACATTACTCGCCCTTGCCTGCCTTGGCGTGGTCATATATGCGGCCGACGCCCATGGATCCCTGGACCCGTTGCTCCACGGGCGGGAGGTTTTCGAGCAGAACTGCATCATGTGTCACGGTGCGGACGCCAAGGGAACCGGGCAACTGGCTGCGGCGCTGCCCGTCAGGCCGGCCAACCTGACCGATTGCAAACTGACGGCCGAGGATCCGGTGGAGGTGGTGCAGGGGATCATTCGGCATGGAGGGCCCTACGCAGGCCGCTCCTCGGTCATGCCCGCCTTTGGGACAGTGCTGTCGGACTCGGACATCGCCGACGTGGCGCGTTACGTCAAATCCCTGTGCGCCGACCCCGACTGGGTTCCCGGGGAATTGAATTTCCCACGCCCCCTTCTCACGGAAAGGCCTTTCCCGAACAGGAAATGATCGTAGGCAGGCGGTTCGGGCGAAACGGCAAGAACGTCAGCGAATACTGGGGCAGACTGGAATATCGGGTGAACGGGCGGACCAACATCGAAATCACGTCCCACGCCCTTTCCATCAATCCCAACATCGGCCCGACGGAGTCAGGCCTTGGCGATACGGCCCTTTCAGTGAAAAGAGTCGTGGCGTTCAGCCCTCGGTATCGGACCTTGGCCAGCGCGGGTGTGGAGCTGACGTTGCCGACCGGAAGCGACCGGCGGGGTTTGGGGAATGGAAGTTTTGTGTTTGAGCCCAACCTCCGAGCCGGCGTGGATTGGAAACAATTTGTCGTGCAGGTGGCCGGGGCTTTGGCGTTTCCCGCGAGAACGTCGGATATCAACTCCGAGTGGAAGCTCGATGTGGCGATTGGGCGCTATTTTTTTCCGGACCCGCGTCTGCAAATCACCCCGATGATCGAATTGAATACCACCACGCGTATATCCGGACCGTCGTACGGCGAGACGAAAAGCGCGATTCTTCCCCAGGTCCGAGTGAAATGGCTGGTCTGGGCGCTGGGCGTCGGCGTCCAGGCGCCTATCACCAGAGCGCGAGACTTTGAAGTTCGCCCCCTGTTCGACCTGGTGTATGAGTATGCGTTTTAGGCGCCTGTCCAGTATGAGGAAGTACGAAGATTTTTGCGCATGTATGTGGGGCCTAGGATGAAGGATCTCGACTCAGCTACAGTCATGAACAATGCGGGCTTCTAAGGGCCATGATGGGAAAATAGGTGCGTGATTTCCATGTCGCCGGCGGTTGAATGGAAACAGGCGAGCATCGCGGTCGGTCGCGACGAGGCCGTGCACTGTAGCGGTCCGTGGACTCTCCAGCACTTGCCGGACCTTGAACGAGTGTTGGCTACAGTCTCGTGGCCCCGGTTGCGTGGGCTGATCTTCGATGCCGGCCACATTACAGCCATGGATACGGGTGGAGCCGTGGTGTTGCACCGAACGGTGGCGCAACTCCGCCGGCAAGGACGGGAGGTGTCGGTCGAAGGGTTGCGTGCTGAGTTCGCGGAGCTGCTTCGAGTGGTGTCTGCCAATTGGGACCGCGTCGAGGCCGCTCCGGCGACAAAACCAAACTGGGTGGAACAGCTGAGTCGATGGATAGTCGAACGAGCCAGGCACGCCGTGGCCGCGCTGGGATTTATCGGCGAGAGCACGGTCGGTGTCTGGCAGGCGCTGAAGCGGCCGTCACTCATTCGTTGGCGGGCATTGCTCAGAAGTCTCGAGCTGGACGGATTCAATGCGCTGCCCATCACGGGATTACTGGCCTTCCTAATCGGGGTGGTGATCTCGTATCAGGCGGCGGAGCAGTTGCGGAAGTTCGGCACCAATATTTTCGTAGTGGATCTAGTCGGGATTTCGTTGTTGCGTGAGATCTCTCCGCTGATCGTCGCCATTCTGATCGCCGGCCGCTCCGGTTCGACCTATGCGGCGCAGATCGGAACGATGAAGGTGACGGAGGAACTGGACGCAGTTCAAACGCTAGGCCTCTCGCCGACGCAGCTGCTGGTCCTGCCCAGGGTATTGGCGTTGATGCTCGCCTTGCCGTTGCTCATGGTTTTTGCGGATGGGTTGGGCGTGTTCGGCGGTATGTTGGTCGCCTCGAATCAGCTCAATGTCAGTTTCACCGAGTTTGTCTCGCGCTTTGAAGAAGCGGTGGCGATGCGACACTTTCTCATCGGAATCGGGAAGGCGCCGTTTTTCGCGATCATCATTGTGCTGGTGGGCTGTTATCAGGGTTTTCAGATCCGAGGGGGCGTGGATGACGTGGGGCGACACACGACCACCAGCGTCGTGCAGAGTATCTTCTTGGTTATTGTGTTCGATGCGTTGTGCAGCATTGTGTTGCGTTGGTGGGATTTATGACGGGAATACGAGGATGAAGGTTGAGGTTGAGGCTCAGGTTAAGAAATTTTTCGGGGCTCCCTTGACCTCAACCTCGACCTTAGCCTGCGCGGAGGATAATGCCCGATGCCGGCGATAACACAGACTGAGGCGCCAGTGATCGAGGTCAGCCATGTGTCCACTCGGTTCGGAGAAGCAGTCGTGCATGAGGATGTGAGTTTCACGATTCACCGAGGCGAGGTCTTTGCCATTGCCGGAGGGAATGGGTGCGGCAAGTCCACGCTGATGCGGGAGATCGTCGGGTTGCAGGCGCCGACCTCCGGCTCGACTCGGCTCTTTGGAATGGACAGCCGGTCGTTGCACGACGGGCAACCGCAGGAAATCCATCGCCGGTTCGGCGTGATGTTTCAGCAGGGTGCGTTGTTCAGCTCCCTCACGCTGGCGGAGAATGTCGCGGCGCCTTTGAAGGAACACACGAAGCTGGGCTTGGACCTGATCCATGACATTGTCGCATTGAAAATTGTCTCAGTCGGATTGCCGGCCGACAGTGCAGGAAAGTATCCGAACGAACTCAGTGGGGGTATGCGGAGGCGGGCTGCCCTGGCGCGGGCCATTGTGATGGACCCGGAGCTGTTGTTTCTGGATGAACCGACCGCCGGGCTGGATCCGATCATCGCGGCCGGGTTCGATGAACTGGTGCTGCAGCTCAGAGCGTTGTTGGGATTGACGGTGGTGATGGTGACACACGATCTCGATTCGCTCTGGCGAATTTCAGACCGTGTTGCGGTGCTGGGCAATGGAGCGATCTTGGGGATCGGCACCATGCAGGAATTATCGCGCTCGAACGATCCTGTGATTCGCGAATACTTCCACGGCCCGCGCGGCCGGGCGGTAAGGGAGCAAGCCGTGAAGCGTGAAACGCATCTTGAGGGATAAGAGCGTATGGCATATAGCCTATAGCTGAGGGGAAGGACGTTCCCGTTAGTTGTTCTGGACCATACGCTATCAGCTATACGCCATATGCTCTTGGCCTTATGTGAGAGACGAGCGACGCGTGACGCGTGGCGGCTGAGGAACCGATGGACACCAAAGTCAATTACGTCATCGTCGGGGGATTTGTTGTGGTCTTGGGGACCGCGGTCTTGGCGGTCGTCCTCTGGCTGGGGAAGTCCGATTATGGCGGGGTGTATGACCGATACTATGCCTACATGCGGGAATCTGTGGCCGGGTTGAGCGTCAACTCCACGGTGAAATACCGGGGGGTGGAAATCGGGCGCGTGAAGGACATCGTCTTGAACCCCGAGAATTCTGAAGAGGTCCGGTTGACTCTCGACATTCTCCATACCGCTCCGATCAAAACAGACACGGTGGCGGTGCTCGAAACACAGGGGCTGACAGGACTGGCCACAGTCAATCTGAACGGAGGGAGTCAAGATGCGCCGAGGCTGGAGGTGGCGCCGGGTCAGGAGTATCCGGTCATCAAGACCGGATCGTCGCTGTTCTTTCGCTTCGACATGGCGATCTCGCGCTTGCTCTCCGAACAAAGTCTGACGAAGCTGCTCACCAACGCGAATACGCTCAGCCAGAATGCGGCGGCGGTGGTCGATGAGGACAATCGAGCGGCCCTCAAACAGACTCTCAAAGACCTTTCAGATATTGCGCGTACCGTGGCGGATCGCAATGAACAGGTGGACAAGGGCCTGGTTAGCGCCTCGCAAGCGGTGGAGAATGTAGCCAAGATCACAGAGGCGATGAACAAACAGATGCCCGCCTTACTGGAGCGAGTCAACAAAAGTGCCGCGGCGCTCCAAACCATGACCGAAGAATTGACACACACAGGAAGATCTGTGAGGTCGACCGTGCAGGAGAACCGCCCGGATATTGAACAGTTTACCCGACAGACGCTGAGCGAGACCGGTGCGCTGGTGACCGAACTCCGGGCACTGACGGGAACGTTGCAGCGAGTGGCACGCCAACTGGATCAGGAGCCGAGTTCGCTCGTGTTTGGGAAGAAGACTTCCCAGCGGGGACCGGGAGAGTAGCCGATGAGGGCACTGGTATGGCTGTATAGGTCGATGGGAATCGGGATCGTCTCGCTAGCGCTGGCCGGCTGTCTGTCTCTTTCGCGTGAGGATCGACCGATCCATACCTTTACCTTGAGCCTGGGCAGTTCGGCAGGGGGGACTACTGCCTCCGCTGGGAAACCGGGGGCCGGGATTCTTGTCGTGAACGTGCCGGTGGGACAGCCTGGATTTGACACGCCGCGGATGGCCTACATGCAACGGCCCTATGAAGTGAGCTATTACGCGACCCATCAATGGGCGGACCCTCCGGCCCGGATGTTGACCCCCGTACTGGTTCAGGCCCTGGAACAGACGGGCCATTGGCGTGCCATTGTCCCTATGCCGACATCCGTGCGCGGCGATCATCGCATGGATATCGACCAGGTGGTGCTTGTACAGGACTTTCTGCAGAAACCGAGCCAGGTGCGCGTCGCGCTACGAATACAACTACTCAAACTGCCGGAATATCTGGTACTCGGCACCCGCCTGTTCGACGTGGCTGAAGAGACGCCGAACGACGATGCCTATGGGGGGGTGGTTGCAGCAAACCGGGCGGTCGAAAGGCTCGTGAAGGAGGTGGCCGGCTGGCTCAGCGGTTGTGTCTCCGGCGTCCAGGGCACCGGCTGTTCGCGATGAAGCAATCGTTCAAGACCGGCTTCAGCTTCGGGTTGACGTCCGGGGTGATCACGACGCTCGGCCTCATGGCCGGGCTACACACCGGGACCCATTCGAGGCTTGCGGTCATCGGCGGCATTGTGACCATTGCGGTCGCCGATGCGCTTTCCGATGCGCTGGGCATCCATATCGCGGAGGAGTCAAAGAATAACGGGGTCGTGTCCGAAATCTGGGAATCGACCATCGCCACCTTTGTGGCCAAGTTCCTGATCGCGATGACCTTTGCGGCGCCGGTGCTGTTGTTGCCCTTGGAAGATGCCATGACGGTGAGCATGGTGTGGGGCCTCTCTCTGCTCGCGGTGCTGAGCTACCTCTTGGCGCGGGCCCAGCAGATTTCGGCCTGGAAAGTCATCGCGGAGCACGTCGTCATCGGCGTCAGCGTGATTGCGATCACGCATTATGTGGGCGACTTGATTTATACGACGTTGAGTTAGCAGGATGCTGAAAAAGTCCGCCAGCATAAGAAGACCGTTGTATGGTTTATCTGGTTTGTCTGGTTTATTTGGTTGAACGAAACTAATCAGATGAACCAGATCGACCAGACAGACCAGATGAACCAGTCTCGTGCGGCTACCCTGCGGGAGTGAGATCACCGGGAGGACCGTTGATGGTGCAGCCACCGCTCGTCGCGTACTTTTCCATGGAGATCGGTCTTGAGGCTGGGATGCCGACCTATTCGGGAGGGCTTGGTGTGCTCGCCGGCGACACGATTCGTTCGGCAGCGGATCTCGAGGTGCCGATGGTGGCGGTGTCCTTGCTGCACCGGCGCGGGCACTTTTTCCAGCGTGTGGATGCGCGCGGCCGGCAAAGTGAGGAGCCAGTCGCGTGGCCGATCGATGACTTTGCGAAACTGATCGACGAGCAGGCCACGGTCGATATCGAAGGTCGCACGGTCCATGTGAGGGCCTGGCAGTACCGCGTGAAGGGTGAGTCCGGGCATGTCGTTCCGGTGTATCTGCTCGATACCGATGTCAGTGAGAACCAGCCCTGGGACCGGACGCTTACGGATGTGCTCTACGGGGGTGACGACCATTATCGCTTGTGCCAGGAAATGGTGTTAGGGGTTGGAGGATTTCGACTATTGCGAGCCCTCGGATATACAGACATCCGTCGGTTCCATATGAATGAGGGTCATGCCGCCTTGCTCGTCCTCGCGCTTGGCGAGGAGAAGATGGCTTCGCAGAACCAGTCGGATTCGATTCCAAACGAGCTGATCGAAGCCATTCGGGAGCAATGCGTGTTTACGACCCATACTCCGGTACCGGCAGGCCACGATAAATTTCCCGAGAAACTCGCGCGCCAGGTGCTAGGCGATCGCTGGTGGGCCATATTGAAGTCCTGCGGTGTTGAGGAGACGCTCAATCAAACACAACTGGCTCTGCGGGGCTCCCGGTATGTCAACGGGGTGGCGATGAAGCATGGGGAGGTCTCGCACGGCATGTTCCCCGGCTACCCGATCCACTCCATTACCAACGGAGTGCACGCGGTCACGTGGACCGCTCCATCGTTCCAGAAGCTCTTCGATACTCATCTGCCGGACTGGCGGCGCGATCAACTTTCGCTGCGCTATGCCGTAGGCATTCCCACCTCGGACATCTGGGCGGCCCATGTGGAAGCCAAGCGCACCTTGGTCGAGCATGTGAATCGGGAATCGAACGCGGGATTCGATCGCGATGTGTTGACGATCGGATTCGCCCGTCGATTTGCGGCCTACAAACGTGCCGGTCTGATCTTTCAGGATCTCGACCGGCTCAAGAAGATTGTCCGTGCGGCCGGGCCGATCCAGATCATCTTTGCCGGCAAGGCGCACCCGCGCGACCGCGAGGGCAAGGATCTGATCGCCTATATTCACGAGATGCGTGATGCGCTGCAGGGTGTGATCGCGGTGTCGTATCTGGCCAATTACGACATGGAGGTGGCCAAGATGCTCTGTGCCGGTGTCGATGTATGGCTCAATACGCCGCTGCCGCCGATGGAGGCATCAGGGACGAGCGGGATGAAGGCGGCGATGAACGGGGTTCCCAGCCTGAGTGTGCTGGACGGCTGGTGGATCGAGGGTCACCTTGAAGGTGTGACCGGCTGGTCGATTGGCGATCGGGTGGAGGCCTGCCTGGAGCCTCAGTCCGGGATGGATGATTGTCACGCAGCAGAACTCTATAGGAAACTGGAAGAGAAGGTCTTGCCCTGTTTTTATAAAGACCGCGATCGCTTTATCGAAGTCATGAGGCACGCGATCGCATTGAACGGAGCGTTTTTCAATACGCAGCGCATGGTCGTACAGTATCTCCACAATGCCTATCGATTGGGGCAAGCGCCCGTGCAGTAGAGTCTGGGATCGGCGTGAGGGGTACTGTGAGCCTGCGCGATCCCACCGCAACACAAGGCTCCGATTGATCGAACCGTCATGCTGACGCGAAACTCCCCACAGAAGTTCCCTGTTCTGTTGCACAACGGGTCAGAAGGGAACCTTGGGCGCGTCTCATAGGAAGATTTCAAGAGGCCTACGTCTTGCAAAATCGAAGCATGTGAGGCCCGTGAGCTTGTGGTCATCACGAGCGAGGGTCGCACGCAATCACATATTACAAGGAGGTTCGTATGAAGCAGCTCGTAGGATTGATGGCCGTGGCGGTCGGCGCCATGTTGGTGTTGAATGGTCCCGCGTGGAGCGATGACAAAGGCAAGGGAAAGAAGAATGAAGCGAAAGAGACGGTGGAAATGGCCGCCAAGGCCAAGGTGACGATCGACCAGGCGATCAAGACGGCGTCGGAGAAAGTGCCGGGCAAGGTCGTCGAGGCCGAACTCGAGAAGAAAGACGGCACACTTGTATGGGAAATCGAAGTCGTCACGGAGGAGAACAAGGTGATGGAGGTGCACGTCGATGCGGAGTCGGGAGCCATGATCGAGGTGGAGGAGAAGAAGCCGGAGAAAGACATGAAGCGGGAACGCAAACAGGAGCACAAACCCTGAGCGAGCCGGGCAATCGGCGGAATCAGTAGAAACGGGTGGGCGTGATGGTGCCGGAGGCATTTCGCAGCCGGTTCTAGGCTGTCGGTTCGAAGGTAAGGGGAACTCAAACAAAGGGAATGGCCACATGAACGTGCTCGTCGCGACGGATGGATCGAAGTATGGGCGATGGGGGGTAGACTGGGTGGCCACGCTGCCGTTCGTCGAGCCGGTAAAAGTAATGGCGCTGTATGTGCTGGATTTCCGAGGGCTCCGCGGGCCCCGCGGGCCGTTTCTATCCCAGGCCGACAGTGAGCGGTACCGTCAGAAAGAAATCCAGCGCATGGAAGCGCGCTCGGCCAAAGCTCTCAAGGAAGCCAACCAACAGTTTGCATCGCTGAAGCTCAAGGGCACGGCCCGCAAGGAGCAAGGAGCGGTCGCACCGATGATCTTGAAGCGTGCGCCGAAACGGGACGGACTCCTGGTGGTAGGTAGTCAAGGCCTCGACGCCCTCGACCGCTTCATGCTCGGCAGCGTGTCGACGAATCTCATCCATCATGCGACCTGTCCTGTGCTTGTCGTCAAGAGCGAGGCGGCACCCTTGCGGCGAATCGCCTTGGCGGCAGATGGATCGAACGCATCGGCCAAAGCCCTGGAATTTGTGCTGGCCAAGTTTAAGCCGGATCGTTCGACCGGCAAGGGCGGGCGCGTGCCGATTCATGTGAGCGTCATCCATGTGATGCCGTTTCTCAAGTACCCGGAGCTGAAGGAGGCAGGCCGTAGGTTGGTCGAAGAGAGCGTGCAGAAGCTGATCAAGGCTGGGTTTACGGCCGAGCCTGTGTGCCAACTTGGGAAGCCTGCTGAAGAGATCATGAAAGTGGCCTCCAAGCAGCATGCCGATCTGATCGTGATGGGGGCCAAAGGGCTGGGCGAGATCGCCCGGTTTCTCCTCGGGAGCGTCTCGACAAGGGTGGTCCAGCACAGTTCCTGCTCGGTACTTGTCGTGAGATAGCCTCGCGGTGACATTCGGCTATTCCGTCAGGCAGGGGAGTATTGTCAGGTCTCTGCCAGACAGCTCGCTCCTCCAGGTCCTTGTTGCTCAACCGGACGAAGCCCTGTGCGACAGTCCGTGCGCGGTGCTTGTGTTTCGGCAGCAGGAGGGCGAGTTGCATGGGTAATACGAGCGGGAATTGTCAGTCGCGCGAGGGCGTGCTCAATTCGGCACCGTG
>SPAX01000178.1 GCA_005239475.1 Nitrospira sp. | reverse complement strand
GGCAACCCGGTCCAAAAAGCGGGCCAGAGAATACCGAGTCCGAGCTTTGTGGGGGACATCTGATCGTTCATGCAAGTACCCAACGTCGTGGGAAAAGTCCGTCCTTGCCGTTCGTGAAAGGTGAAACGTAAAACGTGAGACGTCCGAATGAATCCAGAAACGAACGACGCTTCACGAGATACGCTTCACGGGTGTCGAGCATGTCGCTGGCGGACTTTTTCAGCATTCTGCTAGTCCAAAAACTCTCGATTGATAATCGCAGAGACCGTGAAAATCAGGATCGAAACCATGAACAACACCCATAGGGTAAGGGCAATGGGGCGCTTGAAAATATTCCGCTCGGGGCTCCGGTCGATGAAGGGCAACGCAATCAGCAAGGCCCCAAGGAGGCTGGGAAATGCTATCGCACCAAGAAACTGCCCAAACTCACCGGAAAACATCTTCAGGCGCAGGTGCTGAAATAAGAACAAGAAATACCATTCCGGTTCCGGGTGATAGTCGCCCGGGTCAGGCGTCGCCTCTTCCAACAAGACCACCGGCTCCCAAAAGGCCATTGCACAGATGGAGGCAAAGACCACTGCCATCCCGACGACGTCCTTCCAAATCTGCCGTGGGAAAAAATAGTCGGTCTTCGCCTTCAGCTCTTGCGGCGTCCCTCGGAATGGACCACCCGGTCCCGCGCATCGAAAGAGGAAGAGATGCAACCCGGCCAACCCAATCAGGGCTGCGGGAAGCACCATGACGTGAATGACGAAGAACCGGCTCAATGTCATCTGCCCTGGAGTCGCACCTCCTTTGAGGAGCCGCGCCAGGAAGTCACCAATCAACGGCGTCTTATCCATAATCTCGACGCCGACCGTCGTGGCCCAATAGGCTCGCTGGTCCCACGGGAGTAAATAGCCCGTGAAGCCGAATCCCATGACGAGTGCAAAGAGCAACAGCCCAACGAGCCAGATGAGTTCACGCGGTTTCTTATACGCGCCCCAGAGAAAGACTTGGGACATATGGGCAAAGACGCAGACTACCATCGCCGTGGAGCCCCAGAAATGGTAACTTAGCAGGAACCAGCCGTAGTCGACGTCATGGAGGATGTATTGGGTACTGGCGTAGGCATGGTCGGCGGTGGGCACGTAGTAGAGCATCAGCAGAACGCCCGTGACCGCCTGCATGATGAAGATAAACAACAGTATCGACCCGAAGACGTAGGCCCAGCGAGAGCCGCCTGGGACCGCCTCATTAAGCATCTTGGCTGTCAGCAGCCTCAGCCCAACCCGCTCATCGACAAAGTCGAAAACTTTTTCGGCGACCGTTAGCTGCGTGCCGGCAGAAGGAGTTTGGCTCATCTAAACCATCCGCGATTGGACCCTTGTCCCGGCTTTGAATTCCATGTCGATAATCTGCACCTCCCCACTCTCGGTCACCTGAATCGGCAGTACGTCGAGGGGACGGGGGGCGGGGCCCTCTATCACCTTGCCGGACGCATCATAGATGCTCACATGGCAAGGGCAGAGAAAGACCGGCCCGAGTACCTTGTGTTTTCGCCATTTATATCCGCACCCAAGGTGGGGACATTTGCCGGAAAATGCGATGAAGGGTATGTCCTTCTTATTGGTCCAGAGGGTTTTCCCTGTGGCATCCCGGAATTCCATATCCTTCCCCTGATACACCTTTTCCAGCACCGCGGGAGTCGCCTTTACGATCCACACGTTCTTCTCGATCTCAGCTTCAGGCAAATAGGCCTCTTTGACCTTATGCTTGAACTCGAACTGGGTCCCGGTATCGTCCGCCTTAATCTTTCCGACGTTGCCGATCTTCTGCCATTGGTTGTCGAACGGTGCGAACATCGGCTTCATCACGTACTTCAGCACGGGGTAGACCAGCGGTAGTCCGATAAACAACCCCATCACGTAGGTCAAGTTTGCGAAAAACTTCCGCCGCTTCACGTTCCGCTCTAACTCAGGGAGCGGCACCAGGACTTCGCCCGGCGTGACGTCAATATGCTTCTCAAGGCCCGGGACTTCTATTTCATGCAGCGTGACATAATCGTCACGCTTGAAAGGCGGCAGGGCCAGGACTTCAGACGAAGACGACCGTAGTTGCACTAGATCGTCCATCACGGTCTGCACCGCGCCCATCGGCACTTGCCGTTCGCTCGCGCCGTTCATCGACACGACGATATGGCTGACCTCAAAGGACAGCGGGTCCATGATGACCTTGGTCACTTCTCCAACGTCCCGGTCCGCACAACGAACTTTCGATTTCAGTTGGGGCTGCATGCTACTTCTTCTTAATCGGCTTTGGCGTGGGCACCGAGGTATTTTTGAAGGTACCCAACCAGGCGGCGAGCGCCACGACGTCGCTTTCCTCCATGAGGTCCTTATACTTGTCCGGCATCTTGCCCTTTTCCCAATCCTTCTCGTACCCCTCGGCCATAAAGCTCTTAGGGTCGAGAATTTTCAGTTTAATCTCGTCGACCGTAAGATATGTGCCGATGTTGTCCAACTCCGGACCGCGCTTCTTCCCACCCTCACCCTTCAGCTTGTGGCAGTTGTAACATTCCTGCAGCTGCCACTGCTCTTCACCCAGCTTCATAAAGTCTCCGGTTGCCGCGCCGGTTGTGACCGGGAGAGCACCAGCCTGCGGTTCTTTCGTCGTCTCATCCCCGCCCAGTGCCTTGAGCCGCACCTCTAACGCTTTCACTTGCTCATCGAGCGCCTTCGCGCGGGCGATCAACTCCTCAGCTTTTCCCTGTTGAGTCGCAGCAAATTTGGGCCCCAATATCTTGGCGATCTTTCCCTTTTCATCTTCCGGATCGTATTGCGGCCACATCGAGGCGCCGGCAATGTACACCGTACACAGCACGATGTAGAACGCCAATAGAGCGATCACGGACTTTGTCCCGCTCATAGTCTTGAGCGACGGCGCGTCCAGCAACATGAAGACGGCAGCCCCCAACATCGCGTAGCCAAAGAACATCATCTGGAAAACGAAGGGAAACTCGAGCGCTCTCGTAATACCGACAAGCGCGCCGCCCACCACCAGACCGATCGCCAGTTTCTTAATCACATTCCCCATGCAGACTCTCTTTCCTTCAGTAGACGTTCCGCACCCCGGTTACTTGGCCCTGGCAGGAACAGGACTGCCTTCGGGTGCGTGCCCCTTCGAATCGGAAGGCCGAAGGGTCACGATAATGGCGAAACTCACGACTATGAAAAAGACGACGGTAATTCCCGTAATCCACCAGGCAGAATATGACAGCGTCGGCGTGAAGGACTCCGCGGTGAAGTCGGGCAACAAATTGTAGGTGTGGTAGTACTTCCGCAGCAGCGAGCGGACGGCGCCCATTAAGCCCATCGTCCAAATTGAGCTGAAGGCCAGAAAGATCAGCACGAACTGGGAGGCGAAATCGATTTTTCCCCAGACAATCGTGCCCTGCCTGATGGCCCGGTTATAAATGACGTAGTTGACGACCGTGACGAACACCAAGGTGAACGCCGCAGAATTCTTGGCCGGCATCAACGCCAAGAAGTTCCAGGATTCCGGCAGTTCCAACTCCGCCACCAACTTAGCGCCTGTCGGAACGAATCCGTGAGGGGTGAGCCAGATGGCATCGCCCACGACCACCATCAAAAAGCCGATTTTAATGACGGTCCGCGCAGACACAGTCTTCGGAAAGAATCGAGTATTCGGGATGAACCGGCCTAGAGTGAATGGCGCCAGGATCAACGGCAAAAGAAACGCCAACGACATCGGGTCGGGAACCGGATAGTCCGTCATCACCTTGGTCATCACCAATGGGAGCAACACCATCGCGATGGGAGCCAGGATCGTCATCCGGACCTTTTCGACCCCCTCAATGCGTTTCATGCTGAGCCAGATGTAATAGTTGCTGGCCAAGAACATGAGTCCGATCATCGCTCCCTGCATTTCAAAAAACATCGAGAGCTGGTCGGCCATCATGTACGGGCAGATCGACGCATCGTAGTCGCAGAGCTCGTACGCCAACAGATATCCCATGAAGGGAAGGAACAGCATCGCGCCCACGCCGATCAGGTTTCCGACAAAACCCATCCAATCGTAGTAGGCCCTCTCTTCGTCTTTTTTCGCTCCCATATACATGTAGGCGGCGATCATGCCCGCCACAAATCCTCCGAACGTCACGTTACCGACGATCCGGTGGAGATTGAGCGGCATCCAGCTGTAGTTGGCAATCTTGTCCCACAAGGTCGCGGTTTCGAGGAACAATTGGGGCGAGATACCCTCCCCCTTCACCGGAGTATTCATGAACGATGTCGGGCCGTTGATCACGAACAGCGTGATCAAACCGATCAGATTCAAGAGCACACCGAGGGCGATATGACGACCCTTCTTCTCACCCTTCCAGGAGTCCCAGGTGTAGAAATACAGGTACAACAAGATGGTTTCGCTGATGAACAGCGCCGGGTAGATCACCGCGAACACGAGATAGAACTGATTGATGAACCACGTGGTGAACTGCGGGTACGTCGCCAGGAGCACGAAAATAAACAGGCCGCCGGTGAGGGCCGTCATACTGTAGAGAATGACCGTCACCTTTGTGACTTCTTTTGCCAAGCGATCGTATCGAGGCTCTTGCTTCCGATACCCCATCCATTCTGAGATCACGACAAAGATCGGGGCGCCGAGAATGAACGCCGCAAACAGAATGTGAAGCTGGGCGACGATCCATACTGCGGTCCTATTCCCCGTATAGGGAAACTCCATCGTAGGTGTGCCAGGAGCTTGGGCATAGGCCACTCCTCCAAACAGCACCAGAAGCGCACATGCCGCCACGAGACTGCGCTGCCACGTTTTCATGATATTTCGCCGCCCCTCTTCACTAGGACTCTGTCCGACATTGAGAGATCTGCATCATGTTTTCCCTTCCTTACGGCCAGCCCACGGATAGACGGCCAGGGATTGCCCTCTTCTTTAAATCCGTACTCCCCGCTCTTCACTCTACCCACCCCTGCAGCCAGAAGGCCCCTAGGTGTCGGGTGGTGGTCCAGAGCCTCAGGAGGTTGTGCGTCGTACAGCACAACGCCCTCTCGTTCACCGTGAACCGTGCGTTGCCCCCCCGCGACAAGAACTGATGGGAGCACCAAGAGGATCTGGTTATGACCGTAGGGGCGACACGTTCGTCCAGCTATCGCATGTATACAAGACTATCATTAAGCGAATACACGGGTACCCTACCCGAGCGCTCAGGGCAAAACGTTGTTTGGGTTAATATCGCACAGGCTCCTAGGTTGAAGTCCCCTTACTTGCCCGCTGTTGCCGGAGCAGCTGGAGCTTCAGCAGGTGCCTCTGCCGGTGCTGCAGGAGCAGCCGAGACGCTCGCCGCATCAACCCAAGATTTCTTGTCGACGTCCCATCCCTTCCCAGCCAGCCCGAGGCTCCGTTCAAACAAGACCAGCTTCCAGATATCTTCCTCTGCCATCTTGCTCTTCCACGCCTTCATCTTCGTATTGGGAACCCCTTCGGAAATCCGCCAGGCCCATACTGAATCGGAATAGAGCTTCATCCTCTCGCCGACGCGGAAGTCACGGGCACCCGCCTTGACCGGCTTGCCGTCCTTGCCATGGCAACTGGCACAATTCACATCGGGATTTGTCTCGCCGATGAAGAGCTTCCGCCCTTCTTCCATCTTGGCCGCATCGGTCCACCAGCCAGCAGGCATATGTTTGTCGGCATACTCGGCAGGAGCCGGCGGCGGAGGAACGATCGGCCCCTCCCCTCCTTCTCCTCCCCCGCATGCCACCATGAAGAGCCCCATCCCCAACAGAACCGCCAGTTGCGAAACTTTTATCTGCTTCATAACCATCTCATGCTCCTTTTTTCCCAACCACATCCATGACATTTCACTCTCGCACGAAGACAAAAAAAACGCTTTCACCGGGGGGATCATCACCCCAGTAAAAGCGCCGATCCTAACGAATACCGTGACGACACGCGCACTCCCCTGCCACTTCAAGTAACCGATCCGGCGAGGTGCACATCAGCCCTACGAACCGCTTCGGTTATTTTTTACGCTTGCCCTGAGACTTTTCTCTTTTCTGCTCCTGCTTCCGCCATGAACGAATCAATTTGACCCCGATGAACCCACCGACTGCCGCCGCCGCAGCCCCCAACCCTAGATAGACCCACAGAGGAGTACTGCCCCTGTCCTGTATGCAGCCGGTCCCAAAATTGACCTGAATGATTCGCTCTGCCTCCAGATCCTTCGGGTCAAACGAGATTTTCTGATGCTGCTGCTCCCCGTTGGCTTCGATCAGCAGCGGATCGCCAAGATTATCGTTATGAAGATGAAACGCCGCCTTGTAGTATCCGTCTCCATCGGTCTTGACGATCTGCCCGTAGGAGATCTTCGTATCCTTGACGAGCACGTCTATATTCGCGCTTCTTTTTCCATCTGCTCCGCAGACAAACCCTTCGACCGTAAACCGATGGTCGGCTTCATGCGTTGCGGAAACGACCGAGGGAAGACTACCAACCATTGCAACGGCTAGGATCCATTCCCGCCATCGCGACTTACTCTGTACGATCTGTCCGTGCCTCACGTGCTCTGGACTGACGCCTCTTTCCGTCGCCGAGCGCTTGCGTCCGCCTCACACAACAGAACGTTTGA
>SPAX01000177.1 GCA_005239475.1 Nitrospira sp. | reverse complement strand
ATTGACAACCGTGTAAGGGAACTTCCTTCATGCACACTCTATATATGGCGAATTGGTGGCGCCGCGACTCACACGGCGTCTCCCGCCGAGGTAGGCAGGCCCCTCCTTACACCCCGGAGGGGCCTGTCTCCTCAGTGAGGAACAGAAGCGAATGACAAGAATGAAGGAGCGGGACTGTCGGCAGTGATGAGGAGGCAGCATGGACCAGAGTTTAGCAAGGTCCCAATACAGGGAGGTTGGCCATGATTAAGCAAATGACACGAGTAGGTTCTATGGTGCTCCTTCTTGTTGCCGCACTGTACCCTGGCGCAGCCGTTGCCCATGAAGGAGCGGATTTGGAAGTAGATCCTTGCGTGCGCTGGGTCGGTGAGAGCGCGGTGCACTTCAGCACCTACCAACCACAATACGAGCTGAAAGCTCAATACTGCACGGACATTCCTAAGACCGGCGAGACCTTCCTAGTCGTGGATCTCGTAGATCCAGCATTGCGCAACGTGCCGGTAGGTCTGCGGATAGTGAAGGGGAACGGGAGCAATGGGGCAGAAACTCAGACGGTGGCAGACTGGCGTCCGAGTCACCACCCGACCGGAGTAGTCAGTGGCGAAGCCACGCTGGGCGAGGGCCTGTATAGGGTCATCATTACAGCGGAGGGGCGGAATCCTTCGCGCTACCAGTACCTCTTGCGGGTACAGATGATCGATTATCAGAAGTTGTTGAATTCCGTGGCGGTACCACTGCTCGGCGTGCTGCTAATGGCCTGGCTCGGGTACAAGCTCGTACGATCGAAGTGGCTGCGGAATTGGTGGGCGGTCCTCCGTTCATAAGAGGCCAGACGTTCCGGTCCGCGACGGCTCGGTGTATGTCGAACACACCTTCGACCAGCCTGGCAAACTCGTCGGTCTGGTCACCGTGGGCGGTCAGCCATCTGGCAGTGAGACATCGCTGGACGCAGGAGGCACTCGAATGACAACGCAAACCGACACAGTTGTGAACAGAAAGGGCAACATTCCTTGGTATGTCTACTTTATCGGAGCAGGTATCTATACCGCTCTTGCCGGTTGGCTATTCGCAGAATCGTCTCTTCTGGCATGGGTTTGCCTCATCAGCGCGCCGGTGGGGTTTTTCTATGCCTGGGGAGCCTGGAAAAAAGAGAAGCACGGCTAGAGGTAAAGTCTAACCAGGTGCTACAGCGAGCCCGGCTATGGCGCGATGGACACAATCCACACTCCTCATATGCCCGGTTGCTGGCTAGGGTCGATAGAGAGCACTGGATCAAAACAAGATGGCCAAATACCAACTGCTGCGATCAGAGGGAGAAGTCATGGACGAGGAGGAGGCCTGATGGAATCATTGATGGAAACTCTTGTCGGCCGTCAGGCAAACATAGGTGAGGGGCTTTTGCCGTTCTCCCCTCCGACCTACGCGCAGGTTCGCCGCTTCTTCGGCGACTTGGTGCGCGCCGTCTATCGACTCGAAGTGGTCGACGCCGATCGCCTTCCCGTCACCGGGCCTGCGGTCGTTGCACCGAATCACGACTCGGTGCTCGACGGGATCGTCTTAGGGGCCGCAATCTCACGGGAACTGCGTTTCCTCGCGAAGGCGGAACTCTAGAGCACTTTTGATTTAAGTGTATACAATGTGTATGATCTCCTCTATTGTACGCTCGATGGAGGGGAAGGAATGGACGCCTATTCACAGGATTTACGGGACCGTGTGCTGCGTGCGCTGGAGCGCGGAGATCGTCCGACGGCCATTGCGAATCGATTTGAAGTCAGCCGGGTCTGGGTGTATCAGGTGCGGACCCGTCTTAAGCAGACGGGACAGCGTGGCAGTCTGCCGATTGGTGGCCACCGGCGGTCCCGGTTGGCCGGGATGGAGCCGACGCTTCGGGCCTGGCTGAAGGAAACAGGAGATCTGACGCTTGCGGAGCTGTGCGCACGATTGGCGGAACACGGAATTGCGATCAAAGTGCCCGCGTTGTGGCATCAACTCGACAAATGGAAGCTCACACTTAAAAAAAACCCTGCACGCCAGCGAGCAAGAACGCGCCGACGTGCAAGCCGCGCGGCGTGAGTGGCAGGCATCTCAACCGGCTCTGGATATCATGAAGCTGGTCTTTCTGGATGAAACTGGGGCGTCGACGAACATGGCCCGGCGCTACGGACGCGCGCCGCGTGGCGAACGGTGCCTCGCCTCCGTGCCTCACGGACATTGGCACACCACCACCTTCGTCGCCGGGCTGCGGCATGATGACATCACCGCTCCGATGATAGCGGATGGCGCCATGACCGGCGCCCTGTTCCTGAAATATGTCCAGGAGTTCTTATGCCCGACGCTTCACCCCGGCGATATCGTTATCGCCGACAACTTACGCAGTCACAAAGTAGCGGGAGTTAAAGAGGCCGTTGAGGCAGTGGGGGCACACATCCGCTATCTCCCGCCGTATTCCCCCGATCTGAATCCCATCGAAAAACTGTTTGCCAAACTCAAAGCGCTGCTCCGCAAAGCCGCCCCACGTACTGTCGACGCGCTCTGGCAGGATATCGGCACGCTGCTTGACCGCTTCACTCCCGATGAATGCACACGCTACTTCGCGTCCTCAGGCTATGTAAAGACATAAACTAAAAATGCTCTAGCCTTGCCGCTGTCACGACCCCCCCTTTCGCCCAAACTCCTATTTCCTGAGCGGGAGCGGACTTCTACGGCAGGCCAAACAGCCTAACGTTCCATACACGCACGTCAATGAAGAAGCAGAAGTGAGCTCTATTCTGAAAATGGAAACTCGCGGGGTGTGGGTCCTGGCAATTGTATTGTTGCTGCCCGGGAGCACTTTCAGCCCGCTCTACACCGGCAAGGACCTTGCGCGTCTTCCGTGCGAATCACACGCGTCCAAGTTTTTCTACCCCGTGGAGTTCGATGCAGACGGCAACATTCTGTACGAGGATCAGCTCCACGCGGCGAAGGTTGCAGCACTCACACGGAGGGACATCATCATCTTCGTTCATGGTTGGGACAAAACCGCGGGGAGCGCAGAAGGGAACTATCAAGATTTTCTGTGTCGCTTATACTGGCGTGGGGTGGACGACCAGTATCTTGCCGAAGACCAGGCGATCGTCATCGGCGTGTTCTGGCCGTCGACCATACTCCGCAATCACGAAGACTTCCCTCTGATAAAACCCGTCTCCTATTACATCATCAGAGCACGGGCCGATACGTTTGCGGTGGAAGGCATTCAAAAGCGGCTCTTACCAGCCATCCTGGACACCACAGAACGTGATCATGAAATGCGTCTGCACATTATTGG
>SPAX01000176.1 GCA_005239475.1 Nitrospira sp. | reverse complement strand
CAACATCAGGCCCCCGATGATGGCAAACAGCGGTAAGGAAGTGCTCCACAGGCCATCCGAGATACGACCAATCCGTCGTAAGGCCTCAACCGTGCCTGCCAATAACAGCAAGACTCCGTAGATCTTGTGCTGGATAATTTCCGGATCATGACCGGAGAAGGTCTGCACAAAGCTGCGCGATCCGATCGGCCAGGCTTCGTGGTCGCTCCAGATCAGGAGAATGACACTGCCCAACAACATGGCAGCCGGCAGCAGAAACCTGGCCCAGAGCAGAATTGGCCGATGCAAGGCCTGGCTCAATTCGGCACAACCCATCAACAGGACAAAGAACCCGGCGAGGTGGTGGTTAAACTCCGAATACGCCACGCCTTGGGCTGAGCCCTCCCACCCACCAACGCTGGCCTCATGATGATCGCGACCGGATAGATACCCGCCTTCGCTAAGCTGGGCATAGAGCGGAGCCGTACCGACGAACATCATCGTACAGAAAACAGCCAGGACGATCGACGCCCACGCGCTCGCTGCCTGGAGTTCCGCCCACGATGAAAGTGGTCGCTGTAATTGAAAGGCCCACCCAGAGAGCTGGATGGGCCTTTGTTTGTGCCCTCGCACGAGTCCAATCCTTACATGAACTTCATAAACTTATCTTTCGCGTCATCCATGACTTGAGCCGTAACGGTCACCATCCCGCGCTCTTTCGCCACCCGCTCGACCTCTTTGCGGGCCATGGGACGGATGAAGTCTGGAATATTCTCAAGCCGCTTCTCCGCTTCAGGCGTCCAGGTCATCCCATTGCTCGATTCGCTCTTGGAATCGTCCATCACTTGTAACGTGATCGTCTTGTACCCCTGCTTGCGCGCGAAAGCCTCCACACTGCTCTGCACCATCGGCTTCACAAATGAGGGAAGGCGGTCCAGTTTCTCCTTCGCATCGACCGACCAAGCAAACTCTGTAGTCGCCGCTCCAGCATTGCTGGGCTTACCATCCGAGGCCAGGCCCATTTCCGCCACCATTGCAGAGAATGGGCAACCGCCGCTGGACTTCTCTCCGGGCGTGACGGCTGTGGCAACCGTGACCGCAGCCGCCGGCTGACCACCTTGAATTTTCTCGTTCAAATATGCCGCCATCTGACCAGAGCTTGCGGCCGCTTCGTCTTTCAGCGTACCCCGCGTCATCTCAAAAGGCTCGGCCTCAACAGTACGCCCACCCAGCTTCACCCCGAGAGAACTGACCATCTGGGTTTCACCTGGATTCGTCACCATCGAGAACTTGGCATTGCAAGAGGGACAGCCGAAGAACACGCCGAGCGTGCCCTCCCCAGGCTTCTCCACCTTCTCAAAGTTCATGTAGGTTTCACAGTTGAGGCACACGAATTTCATAGCGTCTCCTCTTAGCTGGCTACGGAAAAACTCGGTTTATACACAATACATCCTTGGAATCTTACATATGGTGCTGATGCCAGAATACCCTGAGGATGCTCAAAAAGTCCGTCCAGCAAGGCCGCAGCGAGCGAAGAGGCGAGGCGTACGCTTCGGTACGTTGAGCCTCTGAGCGATGCGAGAACGCCGCTGGCGGACTTTTTCAGCATCCTGTTGGGTACGTGACATCATAGCTTGTCGGCAAGCACCTTCTTGTAATCGATGAGCGTCCTGATGCGCCCGGCAATTTCCTGGTACCGTTGAATCGTCGGATAGGTTTCGTCGAGCAACGGCTCCCCCTTGTCGAAGGTGCGCGCGAGTTTCCGGTCAAAGGGAATCCGTCCGAGCAACGGTAGGTCCAACATCTCACACATCGCCTCGGTGTTGCCTTCGAACAACTCGTTCACTTCGCCACAAGAAGGACAGCGATACTCGCTCATATTCTCGACCATGCCCAGGACCTTGATACCTATGTCGCGGGCATAGGTGACCGACTTCTGCACCACATCCGATGCCACTTCTGCTCCTGCCAGGTCTGGAATAAATCCGGCGATGACCGGGGGCTTGTCCGCCGCGGCTCCGGGAGGCAGATCGACCAGCAGATAATCGAGTTCTCCCCAGACGACATCGGCCAAGAATTCTCGAATGACATTCATTTCCATCAACCCTAACCATACCGGGCTAACATCCATCGGCCCCTTCCAGCGAACCGGCGATGCATCATCCAAGAAGAAGTCCATCGACGCGACTTTCACCCCGAGCGGCCCGACCGGGGGAATCGCGCCCTCAGGCCTCATAGTCAACGACTGGCCGTGCATGCCCAACATGCGAGGCACGCAGGGTCCGTTCAGATCCACGTCTAAGAGTCCGACCTTCGCGCCTTGCCGCGCAAACGCCAACGCCAAGTTGACGGTGGTCATGCTCTTACCCACGCCGCCCTTTCCACTCATGACCACCAGCTTGTGCTTGATGCCGGCCATGCGAGCATGAACCTGTGCGGCATTTCCTGAAATCTGTTCGAGTACTTTGGCGTCATCTGAATACTTCAATTTACCAAGAATGGCCTTCAGATCTTTCTCGACCGCCATAACGGAAACCCCTTGCTAACTGGGCGAATACACAGAGGTTGACCGTAACACAGGGATTTCCGGTGAGTCAAACTCCACACATCCAGTCCGCCAGATGGTGCACATTCCGATGCCTAACGTCACGCATGAGCGGCCGAGCGATAGGGCGAAGCCCACTTGCGAAGGTCCGTCTCGATGGGCCGGTTAGCCGTCGTACGTTTCATCGAACTTCCGAAAGATGGCCGTGTTAACGCGATCGATCCAGTCGAGCGCCCGCATCAAGTTGGGATCGTCCGCCTCGATCCGCGCCAACCACAACTTGAAGGGCTTGCTGGCAAAGCGCAGGGTGGGCGATACGAAACGAACGTCTGCAGGCTGGAAGAAAGGAAACGTCGAGTATGTGCCGTCGGTATTCCGAGAGAGGCAGTAGTCCATGGATTCATTCCAAGACCCATGAATGGACTCTGACATCATCCCGTATGTGCAAGCGTACAGATCGGCGTGCTCAACAAGGGCGAAGATCTTATAGAAGCTTTTGCCCTGGACTTTCCAATGGTTCTCTTTCTGCTGGTCAAAGTCCTCAGTGGTAAGTCGTTCGTTGAGCATCTTTTCTCTCACGGACGTCAGGAGACGCTTTCCGGCTTTGCTCTCCAAGAAAGGTGAACCGCTCTCCAAGTCTCGCAAGATGCGCAGGCGGTCCTTGTATGAGCACTTTCTGTAGTCTTCGACAACGGAGTTGTCGTTCTGCATGAGGTACGTGGCGACGACAGACGCCTCAATTAGCGGACGCTCGAGGACACTGATGATCTCGGCGTTGTCCTGCTCGTAGTACTTCAGTACCTCCTTAAGAAGCTTCCAAACTTTGACTAGAAGTCCAAGTATCGGTGCGTCATGCAGATCGAATCCGTGCGGATTGCGTTCAAGGTTTCGGACACGCGTCACGGCATCGTATATGTCTGCTGCGTCTTTGTAGAAAGAGAGCGCGAACGCATTGATGGATGCAGCATCAGTGAAGTTTTGACGTATGTACTCCTCGTCGTACTTCTTCAGCGTTTGGGCGATCTCTTCCATGGTCGGCGAATCGTTGGTTGTTACAACGGCTAACTATAACTCGACGTCCGAATCATTTCGGCAAAGCCAGTGGAAGGAGATGTGGAAGGAGATGGGGTCATTGCTTGACCTTGCACCTTGCTCCCTCTTGGCTCCGCGTTCATTGCTCGCAACTTCGTGTGGGAATATCCGGACGCCCTCTAGCACCTCACCGCTCGCGGCAACGACCAGCAAACGATCCTTCATGACGAGACCGACCGGACGGATTTCTTGACACGGCTCGGGCAGGAGGTTCTGCAGCAGCGCTGGCGCAGTGCAAAGTCAAGCAATGACCCCACCCGCGTTCGCAGACCCCAGCCGTGATCCGCTGCTCGCCGGCCCGTCCGCTCAAACGCCGAGTTAGAGGGAATTTGGCAAAAGCTAACGCGATCGATGTTTCTCATCGGTCGATCCAGAACTCGATAACACCCGAGATGGTACTGACGCATAAACCCCCAAAAAAGATCACTGTGCCCCAGAGGAAGGCGGTTGACTCTGCTTCGTCACGGAGCTGGACTCGTGCCCCGGAGAGGTTCCAGCGGGGCGTGAGTTCTCCCCGCTCGGAATCCCGGGCAATCAACTCGATCTCGTTACGGACGGTAGGGCCAAATTTCATGAACGCCACGCTGCGACCGATCGTTGCGACGCGTCCTGGCTCAGGCAGGTTGGGCCACCGGGTGAGGATTGGGGCAAAGCCAGGATGCTCGCGGGTAAGCGCTACGCGAGGGTTAGCCTCAAGAGCTCGAAGCGCAGCTTCGCCGTGGTGGTAGTCGGGAGCGATGACGCGCGTCACAGTCTCTATGTCGAGTGCACGGTCAAAGAACCATCCGACGATCGTTCCAAGCGTTCCTATCACGAACAGGAGAAAGAGAAGGCGCTTCACGTGCGATTCCGTCTAACTATGTTTAGGCCGATCCGCATAAGAGCCGGGCCTGCCATTTCTGTCCGCGTAACACACCTTCAATGATCGTGAGCAATATCCCATAATCGACGCTCGTTCAATGAGTTGCGCCCTATCAAACATTTATCACGGGTTCTTATGCGGATCGGCATAACACACCCTCTCTGGATTGGTTCACAGCCCGTCCAGCTGACTGCGAAAGCCCGCCGGTCCACGGTTGAGCACGTGGGTGTAGCCCGGGTTATCCATGAACCCTTCTACTGCAAACGCGGATACGCTGCTGCGACGGGCAATGCTCGCCGCTCAGTCCGTCAACGTATTGCAGAGAATACGCCTCCCTCCGCCTCCCGCAGGATGCTCAAAAAGTTCGTCCAGCAAGGCCGCAGCGAGTGAAGGCCCGCAGGCGTACCCTCTGGGGTACGTTGAGGGTCTGAACGATGCGAGAACGCCGCTGGCGAGCTTTTTCAGCGTCCGACTAAATTGAATACTGAAAGATCGGCTTTGCTCCGATTGCCTGAGCCAGCACTCCACGGTGCTTGAGTTCCTCAAGAATTCGACGAGTGGCCGCGTCAAAGTCTGCCGGGCCTGACAGCGCGATATCCGTATTGGGCGGAACTTCTTCTGGTGCCTTGCTCATGTGAATGGCGATGACTGGAACCGGGTGGACAAGCGTCCGAATAGCCTGTGCCGCTTCGACATAGGCCATACCGAATGGGTTGGTCGTCGAAACCACGATCAACCCAGTATCGACAAGGAGCCTCGCCACTTCGCCATAGCGGCGAGCCATCTCTGTTGCCTGTCCTCGTTCTCCCTCTGAAAGGTCTGCATCAAGCCCGCGTCGGAGATTCTCTCCGTCGAGCAAGTACGCATGCCGACCGTCTGCCACAAGCCTGGCCTCAATGGTCTTGGCAAGGAAGGACTTCCCCGTATGTCGCCCTCCGGTCACCAACACAATGGCAGCTCGGTGACCATACTGCTGCGCGCGATTCTCGACGCCGACCTCACCCTTCACCCAGGCAAAATCGCGCTGCCGAGCTTCTTCGCGGAGAAA
>SPAX01000175.1 GCA_005239475.1 Nitrospira sp. | reverse complement strand
GGCTGCCAGCAGGGTCAAGCGATCCGCCAGCGCCTCAGTGCGAACAGCGGCCACCACTAAGCTCCCCAGTTGCTCTTGTTGTGCACCCCGGACTTCTTCCGATCCTGTTTGGGCCTGCACCATATACAGAATGGCCGTGCCCAATCGCTCCTGGATCGCGCCAGCCCGCTCGGTGTAGTGCTGAATGGCATCCACAATCTCGCGCCCGAGAGTCGCTTGCCACGTCGAGGCGAACTCCTGGTCCAGACGCTGCCCCCGGGCTTCAGTCGCGCGAATCATGCCGGTGTTGTAATCTGAAAGATACTGATCAGCCGACAACACGCCACTTCGAATGCCGCGCCGAGTGAAATTCACGATCGCCCGTCCCATGACGCCCTGGACGCGGGCCATATGGTCGGCTGGGACTGTAGCAGCCTGGCGCATGACGGCTCCGAAGGGACCGCCCGGGAGCGATTGGAACTCGTGGTGAGCGAGCGTCGCCCGGTTCCACTCGGACGCGGATTGAGCCATGGCCTGATTGGCGCGGCGTTCGAAGAGTGCCTGGTCGACAATGGCTTGGCCCAGGGCTGGCTGGAGCATGGCCATGTCGGCCAGTATCCCTGTTGGTCGCTCAATAGGAGTGTACGCGATGGGTGCGCCCTGGAAAGTTCCAGTGGCAGCGACAAAGAACAGCAATGCTCCGAAGACAATTGCACACATGCCGACACCCACGATGATGTCGATGGTGTTGTAGCGGTACGACATAACGACCTCCTTGCGGCATCGGGCAATTCAGCGCGCGGCAAACGTGCCACGCGACCCCTTGCTCGAGTCACATGAAATGGTTTCCGGTCCTGACAGTCGGACAAGGGCTGCACCTCCCGGTCTGAGGTGACCACAAGAGGCCACACGTTGTGCAGGTTCGCCCCGGTGTGCGCAAGCACACCGGAAGAGGGCAACTCGGCTCTATTGCTGGAAAGAGTTCGATTAGGGAGGAGGCCGCACCTGCCATGCCCATCCCGTTGGATTTGTGCTCCACGGAGGATCATGGCCACCACCTCCAGAATGAGGCAGCTCGTGAATGAGTCTTTACTCTACGCCCCAGCGATGCACCGGTCAAGAGCGAGAACGGCAAGGCAGTGGCTGGCTGGAGGGAATCAGAACCATGAGAGACGATTCCACTTCCTGTCCTCGAAGGCGACGATTCGCTTGTCGGATTGGACGTGGATGCACACGGGACGTCGTCATCGTTCCGATGAAACAGATCACGCCCCTTGCCTGCGTCGCTGCGATCTGTGCTGCGACGAAACCCGATGAGTTCGCGGTTTCAATCGGGTGCCCCCCTGGTTTCGACGGAAACGATGGACCGGTCTGTGCCAAGCTACGCGTCATGATCCGACATCACTGCGGGGACGCGTTGATCTTGGTGCCCTCCTTCACAGGCGGTTCGATCTTGATGTTCGGCCCCTGAACCGTTGGAAGAATTCCCGCTCCCGGTTTTTCAAGCAACCGTTGGTCGTTCTGATTGATTGAAAGATGCTGCGACGAGTGGGCATCGTCGAATGCCGCCGACCCAACCAGTGCGTTCTCGCCCGAGGCGTTCGTCTGGCCCGGATCATTGGCGAGGGGCTGTCCTTTCACGGGATCTACCGCCTTCCCCATCGGATAGCCAGGATGTTTCGGCAGCATATCCGGATTGGCCAGCGCGAGAGATACAACAAGCCCGACAATGAAGGGACTGGCACAACATATGATAAGCGAGGTCTTCATGATGGAACCTCCTTGTGGATGCAAGGGATCCCTGAATCTGAGAGATCCCTCTACGGGATCAACGTTGGCTTATGACCGAACTGTATCTGAGTGCCGGCCTGGACTGACTGCGCCGCGCGCAGGTCTCATCCCGCTCGACGTCATCGGTCCTATGGCTCCATGCGCTTGCGCGTCCCTATTCGTCATGATGAGCGGATCGGTAATATTTCCACAGATGAGACACTCCCATCCGTCATACTTCCAGGCATGGTCCCCCCCGAAATGCGCGGCGACACTCAATCCCCCGCACCGTTCACAGGCCATAGGGTCCTCCATCGGGCGTTCGGAACAGGTACGCGTGACAACAGCTCTTAGGCCGCCTTCCGATGATCCTGTTCATCGGAACTCTTTTCCGGCTTCTCCACATCGTGAGGCTCTTCACTATCATCGCACGAGGCCCACATCGCGACGATCCAGGTGAACAACGTCAGAACGATCAGGGCAATGACCGGGTACATAGAATGTCCTTTCAGCATTGGGCGACTGGTTGCGCAGCAGGCGCGCAACGCGACATCTTGCGCGAGTCGCAGGGAACGATTTCCGGCCATGAGAATCGGTCCGGGTCCGTACCTCATCGATGTACAGGTCTGCGACGCCGCCGAGGTCAGTTGACGTGAGCGGACGCGCGCGACCGTATAACCTGGCTAGATCGTGAGGAAGAGATTGAGCGGAGACGAGGCGATACCTGGCCTGGCCACACCGTTGGATCTGTGCTCCGCGGAGGACCATGGCCACCACCTGCAGAAAGAAAAGGCGGTTGCTGCCAACACGTTCAGTCTACGCCCCATGGCGAAACCGGTCAACATGTCCAACTCCGAGGTGTCCAACTTCAGGAGGACGTTCCTTCATTGACATGAAGATGGAAGCGGGAATATGAAGAAAGTGTTCGTGCTCTCACCCTCAGAGAGGAGGTCGCTGATGGAAGACCTCGGTCCACCGGATCTGATTGGCCCGCCGAATTGAAGGCGAGTGGCTCGGCTGGAATGTCAGTTCCATCTTCGACGGTCACACCATTCCCGTGTACGGGAATCACACAACAAGACTTGACCGATCGAGAGACAGGAAGCTGACGCACGAGGCTACACCGCATGAGGGGAGCCCCACTGTCTAGGTCGAGCAGGCTCAAGGCCCTCGGTATCGCGCGGGTCTCTCCGGTATCACAACCATATAACGGTCGTCGGCGTCCCAAGCGCCCACCACGGGCACCACAAGGGTCCTTCTTTTCTCCTTCCCTTGATGGCTGCCCGTGGCGTTTCTCGTTCTGATTTCACCCGGTGGTTCTCTGGAGGGCACGGTAAATTTGTTCTCAAGTTGCTCGTGCCCCGGTGACTGAGTTTTTTGTCATCCGCAAGTAGTCGAAGACAAGACGCGTCCGGAAGCAGAGTGTGCGCATCATCTCGGCGATGGTGTGCGCGGGTTTCTGGAAGGACTTGAGGATCCCGACCGCGAAGCGGCGGAGACGCGACATGTTTTCTGGTCCGAATCCGGTTCGGATGCGGCTACGGTCCTCATCGTAGTTCCAGTCGAGGAGGTCATGCACGCTCTCGATGGCCCAGTGTCCACGATTGACGGCCAGTACTCGTTGCGGCGCGGCCTGGTGCGGGGGGCGACTCGTGACCCCCAGCGCGATCTCACGCGAGCGCTTGCCGGTGTTCTTCTTGATGGATTCGCGCTCGATCAGAAAGACCTGCCCGACGTGAGGGAAGTCGAGGTACGCATTGAGCGCCGTACTACACCAGATACGCCGCGTCTCAAGGCGCCTGTGATCGGCTGGGGTGACCTCGACGTAATCGGCGGCTGTGCGCTGCTCAAACAGCAAAGCAATATCGCGTTGTAACGCGGGTTGGTTGCCCTTGACGGTGAAGTAATAATGAGCCTGTTGTTCGACGATATAGGTGGCCAGGGCGCGCTGAGTCAGCAGGGCATCGCCCGTGATGTCCTTGCCGGCGAGGGCACAGCCCTCAAGCAACGGGATCGCCATGCCGATTTCGTTGGTGCGCTTCTGCTCCTCACCGCCCGCTACGGACAAGGTCCCGACTTTTTTGGGGTGTGACAGCGCTTCGAGTCATGCCCGATTACGCTCATGATGTGCGTGCGATGTCCGGTCTCGTCGAGGGCATGCTTCATGGTCTTGCCATCCATCGCCAAGGCCGCGTCGTACATCCCCCACGCGGTGTTCCAGGCCTGCAGCGCCCGATCCAAGGCCCCCGGGTCAATACGGACCAGGCAATCGCGAATCACAAATTCACTCGGGACGACGAAGTGGCCCTGCTCACGCCGACAGCCGAAGCGCCTCTGGGCCTGCTGTCCCAACCCATTCGCCCAATCCGAGATCGCCTTATATCCGCGCATCCCGCAGAGTGTCGCGCCCGCCGAGAGGCCCAGCACCACGGGCAGACGATGGCGTCGCCCGTGCGCACGGCGCGGATCGGTAATGGTCCGAAAGCACTGCGGCAGCGCGCGCATCTGGTCGGCGTTGAGCATGATCTTGGAGGCTCCTGTCAGGTGAAGGTGACTCCGGTCGGGGTGGGTTAATTGCCGCTGAGGATGGCGGCAGAGCGGGCGCACAAAGACTCGCTTGGGGGCGTCGGCCTCCGCGCTGTAGCCTGCTCGGGTGCGTCGATAGCCTTGAGTCAGGCCCAGCTCGATCCAGTTGGCGGCACGATACACGCCGCCATGGAAGCGCCGGGGATCGACAAAGGTCTCCAGCAGCAACACCGGATGACCAAAGCGGGCCTGCCAATCGGCCCCGACCCGGCGTTCGGTCAGCGACAGCACCCGTGAGCCGAGATTCGGCCGGTGCCAGTCGGGCAGAATCAGAAAGCGGCTGTTGTTAGCAATCAGTGTGAGTCGCCCATACTGCGTGCGAAAATCCCACCCGATCCAGCGATCACGCACCCCGCATTTCAGGGCCGCGCCCGAGAGGCTCAGTTGCGCCACCCACTGATCGCGCCACGTGGCGACGTACCACACCGTTTCACCAATCTTCGGGAGTGCGCCAAGATAGTGGTGACGCGCCATCTGTTCCTGATAGCGCGCTTCTTCGTGTCGTTCGACGGGCTGCACGTGAAGTTCAAAGAGCGCATCGCTGGTCCATTCCGCCGACTCCATGCTGCGGTGTATACCAGGAATCGTGGGCGGTGTTCAGGTACGGCCCTAACTCTCTGGTTTCGCCCACGATTCTCGCGAGGGCAAATCCACCCTAGCTCGTACGGCCAATCCTCTTGACAATGGCACAAACATCTGAGAAAAAACTCTATATCCCATCACACGCAGTGAACACCCATGCGATCAGCCCTATGGCGTATCCTGATCCTCACCTTCATGGTCGGACTCTTCGATCTCCCTGGCCATGCCCTCGATCCGTTTCACGCCGGCCAGGCATGGGCGGCAACGAGTGCCGCCAGTCAGGAACGTCCTGCCAAGCCCAAGCGGTCTCGCACCTC
>SPAX01000174.1 GCA_005239475.1 Nitrospira sp. | reverse complement strand
ATTTTCGTTACAGGTGGGCCTTGATCTTCGCGAGGATTTCGCGCGAGCGCGCCTCGTCGCCCGTGAGGCCGGCCCGGATGGTCAGGGTCGAGACCGTGTCCGTGGTTTTGTCCACGTCGATCCAGACGCGCTTTCCGTCGGCAAATTCGGACTCCAGGTGGGCGGTCATGGCGTCGCCCTTGTCTTCGAGGACTTTGAGGCCGAGATCCGCGAGCGCGGCGCGCGCGGCCGTGTGGACCTTCCCGACAGGAGCCGTGATGTCCTCTTGCAGTTTGCCCATGACGTAGACGGCGCCCCCGACACCCACCCCGGCGCCCAGCACCAAGAAGCAGCCCGATAATGGCGCCATGAGCGCCAGCGCCAGCACCATCCGGCACGCGAGATGAGCTCCGCCCAGGGGTTCGCGGCTATTTCGCGGGCGCAGCATCGTGTCCTCCTCCATCATGTCGTGCGGGCCGCCGGCAGCAGGCCCTGGTCCGGAAGATATACTATCGTGATCGCGGGAAAGAAAGGGAAAGAAACCGCGTCAGGAACCATTTTCGCTGAAGACTGACGCCTGACGGTTCACCCTGAGCCTGCCGAAGGGCCCGCCGATGGCGACGGACGCCCCCTGACGCCCCGCCGCTCCGCATTCGCCTCCTCCGAGCCATACGCTATACGCCATAAGCTCTTTTCTGCTCCCTCCCCCACCCCCGTTTACCCTGAGCTTGCTTGCGGTGAGCGTGTCGAACCGTCGAAGGGCGCGTCCGCTGATCACGATGCCCCCTGCTCCCACGTTCTAAATCTATCGTTATGATCTCCGCGTTCCATATCTCCATGTCCCACAGCACGTGACTTGCAAATTGCAAGTCACTGATCTCTCTCGCCGGCCGAGGAAAGCCTCATGCAGCCCCCTTCCTTTGCTCCGAGTGAGAGTCTAGAATGCCAGCCGATGGCGACGGCTGACCAACATGCCCCCACCCCACACGATCCCGCTCCCGAGCCTGGCGATACGCTAGGGCCGATTCAGCGGGGGCTGCTGGGGCTCCTGCTGGCTGTGGCGGTGTTTGTGCCCGCGGCGGTGGCGCTGTCGGACGACCTTTCCGTTCCCATGCGGATTTTCGGAATGAGCTTCTCCTTGCTCTGGATTTCGCTCGCAGGGATGACGGTGAAAATCTGGGGCGAGCCCCATCTTCGCGAGCTTTACTTCTCGAACCCGATCGGGAGCAACCTGACGAGGATATCGAGGTTTCTCGCTCATTACCGCGAGCGCTTCGGCGCCGACCTGTGGTCCACACTGTTCCTGGGATCGGCCGCGGCCGCACTGCTGAGCGCCCTGTTTCTCGCCTCAACCCAGAAGTAAGAGAAGAACATGGGGAAGAAAACGTGGGGAAGAAAACGGGGGAAGAAAACGGTGTCAGGAACCGTTTCCGCTGATGCCTGACGGCTTGTGGTGAGTGTGTCGAACCACTTGCCCTGAGCCCGCCGAAGGGCCCGCCGATGCGACGGACGGTCCGCACGCTCCGCCCGCCCGCCTCCACTCCTTCCTCCCTCACCCCTCGCGGACGATGATTTAGCTGCATTCCCGCTTCTGCTATACTCCCACCCAACTTTGATGGCACCTGCTGACTCACACGATCACGCGCATGCTTCTGAGCATGTATCCCATGACCACACGCATGGAACGCTCGACCCGGCCCTGCTGACGACGGAGAAGGGGATTTGGGCGGTCAAGTGGTCGCTGGTCGGGCTGCTGGCGACGGCGTTGCTTCAGACCGTCGTCGTGGCACTGACCTCCAGCGTAGCGCTGCTGGCTGACACCATTCACAACTTCGGCGATGCCGCGACTGCCATTCCCCTGTGGGTCGCCTTCATGATGGCGAGGAAGAAGCCGACCAGGCGGTTTACCTATGGGTATGGACGTGCCGAAGACGTGGCCGGGATTGCCATTCTCTTCGCCATGTTGGCAAGCGCCGGGCTGGCCGCCTATGAATCCATCCACCGGCTGCTCCAGCCACAGGAGATCCACTACCTGGGAGTGGTGGCAGCAGCCTCTCTCATCGGCTTTGCCGGCAATGAGGTGGTCGCGCTGTTTCGGATCCGTGTGGGACGTGAAATCGGCAGCGCGGCGCTCGTGGCCGATGGTTATCATGCCAGGATCGACGGCGTCACGAGTCTTGGAGTCCTCATCGGCGTCGTGGGTGTCTGGCTGGGCTATCCGCAGGCTGACGCGCTCGTTGGTCTTGCGATCACGATCGTGATTTTCAAAATAGTTTGGGATTCCGGGAAGTCGCTGTTCACGCGTTTGCTGGATGGGATTGACCCCGAAGTAGTCGATGAGGTGCGCCATGCGGCCCGCCACGTGGCCAGGGTTGTCGATGTCACGGAAGTGAGAGTGCGGTGGCTCGGGCACCGGCTGCTGGCTGATGTCAATATTGCCGTTCGCTCTGCGCTCTCAGTTGAGGAAGGCCATCAGATTGCGTACGAGGTGAGGCATCAACTGTTGCACCATCTGCCCTATCTCGGCAATGCCACGATTCACGTAGACCCGGCCAATGCCTCGGGGGAACACCATCATCGGATCGCCGACCATGCCCATGATGAATTGCCGACCCACTCACACTAAGGCAGGAAAGAAAAGAGGAACGCTTAGAATTTTGTGAGTCGAAGAGAAAACGGTGTCAGTCTGGGCTCAAGATCCTAGTGCAACACTTGTATCCTGGTCGATCCAGGCACCAAGGAGTTGCACATGGCACGGTATCACCGCTTGAATGTGATGGAACGCGAGGAGTTGAGTCGCCTGTTGGCCGCGGGGTCCAGTCTCCGGGCCATCGGGCGAGCACTGAGCCGAGCCCCGAGCACCGTGTCGCGCGAACTGGCTCGTCAGCCCGCCTCGCCCGTGACCTATCGCGCGGTGCGGGCTCAGCAACGGGCGCAACGCTGGGCCCGCCACCCTCGTAAGACCCGGAAGCTGACGGTCCAGCCCCGCTTGCGTACCGCGGTCTTCACCCTGCTCGCGCAGCGCTGGTCCCCCGAACAGATTGCACGCGGGTTGCCGCAGCGGTATCCTCACGAACCGACGATGCGCATCTCGCACGAAGCCATCTATACCTATCTCTATGTGCTGCCGCGGGGCGCGTTCAAGCGGGAGCTGGTCCGGTATCTGCGCCGCCGGCACCGCTTTCGTCGGCCCCGCAAGGTGCGGCTCAGCTCGCGGCCCATCCAGGATCTGATCAGTATCGACGAGCGGCCAGCGGAGGTGGCGGCTCGCACGGTGCCGGGGCATTGGGAGGGCGACTTGCTCGTGGGCCATGCCAATGCCTCCGCGCTCGGCACGCTGGTGGAGCGGACCACACGGTTTACGCTGTTGGTGCCGCTGAAGGCCAAGGACGCGGCCACCGTACGCCAGGCCTTCGCCCGCGACCTGCGGACCCTGCCGGCCCAGCTTCGCCGCTCCCTCACGTACGACCAGGGTCCGGAAATGCGGGAGCATCGCCTGTTCACGAAGCAGACGAAGATGCGGGTCTATTTTGCGCATCCCCATTGTCCCTGGGAGCGCGGGACGAACGAGAACACCAATGGCTTGCTGCGCCAGTTCTTTCCCAAGGGCACCCGGTTCAACCGGCTCTCGCGCACCGAGATCAAGCGGGTGCAGGCCATGTTCAACGATCGGCCCCGGAAAGTGCTCAACTGGCATAGCCCTGCTCATGCCTTCACGAAACTGTTGCGCTAGGACCTTGAATGCACACAGGAACCGTTTCCGCTAAAGACTGACGGTTTATCCTGAGCCCGCTTGCCCTGAGCCTGCCGAAGGGCCGATGGCGACGGACGATCTTCACTCCCCTGTTTCGTCTGAGCTATAAGCCATATGCCATAGGCTCTTAGACGAGTAGGCCATATGCTCTTCGCACCCTCTCCCCCACCCCCGTTTACCCTGAGCGCGTCGAAGGGCCTGCCCTGAGCTTGCTTGCGGTGAGCTCGTCGAACTGCCGAAGGGGCGCGTCCGTACCTGTTTGACGAGCTCTGCTCCATGCAGTAGAATGTGCATCACTGTGATGCACCGATGATGCACGGAGGTGTACAGCCATGAAAGCGATTACCTTGCGAAACCTTCCGCCCGACGTCGCCAAAACGGTTCAGCAACGGGCCAAGCAGAAGAAAACCAGCGTCAATAAGGCGGTGATCGAGTTACTGGAAGAATCGGCGGGAGGCAAGGCAAAAAAGAAGGAACCGGTCCGCTACCATGACCTGGATCATCTGGCCGGAACCTGGACGAAGGAAGAGGCCGCCGCGTTCGACAAGCTCATTGCCGAGCAGCGCACGATTGATCCAGATCTCTGGAAATGACTCGGCTGCTTCTGGATAGCTCCGCGTACATCGCCTTCAAGAAAAACCACCCTGCCGTCCTCGACGTCCTCCTCCGAGCCGAGGCGATCTTCATAAGCCCGATTGTACTCGGAGAGCTTCGCGCGGGTTTTCTCCAAGGGAGTAAACAAGAGAGCAACGAGCGCGAGTTACGAACGTTTCTGGAATCCTCGCGCGTCAGCGTGCTTATCGTGGACGAAGAGACAGCAGACCGTTACGCAACCATTCGCGTTGCGTTGAAGAAAGCCGGTACTCCGGTTGCCGTCAACGATATCTGGATTGCCGCCAGCGCCATGCAGCATGGGCTTCCGATCCTGACATCCGACCGCGATTTTCAAAAAATTCCCCAGGTCATTGTTCGCCACTTTTCGCCTGCCTAGGAAAACGAGGGACCTCCCGTATTAATATCACACGCCGGACGCCGCCGATGGCGACGGACGTCTTCATTCCCCCGTTTCGTTCCGAACTATAAGCCATACGCTATTAGCCATACGCTCTGAGGAACCCAACCCAACCCCACCCGCGCGTCCGCTTGACTCCTCCCCACCGTCGGCCTAGCCTTGTCATGCACCCTTGGCGCGGAGATAGGGAAGCGTTATGTCCGCCTCGCACTCAGCTTTACCCCGTACATATTTTGTGATTTGGACAATGATTACTCTTGGAGTTCACATCCTTTCACCCGCGTCTCTCATGGCTCAGGCGGTTCACGCCGCAGGCGGAGGTCAGACGAAGTTCCAGCGCATATCGACGCAGTTCATCGCGGCGTTGGGCGATCCAGGTGCGACCTCCGGGAGCGGTACGCAATCGTGGGGTCTGTGGCCTCTGGACCCGGGTCCTCGGGGCGTCGAGCTGAACAGCTATAAACCGTTGCAGGATGCAGGCGGCGTCGCCCCGGCGCGATGGAAATTCGACGGCACGGACTGGTGGCTGGAGGAACACGGCTTGATCATGGAGCAGCCGACCTTTCCGCTCCCTCCCGGCAAATACGTGGTCACGGGCGCCCGCGACGTGACGGCTGTGCTGACTATTCATCCCGCCGACAAGAATGGCGACAGGCGCTGGGAGCTCGATAAAGGCGCAACGCTCTACGACGTGACGCACCTGGCCTGCCGCTCCGCGCGCTATAGACCGGCGGCGGTTGGTGGTTCGTGCTCGCCGGCAAACGCGCCAAAGACTGCGTTTCCAGTTGCGCCCGGGGGAGCGATGCCTCCGGTCGAGGGCTGCACAAAGCAGGACTATGCGGTTCTCATCGTGATCGGCGTGGGCGTGGAAGACTGAACGCCGGTGGCGCCGCGGCATCGCGGGTGGCAGCGGTGGGATTAGCGAGCGTGGACTTGAGGGATGGCACGGCCTCTCGCTTCCTCACCTCTCGGAGCGACCCCTCCGGGCTTTAGCTCGCGGAACCTTCTGAAATTCCTTCAGCCGCGATCTGCGATCGCGGTACCTCAGTCAGTTCCAGCTTTCCTCCTCGCTAAAGCCTCGGTGGGTACCCCGCTCCTCCGGTGAAGTCGCTCGTAGCCATCCCACCCCTCTTTTAAACTGGAACGGGGACCGGTTGAGCTAGCCCGGGTTTGACGGACACCTCAAAAGGGGGCACCATAAGCCCCCGCAGGAGGTGGGACCATGGGCCAGCGTCGTCGGTTTACCCTCGAATTCAAGTTGCAGGCGGTCCAGTTGCTGGAAGCGGGGCAGCGGCCCGCCGCCGAGATCGCCCGCGAGCTGGGCGTCCCCCGCACTCGGCTCTACAAGTGGCAGCAGCAGGTGCGCCGGGATGGCGGCGGCGCGTTCCCGGGCTCGGGCCGGCAGCCCGCGCCAGCCGCCGAGCTGGTGCGGCTCCAGCGCGAGTTGGCCCGGGTCACCGAGGAGCGCGACATTTTAAAAAAAGCCGCCACGTACTTTGCGCGGGAGTCCCGGTGAGATACCAGTTCATCGAGACCCAGCGGCCCGTCCACCGGCTGGTCCGGCTGTGCGCGGCCCTGCGTGTCAGTCGCAGCGGCTACTATGCGTGGCGCACCCGCCCGCGCAGTGCCCGGGCCGTGGCCGACCAGCAACTGCTCCCCGTCCTCTGCCGCGTGCATCGCCAGCACCGGGAACAGTATGGGGCGGTCAAATTGTGGCGGGCGCTGCAGGCCGCGGGGATCCCGTGTGGCCGGCATCGCGTGGCCCGGTTGCGGACCCGCGCCGGGCTGACCGCGCGGCGCATCCGGCGGTTCCAGGCCCGTGGGGCGCCCCATCAGCTGCCGCCCCCGGCACCGAATCGGTTGCAGCAGCGGTTTGTGACCGCCGCGCTGAACACGGTCTGGGTCGGCGATCTGACCGCCGTGCCGACCCGCGCCGGCTGGCTCTATGTGGCCGTGCTGCTGGACCTCTACTCCCGGCGCGTGATCGGCTGGGCCATGAGTGCGATGCCCGATCAGCACGTGGCCTTGGCCGCGCTCACGATGGCGGTCCAACAACGGCGGGTGCCGCCGGGGCTGATTCATCACTCCGATCAGGGCCCCCAATACAGCAGCGGGGCGTATCGGCAGCGATTGGCGACCTTGGGCATCACGGCCAGCATGAGCCGCAGGGGCAACTGCTATGACAATGCCGTGGCTGAAAGCTTCTTTAGCACGCTGAAGAACGAGTTGATTCATGAGCGGACGTACCAGAGCCGGGACGAGGCCCGCCAGGACATCTTTGCGTTCATCGAGGGCTTCTACAACCGGCACCGGCTGCACCAGAGCCTCGGCTATCTCAGTCCGCTGGAGTTCGAGCGACGGATCAGTGACCCTTAACCCGGTGTCCACGAAACCCGGGCTAGCTCAGACCGCTTCCAAGCCCGTCGCCTTTAACGCTTCGCCACGTTCAATGGGCTCTTCCAGTAGCGATCGTCCCTACAATTTTCTTCCTCAGGTCCGGTTTCTTCCTCCTAATGTCCCTCACGACTGCATTATCACCTCTAACATCGGGCCAGCAGTTGTGATCGGCACGTTATCCAAGCGCACGAGCCGGCCGTTCTGTGTTGGAACCGAGTTCTGAAAATAACCATCTACTGCCACCGCACCAGCCGCCACGAGCTCGGAAAATGTAACTCGTCGTTCGAGAGTTTCTCCTAAGAGAAAGGCGTTATCGATAAAGGAATCCTGCAGGCAACGGATCTGGGCAATGACGCCAGGGCCATGCGGGTCCATAAACCGGCAGTTGACTCCAACTACCATTCTTTCCGAACTTACCGGTCCACCGCTAGCGGCCCCGTGAATGTGGAAACCGACGTGCATGTACGGATAGGGGACTAGTATTCCATCGCGAAAGTCACCGACGTCTAGAATGGCACCTCGATACAAGTCAGGACGAAATCGAAATAGCTGGCCGCTGGCGGTCTGTTCGATTGAATGGTTCGGAAAGGCGTAGGTGGCCGCGAGACTACCGACAGGTGGACTTACCCATGACAGCGACCAGCTCCAATGAACCAAAGCAGTTCCAGTTCTGTTGTTAATCGTGTGTGCGGCGACCCCTAAGGCTACATCCGCGTTGTCGCCAAGCCAGCATTGCATGACTGGCCGTAGCAGGTATTCTTGCGGTCCAAACAAGCCACTTTCAGACCGCAAGTGCATAATGACGAGTGGCAATATTTGTCGATCGCCATCAAGAACATCGTCAATGACGTGCCTTGCGGTGACAAAGAGTCCATCACGACTGATGTAGAAACCGGTGCCAATCAGGCGCCAAGCACCAGTGCTGTCGTGCGTTAAGAGCGGAAATGTGTGACCAACGGGATTGGGAAGGGGCCCTTGGGACCCGGCGAAATGCCATGCGCTGGGGTTCGCCTCTCCTCCAAGATTGTGCAGCAATTCGTCAGGCATACTTGACGGGCTGCGTCCGACTAGTAGTACGAAGTCAGAAATCAAAGGAGCAGGAAGTCATTTCTGGAAGTCTGGCCCCCAACAATGATTCCCCCGCCGTTTATTCCCACATCGCTCATTTCCCGAACGCTTTTTTGAGCAGCGGTTCGATTTCGCCCTTGGCGGCCATCGGGTCGAGGATGTCGGTGTCGCCGTAGAACTGCCCGTCGATGAAGACCTTGGGCAGCGTCGGCCAGTTGGTCATCTTGGCCAGGAATTCCCGCTTGGCCGGATTCTGCAGCACGTCGACCAGTTCATACGGGTAGCCGTACTTTTCGAAGAACTGCATCGTCTCCCGCGTGAACCCGCACATCGGCGCCTGCTTCGTCCCCTTGCCATAAATCAGAATCTTGTTCGCCTTGATTTCCTTCTGAACTTCTTCTTCGATGGGATTCGACATGGTGTCCTCCATACCACACTTCGTGTGAACCGCCGCCTATTCAGAGATTTTTGTAACCGAGGCGGCGGAGAAAACCCTCCAGTGTTTTGCAGCCCTTAGGCTGACAGCTTTCAGCCTCCATCGATCGTTTCTGCTTTGATCTCTAATGCGTGGATGCGCCCGTCCTTCATCGGCTCGTCGAGCGCCCCATAGACCATCCGGTGCCGATCCATCAAATTCTTGCCCTTGAAATGGTCTGAGACCACCGTGATGCTGAAGTGGTCCATCGTGCCGGTCCGGTCCGCCACAGACACGACCGCGTCCGGCATGGCTTTTCGAATATAACTGGTGAGTGCGTCGCTGGTGATCACGGGACCGGCCTTGCTCCCGGGAGAGAGAATAACGCAGTTTGTCCCGATTCTGCAACCGGCGCTAATCCTGCTCCCGCCGGCCGTAGAGGAGGGTGATATTCAGCCGGCGGTTCTCGTAGCCCTCCTTGAAGCTGATCCGATCCGTGGCATGGAACAGGTCGGAATTGAAAATCACCGCCCGGTTGCAGCGATAGGGAACCGTCACCGCCCGGGCATCCTGCTCCTTCAGCCAGGCGAGGACCTTGGGTTCGTTCCTGGCGTTGTTGTACTCCTTGAAGTTCCAGTCCCGCGGCGCCTCTCTATCCCAGACCACGAGGCCTCCATGGTCCGGGTCGAGATTCGCCTCGTCCGGCGTGATCCAGAAGTTCACGTTCACCGCCGCGGCATCGGCATGCATGTTGAGACCGGTCAAGGCGCTGTCGTACTTGAAGGCCCATGACTGGGTCAGCTTGTGCTGTTTGAACACGCCGGGAAGCTTGAGGCGCAGTTCTTCGGAGATCTGCAGGAGCAACGGAGAGGCGAACCCGTCACCGAGAAAGGCGCCCAGGTAGCCGTTCGGGTAATCCCGCTTCCAGATCGTGGAGTCCAGGCAGAAGCGGCGGATGGACTGCAGGGCCTCCTCCGTCAGCAGCCCGTCCACGTACATGATCTCCGGACGGTTCGCGTTGTAGCGGGATTCGATTGCGGCGACATCGAGCGATGGATTCACGGCCCCGCCGGACTGCACCGGACAATCGGCACGGTGGAGGATGCGATTGAAGGACGGGGCAACGGCCTGGTATTCCGCCTGGCTGACCGGCAGACGCCAGGGCGAGGCGCCCTCCTGCGCCGCCCGCCGGCTGAGTTGCTCGAGCATGTCCCGGTAGCTGTGCTGTGTCTCCCCCAACAGGCCTCGACCCATCAAATACTGAACCTGCTCGGCGTCGTGCTTCAGGCGGGCCTTCGACACGGTCGAATCTTGGATGGGCCATCCATGATTTTGCTTGGTATCCGCCGAGGCCTGAAAATCTTCAGCCGCGCGGTCGATTTCTCCCTTCCATAGATAAGCGAAGGCCCGATCATAGTGGGCCTTCACATATCCCGGCCGAAGCGCCAGTGTCTGCGTGAACGATGCCACCGCGTCATCCAAGCGGCCGTGGTCCCTGAGCGCAACGCCAAGATTGTTCTGGGCTTCGACATGATGGGGGTTGAGTTTCAATGCCTGTTCATACGACGTGATGGCCTCGGCAAACTTCCCCTGCTCCTTCAGCGCCACGCCAAGGTTGTTGCGCGCCTCGGCGGAATTGGGACTTCGCCGCAGCGCCTGCTGGTAGGCGCCCACGGCCTGATCGAGCTTCCCCTGTTCCAGCAGCACATTGCCGAGATTGCTCTGGGCCTCGACGTAGGAAGGGTTCAGCTTCACGGCGCGCCGGTAGGCCTCCGCGGCTTCGTCGAGTTTCCCCTGCTTCTGCAGGACCACCCCCAGGTTGAAGCAATAGGGCGCTTTCGTGGAGTCCTGTTGGATGGCCTCGGCGATCAGACCGGCTGCCTCGTCCCAGTGGCCGGTCTTATACGCCACCAATCCGAGCAGATGCAGCGAGTCGGCGTGACGGGGCTGTTCGGCGAGGATCTGATGATAG
>SPAX01000173.1 GCA_005239475.1 Nitrospira sp. | reverse complement strand
CGTACTCATGGCGCTAGGCCAGGCCTCTTGGATCATCGCTGCGCTTGCAGCCGTGCTGGTGCTGGGCATCGCGTTCGCCATAGTTGTCTATGTCGTTCACTATCGCAGATCGCTGCACAAGTTCCGCCAGATGACCCAGCCGCGAGCCACGTTCCGTGCTGATGAGTCCTCGTTCACCATGGGTTCGGACATCGGTACGACGACGCTTCAGTGGTCCGCCGTCAAAGAGTTGTGGCAGTTCCCGAGCGTGTGGCTGTTGTTGTACTCCAAGGCACAGTTCACCACGTTGCCGGTCGCATGCTTACCGCCGGAAACGCAGGCCTATATTGTGCAGCGCGTTCGTGCGGCAGGAGGAAAAGTTGATGGCTGACCCGTCCAGCAATCCGTGAAACGTGATTCGTCAAACGTAAAAGGTTTCGGAGGAAGAGCACTCGACAATCCTAGGTTTCACGGCTCTTGAGAGCGATGCGAGAATGCTGCATGGTAACAGGCGCGCCGAGGGCGGGCGGGTGAGAAGAGCGACTTTTTCATAGCCCTACTAAAGGGTCTTGCCCAACATCACAACTGGCTTGTCATACGGAACTAGATAATACATAGTTAGGCCTCACTGGACATATCAGGGGACTCGAATGGGATCGCAATCCGACACACCTTTGAAAAAAAAAGGCAAGATTCCTTGGTACGTCTACTTTGGTGGATCAGTTATCTATACCGCTCTTGGCGGTTGGCTGCTCGAAGAATCGTCTCTTCTGGCAGTGGTTTGCATCATCAGTGCGCCGGTGGGGTTTTTCTTTGCCTGGAGAGCTTGGAAACAAGACAGAGAAAATGCCTCGTAACCATATGCTGCAGCGAATGCGAGGATTGCGCTATGGGTGCCATCCTTGCTCCTCATGGGCCGGATGGCTGAATATTGGTCGGGCGGCGCATTCTCGTGGATAACACATGCCGGACCTTCCCGAGGAACTAATCCGTACGAATACAATTCTTCGCGAGTACGTCGCAATTCATGACGCGATCTTTAAGTTTTCGTGGCGCAAGGCACTCCCAATTCCAGGACTGTTCAAGGCCACTGACTTTGGAGTTCACTTTAGAGACCTCGATCGGTTGGCGGCCAAACTGGCTGCTACTTCATCAGCCTTGAAGACAGAGTCAGGATCTTTGGAGGGTTCCCTCCAATACACAGCGGCGTTGCTCGAAACCATTCAAGCTCTCCGGGAGATCTGCAGGCGGTTTTATGAGAAGAGCCAAGGCGATCTCAGCAAGTACCCGATGGCTGAGTACAATGCCAACCTCAAGGCCTATGAAGGCCTCATGAATAAGTGCCAAGAGCTCGGCGTAGCGCTAAACCGGCACATACAAGGTGACAGTACCCAACCAGAGGGTTGAACCGGACCGCTCAACATCGTTGCCGTAGGGTACCTTTCGTGCTGTGCGCTCTTGCAATGGCGAAGATCAAGGTAGAGGAGAATACTTACAGACGGGTTACGGCTTCTTCTTGTTCTTCCTGTCTCTATCCATCGGGTTCGGCATAAAAAACCACCAGCCGAGTACGAATAGACCGATCGTCCAGCCGGCTATCATGAGCCAGCTTCCCAGCGATGCCATTCCAAAACCCACCCACTCCGTTTCCATTTAGTGACTCCTTGTGGAACCAAACCGTAGCACGGCTACCATCGCCTTGTCGAGGCGCGTGACCTTGCCGATCCCGTTGACCGCCGCCAGTCTTGCCGATCCTTCGACGACCACACGCTGGCTCTCCCGTTCTCGAATCACGTGCGAAAAATTGAAGGAGGCCGCCGTCATGCCGGAGACGACCGTCTCGATGATCAGCCGGTCGCCATAGCGGGCTGGAGATCGGTAATCCACTTCTGCGTGCACCACAACGAACACCGTGCCCTCCTTCATTAGCCTGGCCACCGACAACCCTCGCTCTTCGAGATACTGTGTTCGCGCCCGTTCAAAATACTTGAGATAGTTCCCATAGTATACGACCCCGCCGCAGTCGGTATCTTCGTAGTAGATTTGTATTTCCATAGCGAATTCAATTGGTTGCGGTTCTTATAATTTAGCTTGCAACAAACTACAACATTTCATGCCATGATTTGCTTTTCAAATTGAGATAACTCAACGGTAATACACCACTCTTTGGAAAACAACTGTGAAAATAGTGATCATCCCCCCCTCGTCAAACACATGTTTCCTCAAGAGCATTTAGGCTCTTCGCAGAGCTTCGAACAGGCCGCTCCGATCGCCGAGGCGATACTCTCGCTGACAGACTTTCAGTAGCTGAGTTAGACAGCTTGGTGCTGCAAAGAGCGCACTATTCGGTGGGGTGGAGTAAGGCACGACGACTCACACGAACTCTATAGCAACGTCGCAGTCTTCCCTGTTTAATACCTATGAAGCAGAGCTCCCCCCTTCGCCTTGACGGTCTCAGTGGTCCGAAGCCATACTGCGCCCTAACTGATTGCGCTGGCATGAGAGACATCTTCACCTGGCGGTGAAACGCCTGGCATCATCGGAAAACAGGAGGCACTGTGATGCTCGAATTCGCCTCGCCAACATACATGCTTGAACTTCGAAACAGTTTGAATCGTTCCTGTATTCTGAGTGCCAAGCCTGTAAAGAAATTCAAGTTCTTGTGCGGCCTGCACACGACGCCACGGCGAGACCTATAGTCGCCAAGGGTACCCACAGCAATGACGGTGTGTCTTCTCTGTCGTAGTAACGAGAGCAGATGGCGCGCCGCAGACCTGGGACAGCAGTTACAAGGAACTCTCGGATGAAATCTCGGTATATCAACCAGATTAGCCTTCCAACATTGCCAATGAGCCAACTGGATACTTGGCTGCCCGTATCTTGTCCAAGGCTAACCTCTTCTTATGGTACCAACTTTGAGAGCAACCGAAGGAATGAAACATTGACTGTCGCAGTTCCGTCAGCGGTAGTGACGATCCCTTACGGAGGCATCCCAATGACACGACTCTTCCTGATAACACTCCTGCTGCTGAGTAGTAGTCCAGCGTATGCGGAGTGGGTAAAGGTTAGTGACAGCGACGAAGCAGGAAAGTCTGTATACGTGGACCCAACCACCATACGCCGCACCAGCAATCTGGTAAAGATGTGGCAATTCTACGATTATAAGACTGTACAAACCGTGGGGGGCTTCAGGTTTTTAACTGCCAAGGAACAATGGGAATTCGACTGCGCAGAAGAGCGCGGTCGGGTGGTTGCGCTCAAGCAATTCTCGGGCAATATGGGAAGTGGAACGATGGTTTTTACCAACTCACAAGTAGGTAAGTGGATACCAGTTGAACCGGGCAGTATCGGTCAAACTGTGTGGAAAGTTGCGTGCGGCAAGAAATGATCGCGCAGTCAACAACGCATGCCTGCCAGACTAGTTCTCAAATTCATCAATAGTTTGCATGCTGAACACGACCCCGCCGCAGTCGGTGTCTTCGTAGTAGATCCCAACTTCCCCCGTATCTCGTCGTTCGTGAAGCGTATCTCGTCAGAGCCGTTTGATGAGGTTTCTCAGCATCTTTGATTCGTGATCAAGCTTCTCTAAAAGATTGTCCTTCCCAGCTCGCGCAATGAACCCCAGATCATGAGCGATTTCAATGTGAGTCTCCAACTCTGCGCAGGATCCAAGAGCAATATACAGAAACTGGCGATACTCTGCGTTATACTTTCGATTAAATCCTTCCGCTATATTCGCCGCAATTGACACAGCTGCGCGGCGCATTTGCGAGACTAATCCATAGAGTTCTTCTTGAGGAAATCCCTTGGTCAATTGATACATGATACACGTCGAGCACTATTCCCTTCCCTAGTTTCCACACATCGAGATCGCGAAAGTTTCGTATCTTGTCCATTTCACTTCGTCGATCCGTCTTCAAACGAGATACGCTTCACGAACGACGCTTCACTAGACGTTCAGCACCGGAAACTTCGGCAACGATGTCTCGTTAACGCCCGATAGCTTGACGACAACTTCATACAGCTGCTGCACCCGCTCGGCTTTGACCGGCTCGAAGCCATGGCCAAGGACGGCGTGGTTGGCGGCATCGAGCAGGGGTTTCATCGTCGGCCACTCACGTAGAAAGGCTTGGCCCATCTGGTCGCCCAATCCGGCCAGCGCCCGAAACTGCGCCTGCAAGGGCAGTTTGTACTTGCCATCGAGATCTTCCAGCCAACAAGATCGACAGGTTTCTCGCAGCGCCTGCGGCAATTGCTCCAGCTGCACGTCCCAGGTTTTGATCTGGTATTGCTTGAACAGTTGTCGCTGGGCAAAGGCCTCGAGCGCACGAACGAGCGAGACCATCGCTGCTTCCGGATCGTGCAGGCCGTGCAGTCGCCGACCGGCATGGGCCAGCAGATCGGAAGCCTGCATGTCTTTCACGGGGGCAGGATCGAGGACGAGCTTTTCCAGGAATCCCGCATTCGCTTTGATGGCTGGTAACAGCGACGTAAGTCCTGGTGGTCCGCCCCACAGGGACGCCATCTCGAAGGCCTTCACGGCAGTCTTCAGTTTCTCCCAGGCTTGACGGTAGTGAAATCGCTCCCACAGATCATAGCCATCAGCCAGGTCTGCAAAAGCACGGTAGAGAGGTTTCTGCCCCCCGCTCACCCGCGCCTCAACTACGCGAAACAGCTTCGCCGCTGCGGCAAACAATCCCCGATTGAACAGGTCACAGCCCTCGCGGCGTGAAACAGATGCCGCCTCATCCCACGGATTCCCCTGCGTCCATACGAACAGCTGTCCGGCAATATCAATCCTGTCCCCCTCCTGTCCCTCTCGGGCCGGCACGAGCGACACGATCCGCGAACTGAGAGACAGTGTGGCCAGCGTCAGCGCGCCCGCCATGGCCGGGGTGGCGCCGGTCACATCGACGACAAGCTCGCCTGGCTGCACGTCCCACGCGCGCAGCAGATCAGGAAGTGTCCGGGCGAGCGTCTGATAACAGCCGACAAATTCGCAGGTCTCCGCCATCACCACCCAATCCCACCGTCTGGGCATGTGCTCGATCTTCGGCTGGACTTCGGATTCTACGAGTGATTTCGCCCCCTCAGGCAACACGAAGCAGAGCGAATCCGGCTGCAGACGATTAATCGAATAGACCGCCGCCGCCGCCTGGTCGGTCAGCGCGATTACTAAGGCTTTGACTAGTTGGTCCTGCGCCATGGCGCGCGGACTATACCATAGGACGGCATAAAAGCCTTCCGGCTTCGTCCTCGTATCGCTCAGAGTCTCAACGTACAGCAGAGAGTACGCCTCGGCTCTTCGCTCACTGCGGCCTTGCCGGGAAGACTTTTCTCCCGCCCTATAAATCATCAAATCATCGCCACACTGAGCGATCAATTCACTGTTCGGGCTGCAGACTTCTCCTTGACGGTCTACTGAAACACGCTTAAACTTTCGTTGACGTCTTCGATCCCTCACTGCGACACACGACACCGAACGAGGTTCCTCCATGATCTGGTGGTATTGGATGCTGGTCGGGCTCGTGCTCCTCGGCGTCGAAATGGCCACGCCCGGCGGCTTCTATATCCTCTTCTTTGGGCTGGCGGCTCTGATCGTCGGCAGTCTCACCGGCCTGGGGTTTGCCCAAGCGGAATGGCTCCAATGGCTCTTGTTTTCAGGACTCGCAATTCTGTCGCTGCTCGTCTTCCGCGGCCCACTCTTGGCCTGGATCAAGACCCAGGACAAGGGAATGCCGACCGTGGACTCGATGATGGGAGAAAGCGCAATCCCGATCGAGGATCTGGCGCCTGGTGGTACCGGCAAGGCGGAACTACGCGGTACCACGTGGACCGCCCATAATGCCGGGTCCGCTCTCTTGAAAAAGAACCAACGTTGCAAGGTCGAACGGGTCGAGGGGCTCACCCTGTGGATTACAGCCGAATGAATGAGGACAGGCTGGAAGGCGAACGACCGTGGAGGAGATAACGATGACCGGTGGACTTTTTGTGGTGCTGTTGTTGGCGTTGCTGGTGCTGATCATCATCGGCAAGACTGCCGTGGTCGTGCCTCAGCAAAGCGCCTATGTGGTCGAGCGACTCGGCAAATATGCGGCTACGCTGGATGCGGGGTTTCATATTCTCTTCCCCTTCATCGATCGCATTCGCTACAAACATTCGCTCAAGGAAGCGGCC
>SPAX01000172.1 GCA_005239475.1 Nitrospira sp. | reverse complement strand
TGGAGAAATCTGAACCGCATGCCCAAGCGCTTCCGCAAAGCCCCTCGCCGTAGGAAAACCTCGAACCCCAAACCTCGAACCTCTAAACGGCCAACCCCTCGCGCCTCTCGCCTCCCGAAAATCACCCTCGCCCTCGAGTGGTTCCTGAACCCCGACCACCTGCCCTTCATTGTCGCCAAGGAACAGGGCTTCTTCCGGGAAGAGGGCCTGGATGTGTCGATCCTCGTCCCCACCGTACCGGAGGAATCGTTGGAACTGGTCGCGCGTGGCAAGGCCGACTTCGGCGTGGGCGAGCAGACCAACCTGATCAAGGCCCGCGCCCAACGCTGGCCCCTTGTCTCCATCGGCCCGCTGCTGACAAATACGGTCGTCTGCCTCATGTATCTCAAGGAGGGTCCGGTCAAGCGGCTGGAGAACCTCAGGCACCGCCGCGTGGGCTGGCCGGGGCTGGAAATCGACCTGCCGATCCTCGGCACCATGCTGGAGGCGGCGGGCCTGACCTTTGACGATATCCTGCCGGTTGACGTGGGCTTCGCCCTGACCGATGCGCTCTTGTCCGGCAAAGCCGACGCGGTGTTCGGGGCCTTCGTGAACTACGAGCAGGTGGAGGCGGAATCGCGCGGCGCGGCCGTCGAGTTCGTGAGCCCCACCAAGTACGGCGTGCCGGATTTGTATCAGCTCGTGGTCATGACCTCGGACCGGATGATCGCCGAGCATCCGCATCTCGTCCGCGGCTTCACGCAAGCGTTCACGCGGGGGCTGACCTTCACCCACCAGCACCCGAACGAAGCGCTGGGCACCTATATCAAGGCCAACGCGATGGCCGACCCGGCGCTCTCGGCCAAGACCTTCGACAAGACCTGGCCCTACTTTCCCGAGACCCTCGTGCAGGACCCGGCCCGTTGGAAATCCGTGATGGAGTGGCTGCTCAAGCGGGGCGTCATCAAAAAGTTGATTCCATTAGAGAAACTATTCACAAACCGGTTCGTGCCAAAGAGCCTATAGCCTATGGCTTATAGCGTATGGCCAGGAGCAATACGCTCTAGACGATCGATCATCTGTTTTTTCTTGGCTATACGCCATATGCGATCAGCCATAAGCTCTTAGGAAAAAGTCATGTCGTTCAGTGAACATCTCAGGAAGATCTCGCAACCTATCTGGGATGCGCAACTGACCCACCCCTTCGTCCTGCAATTGGGAGACGGCACGCTGCCGGAACGGAAGTTCAAATATTACATCCTGCAGGACGCACGGTTTCTGGGCGACTTGGCCCGCGTGTTTGCCGCAGCAGCCCAGAAGGCACCGGATTCGGAGTCCGCGCTGCGTTTCAACAAGCTCGCGGAGGAGACGATCATCGTCGAGCGAAGCCTGCACGAGAGCTACGGGAAGCAATGGAAGATGAGCGCGAAACAGATGACGTCGGTGCCGATGGCGCCGACGAACTTCGCCTACACGCGGCACATGCTGGCGGTGGCCGCGACCGGTTCGGCCTGCGAGATCACGGTCGTCGCCCTCCCCTGCGCCTGGATCTACTGCGTGGTGGGGAAATATCTATTAAGGAAGGGGCCGCCGCCGAAGTCCCACCCCTACCGAGACTGGCTCATGCTCTACGCCTCGCCGGAGTTCGCGGAAGTCCAGAAGTGGATGAGAAAAAAGGTGGACCAGTGGGCAAAAGAGGCGAGCCGAACCGAGCGGGCGAGGATGGAAGAGGCGTTCATCATCAGCTCACGGTATGAGTGGATGTTTTGGGATATGGCGTTCTCTGAGGAAGAGTGGCCTGTATGAGGTCTTGGGAAGCGTTGGCTGGGGTGCCACTATGCTCGTGCAGCCCGCACGCTCAGAAGGTGCTCGCTGGACACGCGCAGTAAGTGGCGCCCCAGCCACCACTCATTTTTCGTTGATGAACACCCGCCGGTCCAAGGGGAAGAGGGTAAGTAAGGTGGTCGCCCGGAGCCCTTCTGCTCGCGCAACGCGCGGCCTCAGAAGGCCCTCGTTGGACGCGCGCACGTGCGGGCATCGGGCTCCGCTATTTGAGGCACACGCGCGACGGTTGCCTCTGCCCCCTGTGGAAGCCTTATATCTGGATCTAACCAGGAGGTGCCGCAATGCTTAAGGCACTTTGTGCGTGCGCACTAGCTGGGGCAACTGCCTTAGTTATGGCACCCTTGGCTTCTGCCCAGTCACATACGGTGTTCGAAGGCCTACCTGTGGTAAAGATCAGCGAAGGTGGTACCGAGCGACTTCCACAGACTCTATCTCGTGAGAAAGCTGTGAGTTTCGGTTGTGCGATCAGTGAGATTGACGGCAAGTATTACTGGGCTAGCCGAGAGAATAAGGAGTTGATTCGTCGTACGAGTGGTGCCTTTGTCACATACATCGCGATCGATGGTTCCGGCTATATCCGAGTAATCGAACCGAATGAAAAGTCTGTTGCTTCACTGATGTCTCCCTCCGAAGCAACGCTTGACTATGTAGAGCATCTACTCATTGGCCTTCAAAGCGTAACCTACTACGGCAACATACGGTAATCGATGGAATCGTTCGAAGACAGACTTCGTCGTTTTCTGAACGGCACCGAGGATGAAATTCCCTATACACTCATCAGCTGGGGACAAAATTTCCTCCTGCCACAACTTAAAATCGCAAAGAAGCATGCACTTGACAACCTAATATTTCTTGGCACACATGCCTTCATTCAGACTTTCTCAGAGAAAGTCTTAGGGAAGGCAGGCCTCTCGGCCACCAAGTTTTTCTTGCAAAGTTTCATGGATGGGCCAAGCCAGGATCAACAATTTTCGATGATCGCTGACGAGATTCACGAAATGCGCAATGTAATGGCACACCAGTTGTTTTCGAGCCAAACACATGGCATAGGGTTAAACTACAGAATGAGCGAAGGGTGGAAAAGAGCGCAGGATGTTCTTCATGTGAA
>SPAX01000171.1 GCA_005239475.1 Nitrospira sp. | reverse complement strand
CCGGCGGCATTACGCGATGACTTCCACTTAAGGAGTGAGAACGGTCAGAGGCATCCCCATCTCAGCACGCACTTCAAGGCATTGCTTGATCGCGTCCTGCACATTGGCTTGTGCTTCCGCTTCCGTCTTGCCTTGACTGACGCATCCCGGAATAGCCGGGCATTCGGCGATGTAGGCCCCATCTTCGTCGCGCGTAATGGTGATCATAAACTTCATGGCGTCTCCTCTTACTCTTCGCGACCCCTCAACACGAGAACCCATACAACGACCGGCATCCGCTGCCTCACGTATAAGCCTGGTGAGAGCGACCTTCCCAGCGTAGCAAGCCAGCTCCGTAAACTATCGAAGGCAAGTCTACTGAAAATTCCAATGTTTATCCACCATTCTATCCGCTATCGCACTCCAGGGCGGGCTTCACTTGAGCAAAATGCTCATGAATGCCGATCAAGAAACGACTCCCCTTTTGTCACACAAAAGAGGCAGGCTAACTTTTGAGCAACGATCGAAACATAATTATCGCATCCTGATAAGTCCCATCGTTCTTTCGCACCGCGCCGGGAATCACACCCAGTGCTTCGAAACCAAGTTTTTCCCAGAGACGGCGCGCAACCATATTTTCAGAAAACACCAGATTGAAGATCACGCCACGGTAGCCGAGTTGCTTGGCGTAGGCCAGCATCGTGGCGCCCAACAGCCAACCCAAGCCTTTATTGCGCCAGTCCGGTGCGACGATGAAGCCGGCGTTCGCCACTTGTCTTGCCCGCCCAGGCCAGTTCGGCTTGAGGTAAAACGCCCCGACCATGCCCGCCGCACCGGCTCGGTCAGGCACATAAGCCGCCACCGTGCTCTTGCCGCGAAACCAATAGTCCATGAAGTCGTCCTGCTCCGGAAACCGGTCATGCGGGTACGACGTCCCCTCTTCGACAATGATCCGGTAGAGGTCCCGCAGCGGCTCAATATCCTGGTTGTCGGCCAGCACCAATTGAACTGGCGATCCGTCCTTGAGCTTCGCGTCGACAGGAAAAGTGAGACTCAATGTACTAAACCTTTACCGTCTAGGAATTCAACGTGTCTGTCTTTTTATTGATTCCGAGTTGAAAATGGTTTCTGATACCGCGTTCCGTCATTCCAACTCGCGTTGGCGGACGCGCAGCCTTTCAATAACTCAATAGTCATGCCTGCCCCTCACTCCGTGTTCGAGATCTGAAAATATGGATTGATAAGTACGCGCCGCGCTTCATAGTCACCTCGGTCGAACCAAATTATACCTTTCAAGTATCGAGCTTGCGGCCATGCGAGAAACGTCTTTGACCAGTCATAACCGCTACGCAAGATTTTTCCGGGTTCGCGACAGCCGGAGACCTTGTACCCGTCCGAAAGAGAAGAGAGCACATGGAAATCACCAACTATCGAGGTGTCGTTGAGTTCGACTACGACGAAATTCTCGCGGGGTTTGCTCATCTGACCTTGCTTCTCAATCTTGCGAAGGAGCTTCTGGCGAATAGAGGATGGAGCGTCTTGAGTGTGCGTCTTCACACTGTACACGACCGGTTTCCCATCTTGAGATTCAGGAAATGACGGCATCACGCACATGGCTTCAAGATGCATATGTGTCTGATCGCTTCGCTCTACGATTACGTCAGCTTCGGATTCTTCAATGTTTATCGAACGCACCAGACCTTCGTTGCGGAGCCGAAGGTAGTAGCCGTATACGATCAGTTCTGTAAAGACTGCCTCGCAGGATGTCCAATCATTGTCCTGAGTCTTGATTCGCTTGGCAAAGGACCGGGCATGCCTCAAGTTGTATTGGGAGATGTGGTTGAATAATGAGCAGAGGACGTCAAAATTCCGATAGGGGTTGAAGCAGACGGTGCCCTGGGTCTTCTCCTTCCCTAGCGCGTATTTCCGAAAATACTCGGTCTCTAGCAAAGATTCTTCAAAGACTAACGGCACAAGCACTCCCGCTATCATCTAGCTCTGACTATTAAATCTGCCGTAACCTGGCTTTGCAGCGCAACATGATACACTCCAGGGAATCTGTTGTGAGCAACTTTGCTGAAACGACCGATGTTTACCCACCACTCTATCCACTACCAACTTCCGTGATAGGCTACGAATCCTGCAGTCTATCCTGCTACCGCAGTTCAAAAACATGCCAGGAACCATTACTATTTCTCTACAATGACCCCACGTCTCCACTGAAATGCGTTCTTGAACTTTGCCCAACCAGCGGTGTCTTCCCTGATATCAAGATTGGGCAAGGTGTCTTTTGCAAACGCCTTCAGAACGAAGTGAAAATTTTCAGGCGTGCTAAAAAACTGTGGACGTACAAGAATGCTGGAGTCCTTGTCCAGGTAGTAGCTGCTTTCCCGCAAAACTGCGGCTTCGCCCGTCGTGTAGAAGGCCGGCTTCGAATCGAGACGCTTCAAGCAATGCTGCTTAAGATGGTAGGTCTCCCCTTCCACAGCACTTGCGAATACCCGAACAACGATCCTCCGATTATATGGAGTATCTTCGCGGTAGTACGCATCAAGAGCCGCCATTACGTCATCTTGAAGGGTCTTTAAAAACAAGATTTCGGCACTCATGAGCTCCAGCGCGGTTATATCGCTTGCTGATTAATGGTCCCAGGAACGTTCTCCACCTTCTTTGTTTTGACTTAGGGATATCGGCACTCGACATACTGTTGTTCGTTAAATTTTTCTGTCAGGATCAGCTAGCAAGCAAGGAAATTTAAGGGGTCTGAACCCTTTATTCCTCTCACTAAGCGCCGTCAGACTCTGAGATTGAGCTGGTCGTCGACTGCATCGCCTTGTTAGCCATCACCTCTGGAACTGAGTACGCAGGAAAAACTACGACTTGGCCTCCCTGCGTCAATAGGGCAAGGCGGCATCGGGCGGCGTAATCGCCATCCCCCGTTTCTTTGAGTATCCGACCAACCTGAAACAGGTCCACAGTCCGCACGAGCGCGGTGCCGGTCCTCTTTGCGGCTTTAATACACTTGTCCGAAAAGTGTATCGGTGGACGCTCGTTTGGGTGCTGCAATCGATACGCATTACCAAACAACACGCCTCTAGCAGGTTCCGTCACTTCATCCCTTGCGAGATCTTCCTGAATATTCATCTCCAGCTGACGCAACTTATCGATATTGATTGCCTTGCTGTCCTTCCCCTCAGCCTCTCCGATGAACCGCCCCTCAGAACTGACAAATACCGCGTCGAACTCCGAATCAGATTCTCTAAACGGTTCGGCATTGAACCCCATCAACCGCAGCACCTCGATAATCGCCTGCTCTAACGGTCGCCCTGTCTCATAGAGAAGCCTTCGTAATCGACCTTCATCGGCAAGCTGCTTCTCCAAGTCAGCCTTACGCAGGAGCAACTTCTCAATATCACCATCTGCAACAAGTATCGCCTGCTTCACGCCATGCTCACTTGCAAGAACAAAGTCGTCCTGTGTTGTCCAAGCGGGGGGTGGCGTATCCAAACCACCAGCTCGAAGTGTCCCATCGATCGCCAAAATCGCTTCGAGGAACTCCTGTCCAAACTGTTTGTCCGGCTTAGTCCATCGGAGACCAACCCCAACAGCGGTCGGTTCGAAATCATAGTCCGCGAGAGCAGGTAATCCGACAACCCGGCCTGAACCACCCCTCAATCCGAAAGAACATGCCACTGGCACCGCACCCGCAGCGGTTGTAATGGTGGCTGCTACTTTGAGTCCTTCGAACGTGACTTTGTAGGAGGAGCGAGTACCGAAGCGGCGCCAATAGTCAGCGATTAACTGATTGCGCTCATTCAGCTTCATCTGGGTCCCCTCGCTTTCGAGTATGCCCTCAGCGAAGCTTGGGAGCATTTGATAATTGTTGAACGGCTCGACGTGGCGTGTGGGACGCGCATTTCGTCCAGTGCCAGAATATGTTTTTACCCCACTGTCAACCCACACTTCTTCCAATTTCGGAAAGAGGACGAACACATTCTTTCCAGCATTGACTGCCATTTGAATTTGCTGACGCCAATGACTTGCCGCGTTCTTTAGTTCAAATGATGCCGAGTCGTACAACGACGGCTTTCCCTGGAACTGGCTCTCGACACTATTGAATGGTCCGATACTTGGTCGAAATATGATTACATCAGCATCTAATAGCGAACGTCTTGAGTTCAAAGGCACGAATTCCGTGAATCCGCCTGGAAACAGAAAACCGACGGAGAGTACGAGTTTTGCCATATGCTAGTCCAGTAGCTAGTAAGTTTGTTGCAGGTACCTGTGCAGTATGGCGAAGGAGCCTCAACAATCCGTTGCGGGCAAGTCTACTGCAACCGCCTACGCTTATCCACACGCCTATAGGTCGTCTTTCTCCCCCGCACGGGAGTAGCCAGGTTGCCCTTTGCTGCGCGCGTCGAACGACCACAGCTTCATCGTGGGGGTTCCGCGAGCACGAAAGGGCACCTGGCTGCTCCCTCCCTTCCGAGCATGTGCATCGAGCGACCACCTCCCCTTTAGAAAATAGGTCCCTCCAAGCTCGCTTGCCTACCTCTTTGGGGGGCAGCCTGGTCGATCCTCTAGTGCGCGCGTCGAACGAGCACCTTCCCCATTGAAATAGCTCCCTCCAAGCTTGCTCGTTCACCTCCTCTGGAACGGCACCCGTGTTGGTCCTACTGCGGCCGTCGAGCGAGGCCTTTCCTAGGGCGCGCGCTCCGGGAGCAAAGGATCAGCACGGGTGTCGTTCCTCCCTCTTCTCTTGCGGGTCCCTCCCCGCATCCCCTGCCGGTTCAAATCTCCCCGCATCAAACGCGCCTCTCCCCCATTCTCTGAACCCCTGAATTTTCCTCACGGTTCTTTGATTTCCAATGCTCCTCCTCACCGGCACTCCAGTTGCTCAAGCATCAGATCGTCGGCAGACGGCGCAGACAGCCGGAAAGGGGGTGATTCGGGGCCAAGGCTGCAGTCAAATTTTAAATGTTGAATGTTGAGTTTTGAATTTTTCACTTCAACGCACGGAGGATTACGATCATGCAGAAGCCATCATCGCCAGTATCGTCAGGAAACATTTCCCCTGCCATTGTGGGGCCGAGTAAGGACACGAAGGAGGTCTATGTCATAGGCGGGCTGGTCCTGATCCTGGCCATCGCAATCGGAGCCGTCTGGTTCTATTCTCAAGAACTGGTGGTCTCGTCGGCAAACGGTTCGAATAACCAGCTGACCGACAAGCAGGTTTCGACCCTGCTCAAGAATACGAGTGCAGCCAGCCCGCTCGCCGAGCCGATCGTGCACAACCAGATTGTCCCTGCTTCCAGCTACAAGTCCGACAGCATCCATACGGATATCTATTTCGAGGTAGGCCGTAAGGGACTCACCGACGACGCCAAGGCAATCCTCGCCACGCAGGCAGACTTGGCGAAGAACGATCCCGACCTCGGCATTCTCGTGCAGGGCTATACCGACCAGCAGGGTTCGATCAGCTACAACAACAAGCTGGGGCTCATGCGGGGTGAAACAGTAAAAGAATTTCTGGTCGGCCAGGGTGTTTCCGATCAGGTCATCAAGGTAGTCAGCCTCGGGAAAGATGGCGTGCTCTGTCTCGACAACAGCGATGTCTGCCGCAATATGAATCGAAGGGTACACCTCGAACTCCGCAAGATCGGCAAGGACCATATGATTCTTCCCCCTGTCGCCACTGAGCCGAAGACCTCCGATCCGATCCAATCAGCTGATGACCAGAACAGCAACACAGACGGTCCCGGCTCATTTGCAGACAACCTGCTTCCTTCCCTTGCCGATCCCTCGGCAACCGATCCGTCTCCACTGACGACGGATCCGGCTTCCGGCAGCTAAACCACCTGAGCCTGCCTACATGAGGCACTTCGCCTCATGTAGGAGCAGGCCCAAGTGCAGAAGCTGAGACAGGCCTCCAGCTTCGTTGTTGCATCGCCAGAGGCTCAAGCCCGTTTCGTTATGTTGTGACGGCTGATGTGGGTACGATGGGAAAGAACCAGGATGAGGGGAAAACGGCTAATTGGAATACTTCCGGCTGGTCTTCTTCGGTGCTTTCCATTTCCACGGCGGCACGGGATTGGAGTCGGCCCAGAGGCCCTTGCGCGATGCCCTGGCCAGTTCTTCGAGCACCTCGAGGCTGGCATCGCTAGAGGCCGATCGTTGCCACCAGGCCAACCCTTCTTTCAACAGCTCATGCCCCACATTGCGTCCATCCTGAAGAAGAATTTCTGCAGTGATCCGACCTTGCCGATCCCGTTTGAGAGCCCGGACCACAACTTCGCGGTTCCCCACATAAGCTGCAGTCGCGTGCTTCGCCTGTTTCCCGTAAGGCTGCTTGAGTTCGGGACAATCGATATCTTTGAGATAGATCGTCTCACTACGGCCCTCGTGATGGATCGTCAGACGATCGCCCTCATGGACGGTGACGATTCGGGCGCCAAAGTCCGCCCATGAGAGAGCCGGACATGTCGCCACAAAAACGAGCACAAGACCAGCCATGATGTGATGCTTTACCATGATTCCGTATGCTAGCGCCCCCTAGGCCGTCTAGCCAACTATTTCTCGATTTTTGGACAACGAGACACTCCACAGGGAGTGAAGAGCCTAAGCCTGTTTGGAGCAAAATACCTATCCACCGCGTCCGTGTTCTCCGCGCTCCCACGGCGCCAGCGGCTCACCTTCAAGGGCAATTCCACGCCCGTCGATACCCCGCCGCTTCTGCCTCGCGGTGAAACATCACGCGCAGGCCGAATCCTCAAGTCACAACTGCTGTGGCTTCGCGGAACCGGCCACTGGCAATTCCGAAAAACACTTGCTCCTCCAGCGGTTAGCTTTAATATGAACTCACGCCTGAGCCTATGAGATGACTGGTCAGGAAATGATGGGAATGATCTTGCGGGTACTGCTCGTCAAAGATTGGGAACACGACACGCTGTTCTTCGAACGCGAGTTGACCCATGGGGGATCAAACCGCTCGTCACACGCGTGGACAGTCCCGGTGTCATGAACGCGGCACTGGGAGTATGGACTCGTCGGCCCGCGCAGGCGAAAAGCTGGGTGACGTAAGACTGCGCCGGTGCGGCGGCGAGGGCGTCGCCAGTAGCCGCAGAGCAAAACGATGATGCAAGCGCGGCACAATCCACTGTTTCCGGGCAGGACGAGGACGCGGGTCTACCTCATCACGCTCCAGCTCCTGTTCGTGGCGATCCTGGGTGAGCAGTTTCTTCGGACGCTGCCCCTCACCCAACTACAGGGAATCCTGCTTGCCGTCCTAGCCCTCCTGACGGTGACCCTATTGGCCGCTCCCCGGCGGCTGTTGACGACGACCTGGTTCATCGCGCTTCT
>SPAX01000170.1 GCA_005239475.1 Nitrospira sp. | reverse complement strand
GGCGGAATTTATGCCTCGGCTCCCTTTCTGGCCATGTTGGTCTTTTGTCCCCTGGGCGGCTGGGTGACCGATCGACTCGCAGCCCGCTACGGTCTCACCACCGGACGAGCTATAGCCGGCATGACCGGCATGGTCCTGGCTGGGTTCGCGATTGCACTGGGTGGCGTCGTTGACTCTCCCTTCCTGGCAATCACCAGTCTGTCATTCGGCGCGGGCTGGCTCTATTTTGCGGTCGGCGCCTACTGGGCCTCGACGACCGATCTGTCGAAAGCCCATGCAGGCACGTTGTCCGGACTCATGAACACCGGCGCCAATATCGGAGGTGCAATTTCCCCGACCCTGACGCCCTGGCTAGCCCATCACTGGGGCTGGCCTGTCTCCTTAGGCGTGGCCGCAGTCGTGGCCATTGTGGGCGGATTTATCTGGCTCAAGATTGACCCAGGCAAGGGACTGCGGCAGGACACGTTCTGAGTCCTGAGTTCTGAGTTGAGAGTTCTTGGTTGGTAAAAGTTTTCACTGCAACTCCCGATCGGACAAACTCAGAACTCAGAACTCCTTCGGAGGCCTTGCCTCCGAAGGAACGCCCTTGCTACATTCGCATCATGGCCATGCAATTTCAAAAAATAGACCCGCGCGTCACGATCACGACGCCGTTCGGCGAGATCAAGATCCGCTTCTACCCGGACGACGCTCCGCGTCACGTCGAGAACTTTATCAAGCTCGCCAAGATGGGGTTCTATGATGGAACCACCTTCCATCGCGTCGTTCCCGGATTCATCATTCAGGGCGGCGATCCGCTGAGCAAACATTCAGACCGTTCCCTGCACGGTTCGGGCAGTCCCGGCTACTGGCTGAATCCGGAAACCAGCGATCGGCCGCATAAACGGGGCGCGGTCGCCATGGCGAAGGTGCCACGGGAGAGCAACAGCACGCGGGACCCCAACGATAACGGCTCGCAGTTCTATATCTGTGTCGCGGACAGCAGCGGGCTGGACCGCACCTACACCGTCTTCGGCGAGGTCGTTCGGGGAATGGAGGTGGTGGACAAAATCGTCGCCGCCACCCGAGACGACTACGACAATCCGCTGCAAGCAATCCCGATTACGGTGACGGTGAAGGAATAATAGAAGAGCAGATCGCTGATACGCGTATGGCGTCCGATTATCCCGGCCATAAACCGAGTGTGATCCGAACGGCTTCTTCAACCGCCGCCAGCTCATTCTGACTTAACGTCTCAATCCTAGAGCGAAGACGAGACTTGTCGAGCGATCGGATCTGATCGCCCAACGCGCGCGATGGCTTTCCCTTTACAGTCACAAGCGCTTCGCCAGGATAGAGGGAATCGACGTTGCTGGTAAGCGGCAACACCACAACACGTGCGCCGAAGGCATTGCAGGAGTTATTTGAGACAATTACAGCTGGCCTAGTCTTCTGAATCTCTGACCCAAGCGTCGGGTCCAACGCCACCCAGTACACATCCCCACGCCTAGGCACCTGCCTCACTTGGGCCATCCCTCGTCGTCAATGTGCTTCCAATCCTCGTCCAAACTTGTTCTCCATCGCTCTTTGCTGGCGGCTTGGTAAGCGGCGTTCAGCTCTTTGGCATCCGGATGAAGTCTGGCGCGAACCGCCCCTGAGATAAACGCGCTGAGCTTCTTCGCCGGCACTTCTTTCTTGAGCCTCGCATACACATCGTCATCCATCGTAATGTTCAATCGAACAGACATGGCCACCTCCAGCAATAAAATCAATGCTGTATTGTATACAGGATTCAATGCCCTGACAAGCCGTGCAAGACATCTTCGACAGAACCGCCGTAGCCTGAATCGGCGCAATCCCGTCTTCGGCAAAGTCTTTCGGGGAATGGAGGTGGTGGACAAGATCGTCGCCGCCGCCCGCGACGAATTCGACAATCCCGTCGAACCAATCGAGATGAAGATGACGGTGAAGGATTAGTCCGGCCGGTCGGGATGGTCCCAGTGCTCGTGGGGCCGCACATCGGAATGTGCTCGCTCGACACACGCAAGGGAGATTACCCCATCCGGCCTTCTTATGTGAGGGAGGAAACTTGCTCACTTTACGCCGTACAGTGGTCATGGACCATAACTTTGCCAAACGGCAAGTTTATGATTCTCGTAGTCCACGATTTGGATCGCTTAAGGAGAACCGGCCAGGCTCGTAAAGCCAAACTAAGAACTTAGAGCCGCTCATGGTCCTGGCTGCTACTCAGTTCCTCCCGCCTCCTGGAGAAGAAAACGAATCATGTTCATTCTATCCTCCGCGTATTGCTTGTCTTTCCTGTCTCGGTCTGAATACTCGATGTAGTGCCGGCCATAGCTCAATGCTGTCTTGCCAAAATTCGAACGCATGTTCACCGCAGCGTTCTCGGCTAAGAGCATCCTCACTAAGTCCACATGGGCACCTATGACTGCACCCATCAAGGCGGTATGGCCTTGCCAGTCTGTACCATTAATATCCACGCCCTTCGCTAAGAGCTCTTTGATTTGCGGCGTTTCTCCTTTGTATGCTGCTTGAGGGAGATCGCTGAGGCCGAACCTTTCATAGACCGTAAGGGGCAAGATGAGGGTGTCGGCCGCAAAGCTCAAGGGAAGGTCAAGGAAGACAAAATAGGAAAACGGTTGCCCATGGGAAGCCCCCTGATTCTCGAAATCCCACACTACCCCGCTGTACGTGGGTGCGCGAAGAGGGCCAAAGTAGTAGCCGTAGTAGTCGATCTGTCGTGCGACGTAGGTTCCACACCCGTTCACGGTCAGAAGGAAGATGATGACGAGCAAGTAAATTTCAAGTCTCCTCATATGTCACTCCGTCGCATTGGTATTTCCAATTTGCGGACTTCTTGTGGCTGGACCAGGGAGTGGAAGTGTCACTGTATGCGCGAAGAGTCTCAATTGACTTTGTCAGAGGTAGTCTACCGCACACGACACGATGCACCAAGGTAATGATTCTCTTTGAACTGGGAAGTGGGATCCCCGGGCAGGACTCAACTAGAAAGGTAAATAATAAGCCTGACTTTCAGACGGACCACCCCCAGAGCAAGAACAGGCTGCTCAAAAAGGTCATCCAACGAGGCCGCAGGCGAGTCACAACCGGAGGCGTACCCTCTCGGTACGTTGAGGATTGTGGCGAACCGAGAACGAAGTTGGGGGGAAGCAGCCTCCCGGCAGGCTGCTCAAACAGACTATCCAGCAAGGCCGCAGCCGAAGAACAGGCCGCAGGCGTACCTCTGGGGCGCACGGTGCGACGAATAAGGAGCACCAAGCCTGTGCGCGCCGCCGAGTTGGTGAGGCGGCCGGCTCCCCGTTGAGGACCTGTTCGAGGTGAGAACGCAGCTGGGAGTCTGTTTCAGCAGCCGACGCTAGTAAAATGCCATGCTGGCATAAGTCACCGTCGAATTATATTGATCGGTAATCCCGCGGTCGTAGCGCAACACCTGCCCACTCTCCGCTTCGATCAACCGCAGCAAGGAATA
>SPAX01000017.1 GCA_005239475.1 Nitrospira sp. | reverse complement strand
ATTCGTCGAGCGCAAACAGATGGCAGACGAAACAGTCGCGCTTGCCCGCGCATTGCAGGCGACGACTTCGGATACTCCGGCCATTCGGGGGTTGTTGCCCATGTGCGCTACCTGCAAACGGATTCGTGACCCTGCGGGATCCTGGCAGGAGGTGGACCACTTTATCGAACAACACTCTGCCGCTCACTTTACACATACGATCTGCGGCGTGTGCGCGCGGCAAGCGCATCCGGACTGGGACAAGCCCGGTTTGTCTGGTTTATCTAGTTGATCTGGTCTGTCTGGTCTATCTGGTTGGTCTCGTTTGTTTGGTTGAATCGTCCGCGAGCGAATCTAAACCAGATGAACCGGACAAACGAGATGAACCAGATGAACCAGAGAGACCAGACAGACCAAACATTGGAACGCTACAAAGAGGCCCGACATGACGCCTCCACAACTCGCTGACACCGCCTCCTATCAATTACCCCAACCCGAATCGTATGCCGCGCTGACGCAGCTTCTTGCCAGACGAGAATTGGAGCTTGCGGCGGCGCGAAGAATGTCGGAGGTCTTCTCTCAGCAGATCAAACTCCAAGACTTGGTGGAACAGTCGCTTCGCATCGCACTGGATGTCGTGAATGCGGAAAATGGCTCCGTGCTCCTGGCGGACACCGACAAGCGCATCCTCGTGTTTTATCACTCCATTGGTGAAAAGCCCGTCCCATCGGGCACAGAGGTGCCCTGGGACGAGGGCATCGCCGGCTCGGTGTATCGGACGGGACGGCCTGAAATCGTTCCTGATGCACAGGCCGATCATCGCCATTTTAAGAAGGTCGATGAAACGACCGGCGCTGTTACCCATGACATGATCACGATCCCCCTTAAACGTTGGGAGGGCGACCCCATCGGTGTCATTCAGGTCATGAACAAGCGCGGGGGGGAATTCCTTGACCGAGACGACCTGGCTATTCTCACCATTATCTCTGCACTCGCCACGGTCGCGATTGAGCATACAAGCTTGGTGGAAGCCGCGAAACTTGCAGAAGTGGCGCAGATGATGGGCGACATTGCCCACGACATTAAGAATCTCCTGATGCCGGTCGTGTGTGGCGCAGGAATCTTACAGACCGAAATCAACGAGCTGCTGGATCACTTGCCTGATAGTGAACTCACGCGGGCCAAGGCCAGTCGCGAACTCTGCACCGAAGTGATTCAGATGCTGCAGGAAGACGCGCACCGGATTCAAGATCGCGTCGGGGAAATTGCGGACGCGGTCAAAGGACTCAACACCCCGCTTGATTTTTGCGCATGCGAAGTGGCCGATATCGTCAGCAGCGTGTTTCGCTCTCTGGGGATTCTTGCCCAGGAAAAACATGTCCGACTGATCACCGAGAACTTGGGGTTACTCCCGTTGATCGTGGCAGACCAGCGACGGCTCTACAATGTCTTCTTTAATTTGATCAACAACGCGATCCCCGAAGTGCCAGCAGGCGGCTCAGTGACCGTGTGCGGACAACCCCCTACGTCGGAAGGCACGATCGTGGTTTCGGTCATCGATACGGGTCGAGGGATGCCGCCCGATATCCGCGATCGCCTTTTTACCAAGCGCGTCATCAGCACCAAGCCAGGCGGAACAGGACTCGGTTCAAAAATCGTGAAAGATGTGGTCGATGCTCATGGGGGGACGATCTGGGTTGAAAGTGAACTGGGAGCGGGAACGAAGATACACATCCGACTTCCTCACGCACCACCAGCGTCGATTCGCTCCTAGGAAACGTGCGGCGTGAAACGTATCTCGTTATTCGCGCGAGACTTGCGAGAAAAGCGGGACGGGCGAGGCGGGCAAAGAAGTTCTGAGTTCTGAGTTAGATACCGACGGAAAGAACGGGACAGGCGAGAGTTCGAGGTGTTCGGAACTTCGAACCCAGAACGTCGAACATTGGGTCGCGCCTGTCGCGCACACCTTGCTTGTCTCGCTTACGATTCACGAACGACACGGAGTACTACCCCTGCAACGCCTGTTCACCGATCGCCCGCCTCACTGAATCCAACAGCGTTTGTGCCTGGGCCGGCTTGATGACATAGTCCACCACACCTTGCTTGAACAGAAACGCAGCTGACTGGACATCGGGGTGTCCAGTCAGCACGATGACTGGCACCAACGGAAGCTTCGCCCGGATGTATGTGATGAGATCATGCCCGTTCATCTTTGGCAAATCAATGTCGCAGATGATTGCATGGACTGAGAACCCAATGGGATAGGATTGGATCAGGGCAATGGCTTTTTCACCGTCAGCGGCTTCAAGGACTTCGTAGCCACCTTGTTTCAGTGCGAGGCCGACTGTTTTCCTGACATGCTCTTCGTCATCAACAATGAACACTCTCCCCATTAACATGCTTGTCCTCGCAGCGCCAACTGATCGCGCACTGTATAGTCTGTCTAGTCTGTTTGGTCTATCTGGTTTGTCTGGTTTTTTCGTTGAAATAGACTAACCAGATGAACCAGATCAATTCGTCTCGCGTGCCCACATAGTTTTTCCGCAGCCTATTCGGTATCCATCCAAATGAGGGGAGTCCACTGCGCGCACCTCTTGTTCAGATGATGTACTCTTCTATCTCCCTCTGGGCTATCCCCTCAAATAGATCCCCCCTCGTTTGAGGCTATTCACTCCGTTCACGCAACCCAGTAAATTACTACCCATTGCAGGACGAGCCTCTGCGGAGATGCCAAGCGAGACGGGTTCATCTGGTCTGTCTGGTCTGTCTCGTTTAATTGGTGGTTTGTTTGGTTTGTCTTGTTTATTTGGTTGAACCAGACTAACCGAATACACCAGATGAACCAGATCAACAAGAGAGACCAGCCGGTTCTCGCGTTTCACGCGCCACGGTCTGTGCTGGGGCTCATCCGGTAGGTCAGCGGGGTGACCAATTGACAGAGCAAGTCGTACCGAACAAACGACGTGCGGCTCCGCGCCGAGAAGATGACCGGCGACGGGCCAGGAAAGATCGGGAGCTTGAAGCCGCACGCCTGATTAGCGAAGCCCTGTTCGAGCATTTGACGCCGGATGAGCTGGTGGCCAAAGCTCTCCGTACGGCACTCGACGTGGTACAGGCGGAAAGCGGGTCGATCCTTCTAGCAGATCCAGTTTCACAACAACTCATTTTTCGCCATTCCATCGGTGAAAGTCCCGTGAAAACCGGGACTGCTATTCCTTGGGATGAGGGGATCGCAGGGTCGGTCTTTCAGTCCGGTGTCCCCCTCGTGGTCCGCGACGTCAAGCATGACCCTCGCCACAGTCCCGCGATCGATGAGTTGACCGCGCACACCACCCACGACATGATTGCGATTGCGCTCAAGCGCTGGGAAGGCGAGCCCATCGGCGTGCTCGAGGTCCTGAATAAACGTGAAGGACTGCTCGATGACGATGATGTCGCGATTCTGAGCATTGTCTCCGCGATCACGGCGTCGTCAATCGAACAGGCCCGGCTCCACCAAGAGGCGAAACTGGCGGAGGTGGTGCGGTTGCTCGGTGATGTCAGCCACGACATCAAGAATCTCCTGATGCCCGTGGTGGTCGGGGCCCAACTGATGGAATGCGAGCTCAAGGACTTGTTGGGAGACGCCCTCAAGCGGGGGGACAAGCAGGCCAAGGAAAGTTTCGAACGGTGCAACGAAGTGGTCGGGATGGTGGAGAACTCCTTGCGCCGGATTCAGGACCGGGTAAAGGAGATTGCCGATTGCGTGAAGGGACTCAGCACCCCCCCGGAATTCGCGCCATGCCAGCTTGACAAAGTGATCATTGAAGTGACGGACACGCTGAAGTGGTGGTCCGACCAGAAGGGAATCTCGATTCATACCTCCGGGCTCGGTCGAACGCCGCTCATCGTGGCCGATGAGCGGCGGCTATTCAACGCACTCTATAATCTCATCAACAATGCGATTCCTGAGGTGCCACCAGGGGGCACAATTACTGTATCGGCCAAGGAAGAACCGATCGGGGTCGGTCTCCATGTGACCGTAGAGGATACGGGCAAAGGCATGCCTCCGGAGATACGCGACTCACTCTTTACATTGGCCGTCAAGAGCAGCAAGCGGGACGGGACGGGATTAGGCACCAAGATTGTGAAAGACGTGGTGGATGCCCACCATGGCAAGATCACCGTGGAGAGTGAACTAGGAGTCGGGACGACGTTTCATATCTACTTACCCCTTCGGCCGCCGGGGACCTCCCCCAGGTAAACAAGAGTATCGGCAGCCGGCAGCATCTCGTTGGAAGCGGAGTCCGTACATGCACATACATGTATTGGGATGCCATGGAGCCGATCAGCTCGTGGGCGGAACAGCCGGGTTGGTACGACAGGAAAGTTGTGGATTCCTCATCGACGGCTCCGTGCTCCTGGATGCCGGCACGATCGGAACGCGACTCACCTTAGCCGAACAACGACGCATTCGGTTCGTGCTCCTCAGCCACCTCCATTTCGATCACATCAAGAGCCTGCCGACACTGGTTGACAACCTGGCCGAAAAGTTCGATGAGCCGGTGATCGTGGCGGCGACTGCACCGGTTCTTCAAGGGTTACGGGACCACGTGTTTAACGACACCGTATACCCGAATTTTTTCGAGCTGCCGAATCGGAAGCGTCCGATCTTGCAGGCACTCGTACTCGAACCTGGTAAGCCGGTCACACTCGGCCATCTCGAAGTCATACCGATTGTGGTCAACCATACGGTGCCCACCGTGGGATACGTGGTGAAGGATCGGCGGGCCGCGTTGCTCTATAGCGGCGACACCTATGAGACGGAAGAAATCTGGAGCCTGGGCCGGACGATTCCGGAACTCAAAGCGGCCTTCATCGAATCCTCCTTTCCCAACGAGCTCGCGGACTTGGCCAAACAGACCAAACATCTCACACCCTCGCTCCTCGCCGAAGAATGGAGGAAACTACGGAATGACCAAGTACCCCTCTATGCCTACCATCTCAAACCGCCATACACAGATCAGATCCTGCGTGAGCTTCGTGAATTACATATCCCCGGTTTAAAGGTCCTCGAAGAGGGTCAAACGTTCACGCTCTAGCCGGACGCTGAAAAAGTCCGCCATCTTGTCTTGTTCATTTGGTCTATCTGTCCATCTGGTTTATCTGGTCTGTCTGGTTTGTTTTGTTGCTTGACCCAGAGAAACCAGACAAACTAAACAAACCAAATAAACGAGTCAGACCAAATAGACCAGATCAACCGGACAGACCAGAGAGACCATCACCCCGTGGCTTGAGAATTCATGGCGTTGGATAGAAGATGAAGGTTTACGAACACAACGACCCCGGCTCCTTGAGCCCTCGGTCTCACCCTTGGATCGATGGTGAATCAGATCCGACACACAGGTATTACGATTTTCGCACAAGACCTGACATCATCCGGTCGGCGCTTGAGGATCTGCAGGAGTGGAACACCTACCCCGCAACTGAAACCTTCTATCGGCTTCTTGAGTGGCTCAATGGCTCCGAGTCGGTCTTTGAGTCCAATGACTGTGCCTTTAGCGGTGCGACAGCCAATACCAGTGCTCAGTTCTCCAAGCGCCTGCAATGTTCCGGCCGCCTTATGATCCTCTACCGAGACCTGGCATTGAATACATCGCCCGAGCAGATTCACTGGTTGACCAACGCCACCGCTCATGCCTTGAGACGAATCGATCCAGCATTCGAATGGGGTGCCATCGGCACCACGGTCCTGTCGGTCAGATTTACAACCCTGCCAGGGCCGCCGAAACTGCAGCGGGGTCAGCAGCTCATGTTGTCGTTTTGGGCTTGGGGAGAGAATGAGCTTGAGGTAATGACCAACCTTGATCGCACATTTCGCATCATGACGGTGGCACTTCGAACGTTATCCGATGAGATCTGTCACTTCTCGCCAGCCACCACATCGAACGATTAACCCCGCAGCCGCACGGCCCACAGCTTCGTATAGACTGAACCGGTCGGCTTCAATTCACTCTTCATCAACACGACCGACTCCACCGCCAGCGCGCCTAATGAACGCGGCCGATCCAGCACGCAACTCTTGGCCAATGCGACTCCAACGTGCCGTTCCCCCACCTTGATTCGCGCCAAGGTCAGATGAGGACTGAACGGTCTTGTCTCGCGGAGAAACCGTACGCCTTCGCATGCCTGTTCGATCGCGCCATGGATCTCCGCTATTCGCTGCGCCTCCGCTCCCTTCTCCCAATTCTCTGATGGCCCGACCCACAGCACGCGCGGACTTTGCGGGTGGGGAAAGGCGCCGAGTCGTTCAAGCGGCACGTTCACAGCTATCTGACTTCCGATCGCCTGTTCGACCGCAACCAGCAACGGATCAATGACCAGCTCATCCATGTCGCCCAGGAACTTGAGCGTCAGATGAATCGAGGCCGGCTGTGCCCAGGAGATGCGCGCGCCTCGCGTCATCTCCGGCTCAATCCTATGCTTCAACTCCTGTTGGACAGTGGCAAGCTCGGCCCGCAGCTCGTGAGATAGTTCGACGGCAAGGAACGCCCGGATCACTTCAAGCCCGCATTATTCATGACGGTTCGTCGCGAAATCGCGGAGCCGCGTCGCGAGACCGGTGCGCGGAGCCTGGAGGACCTGAGGCGTACTCGTGCAGTACGGTGAGGGTCCGAGCGGCGAGCCCGCCGGCCGAAGGCTCGTCGTAGCAGCGGATCGGCGATTGCAGCAGAAGTGTTCATGAACAATGCGGGCTAGGCCTTATCGAGCAACCAGCGGCGCAGGAAATCCAATGCGGCTTGTGATGACCGTTGTTTGATGACATTCCGGTCGCCGTGAAACCGGAATTCCTGTGTGACCGGCCGGCCGGTTCCATCATCCAACCCGATATAGACCAACCCGACCGGCTTCGTCTCGGTTCCACCGTCTGGCCCGGCAATGCCGGTGACGCTGAGTCCCACCGACACATTGGCGCGCTCTCGAATGCCGCAGGCCATCGCCGCTGCGACCTTCTTGCTCACCGCGCCCTCTCGGGCAATCAGTTCCGCCGGCACGCCCAGCATCTCCGTCTTCGCCCGATTGCTGTAGCACACGGCGGCACGATCCACGTAGGCGGATGAACCAGCCACCTGTGTGAGCCGATGACCGATCAACCCGCCGGTACAGGATTCCGCCACCGCGAGGGTCAACCCTCGTTGCACCAGTTCTCGCCCAACGACCTCTTCCATCGTGTCGCGCCCCTCAGCGAAGAGCCAATCGCTGAGTCGTGAGCGGGCGTCGTTCGCCAGCTTCTGCAGCAGAGCACGATTCTTCTCCCGGGCAGATTGGTTCCCCTTCATCGTCAGCGAGACCAGCACGCCCATGGGCGATGCCAGCAGCCCCAGGTCGATCGGCATTCCTTTCGGAATGAGCCCGTGTAGCTTGGCATCAACGTCCGCCTCGGCCAGGCCGAACGTATGAAACACCTGGCGAACGATCGGCGCTGGGGGAAGCCGGCCTGACGATTCACGTGCGGCGCACAGCAAGGGCAAGACTTCCTGCCGCATCATCTCTTCCATTTCCCGCGGCACGCCGGGCAACGAGATGATCAACGCCTTCTTCCAGGACAGGCAAAACCCCGGCGCAGAACCGACCGGATTCTTCAGCACCGTGGCACCGGACGGAATCATGGCCTGGCGCAACTGCGCTGTGTTTGGCGTGCGACCCCATTGCGCGAGTCGGGCCGTCATACCCTCCAACGCTTCCTTGCGACGACCGAGGCGGTGTCCGGTCGCGCAGGCTACCGCCTCTCTCGTGCAATCGTCCACGGTCGGGCCGAGTCCGCCGGTCATGACGATCACGTGAGCTCGCCTCACAGCTGTGTGAAGAGCCGTGACAATATCCACTCGTTTATCACCAACGACCGATTTGAATCGAACTGCGATCCCAAGCTTGCCGAGTTCGTCGGCGAGGAAGAGAGAATTGGAATCGGATCGGCCCCCGATCAACAGTTCAGTGCCAATGGCGATAGTTTCTGCGTCTCTCTGGTTCATCTGGTCTCTTTGGTTTGTCTGGTTCATCTGGTTGTTAGTTTCGTTCAATCAACAAACCAAACAAGACAAACCAAATTAACCAAATAACGATCTTCTTATGCTAATGAATCTCGCCAAAATTTATGGAGAAGATCGACTCTCCTCCAGTCGCTGGATACACCGTAATGGTCGTCTTGGCCTTCGGATCGAAGTCGGCATAGTTGAACGACGCCACGACCTTCGCCTTGAACCGAGGACTCCCCGGCCAAACGACGCTGCGGTCGGCTTGTGCATCGAATCGCACCGTCACCGGCTTGATCGTCTTCCCGCCCTGATCGAGCACCATGTAACTGCCCACCGCGAAGTTACGGACATTCCCGAAGATGACGGTGCTGATGAGCATCGTCTTGTCTTCCAGCACCTGGATCACATCGGCTTTACTGGGCTGCAATCCCCGCAAAGCCATATGTGTGGCCATGACCGATAGGGCGCTTGTTTTTGTGATCAAAAATCCCTTGGGATTGACCTCGTCTGTCACTCCGAACCGTACATAGAAACTATCCGGCGACATCCCCTTCTGCGCCGCCTCTTCCCCCTGATCGAGCGCAGTCTGAATCTGCTCCGCGGTGGGATACACGTCGATAGCATGGGCCGACACATGAGGGAGAGAACTCAGCGCAACAACGCCCACACACAGCAACATGCGCCTCAACCGATGGACCGGTGCAGCCCGCATGGGCATGCCAGTACCAGATCACTCTTCTCCTGTCAACGAACGGCCCAGCCCCGCTTCGAGGTTGACAACAGCAAAGATGAAATGATAAACAACTCAACCGCCACTTAGTACGCCTTTTCAAGACGTTATACGGAGGAGTTTCGATGTCGACCCCTGAACAAACCCCAGCGCCCCAAGCACCTAAACGCCAATATGTGAACTTCGCCTTCTATAAAGTCGACCCGGCCTGGCGGCGCCTCCCNGAGAGTGAGCGCACCAAAGGCAAGCAAGAATTCATACGTGCGGTCGAGGACTATACCGGCAAGGTCCTCGTGGTGGCCTACTCCTCGGTCGGGATCAGGGGCGATTGCGACATCATGCTGTGGCGGATCAGCTACGAGATGGAACTATTCCAGGATATGACGACGAAGATCATGGCCTCGGGGTTGGGGCAGTACCTGACCACGCCCTACTCCTATCTCTCGATCACCAAGCGCTCGGTCTATGTGGATCATCACACCCACGAAAATCAAGAGAGCAAACGGCTGACCGTNGTTCCCGGAAAAGCCAAGTATATTTTCGTCTACCCGTTTCTGAAGACGCGTGAGTGGTTCCTGCTTACGAAGGCGGCGCGGCAAGGCATGATGGACGAGCACATCGAAGTCGGCCATCGCTTCCCCTCGGTAAAGCTGAACACGAGCTATTCATTCGGGTTGGATGACCAGGAATGGGTGGTGGCGTTTGAAAGCGATAAGCCGGAAGACTTCCTGGATCTCGTGATGGCGCTCCGCGAAACCGAAGGCTCCCGCTACACGCTGCGCGATACGCCGATTTTCACCTGCATCCGCAAGAGCCTCAAGGAAACGCTCGACACGCTCGGCGGCTGACACCGCATTCAAGCGAGACATGCGCGACAAGCGCGAAGAGCGGGACGGGTGAGACGGACGACGGTTCGAGATCCGAAGTTTGAGGTTTTCGGAACTTCGAACCAGCGACTTCGTGTCGCGCTTTTCCCGCCAGTCGCGCCCATCTCGCGTGAACATCGTCGCATCGACAGGGTCCATGGCTGACAATAATGCACTCTACGCAATCCGTTTTCCCGACGGATCGTTGAGCTTGTACATCGACGAAGATTACGCGATAGAACGAGGGGTAGACCCGGCCACGCTCACGCGCGTGGAAATTCCACGGGACATGTTCGTGAGCGGGTCCATTCAAGAAATTCGCGAATACGTGGCCCTCTATCTGGAGTCACGTCATTCCGGCACTGCATAGCCCGCATTATTCATGAACACTTCTGCTACAATTGCGCGCGTTCTGGCGAGAGGCAAGGGGCCAGAGGTAAGTGGCGAAGACTTCCGGCCGGAAACACGGCTCTTCCCTCTAGCCCCTAGCCCCGTGCCTCTCGCCTGGCCTGTTGGTGCAATTTCGCGACAAACCGTCATGAATAATGCGGGCTAGCCCAATGACTACAATCGCCTCACCAGTATCACTCCTAACCGTTGAGACGATACAATCCGTCATCGATGCCATGCCCATGCAAGGGCGGATCATGCTTCGACTGATTCTGCTCCAGTACTTCGACGTGACGGACGAAGAAATTCTCTACATCGTGGCCGATCGACCGGATCCCCGCTGCGTCGCCGGGACTAAGCCCACCAACACCACCATGACTAAGGAATCGATTAAAGTTGTCACGGAGCGGCGCGACCAATACCGCCGACAGGTGCGGCTCAAGCGGGAGCGGACGTGGCTGCAATGCGACAGTCTTCGGAGACTCGCGCAGCTTCGTGAGGCCTTCGCCGACCGTGCCAGCACCCTCCTGACCGAGCGTTTCTCCGTCTCTGCTGACGCGCTTGACGCCTTGCGCGCATCCGCGAGAACCGTGCTGCCCAAGCCGGCCATCCGCCTGCTGGACCAGCGTTGGGATGCCGATGAGATTACGGCTCCGGACTATCAGCAACAACGGCTCAGCATCGAGTTCCAGACCCAACTCCGCATGGCCGAGAAATATCGCAAACGACTCGACCTGGCGGACCGTGAGCGGCAGAGCGCGATCTCTGCGCCGCTACAAGATCACGAAATCGGACATGTGTGGGGCATTCCCGCCAGCAGTCTCGCCGCCCGCAAGGTGAAGTATCTCGCGCACTATCTGCACGCCCTCCAGGCCACGTTACAAATCAGCGCGGCACCCTCGGCGACCACGCCATTGGATTTGTGGAAGGAAACCTTCGTGGTGCTCGCGGAGCAGCGCATCGAACGTTCGCCCTCGACCTACGACGGGCTGGAAAAGACAGAGTCCGCGCTCATCGACAAACTGACCGCCATGGTCTGGGGCAACCTGGCCGAGGAGGTCGAAGTCAAATTCTGGACCTCGCTCGTCTTCGGAGCCAGCTCCAATGCCATGCATTCAGAAATCACCAGGAACTTGTTTGGGCTGCATCGACTCACCACCATCCTCAACGACATGGACCGCTCTCCCGAGATAGTGGATGAAGAATTACTCAAGCGGACCGCGCCCATACCAAAGCTAGAAGCGGGAGCGCTTGAAGCCCCTGCTGAACCTCCCGTGAAGGAGTTGAGCGAAATGCAGGCTCAGATCCTCAACAGCATGAGAGGGGAAGATGCAAGCGGCAGAGCCTCCGATAAGTGGTAGCCTGCGAAGCGAGACGGGCGAAGAAGTTCTGAGTTCTGAGTTCTAAGTTCTGGGATCTGAGTTAGAGGCGGATAAAAAAGGCGAGACGAGCGGGAAAGGCGAGGGTTCGAGGTCCGAAGTTCCCGGAACTCAGAACTCAAAACTCAAAACTACGAACCGCGCCCGTCCCGATCCGCCTCTAACTCAGAAATCAGAACTCAAAACTCAGAACCTCTTTGCTCTCTGCGCCCGTCTCGCTTGAATTAGGCATCCATCATTGTGCTTTGTCCCCGGTGAGGTATAATACATTCACATTATGGCCAGACCATTCAGTATCCAGCCACCGCGTCAGCATCACCGAACCGGACACGTCCTGATTCTTTTACTCTCCCTACTCGTCTTCATCGCTGTACCGTTGTGTGTTCACGCATCCGGTCTTCTGGAGATCACCGAGCTCCTCACCCATCCCGAGCAGTATGACCGCCAAGAAGTGGTGGTCACCGGTCAGGTCACCAACGTCCAACTCGCGACGAATCGGGAAGGTCAGCCGGCCTATGGGTTTCTCTTGAAGGATCCGGCCGGCACACTGAAAGTCATCAGTCTCGGTCAGATCGAAGTTCGGGAAGGCGACCAGGTGATTGTGGAAGGAGTCTTCTCGCGNCATCGCCAGGCAGGACGCACGATCATCTTCAACGAAATCAAAGCCCTCTCGATCAAGCCGATGAATCGGCTCAACCCCGATCTGGTCGGCTNANCTGGTTNCTCTGGTTTGTTTGGTTGATTTGGTTTATCTGGTTTGTTTCGTTCAACCAAATAAACAAGACAAACCAAACAAACNANANAANCNNGNGTCTNCNTATCCTTCGCGCGGATATTTCAGAGCCCACGCCAGCAGCCTGTCCTGAACTCGATCCGGCAACCACTTCACCATCCACGCACGCAGCTTGGCGTCCGTGCCCACGAGATAGCGGGTNTNAGGNNNNGCNGCCGTCAACGCATGATGCACCGCTCGAACCACCGCTTCCGGCGGAATCGCTCGCTGCGCCGCTTGGGCGATCNNTTCACGAATTCGGATCACCGCTTCGCCATAGAGGGCCTTNGCCTCTTCGCTAGCCAACGCTTCGAGGTNTCCTGCCGCCTTGGCTGATTTCTCCCAAATCGGCGTTGCGATCGCCCCCGGTTCGATAATCGAAACCTGAATCCCCCAGGGCTGCAGTTCCATTCTCAACGCATCTGTTANGGCCTCCAACGCATACTTCGATGCAGAATAGGGCCCCAACAATGGAATTGTACCGCGTCCGGCAATCGATCCCATGTTCACGATTCGACCGCGGCCACGGCGCAGCAACGGGAGAAACGCCTGCGTGACAGCGATCTGCCCGATCACATTGACCTCAAACTGTTTCCGGAGTTGCGACAGGGAAATCACTTCGAGGGGACTCCCGATGGCAATCCCGGCATTATTGACGAGCCCGCCAAGGCCCCCCTCGCCCACAACCCGTTGCACCACCTCGACGGATCGCGCGATCGACGGCTCATCAGTGACGTCGAGCGTAATGGGAATGAGTGACGAACCACCCTTCGCGGCAAGCGCCTCCCCTGCCAGAGGATCGCGCACGCCGGCAAACACCGTCATCCCGCGGCTGACACAATCGAGTGCGCAAGCCGCACCAATGCCGGTCGAGGCACCGGTCACAACAACAGCCATCTGGTCTCTCTGGTTCATCTGGTTTGTCTGGTCTATCTAGTCTGTCTGGTCCATCTGGTCTTTCTGGTTTGTTTTGTTTATCTGATTATCTTCTTCCACCACATAAACAAGACAAACCAAACAAACCAAATAAACAAGAAAGGCGAGAGTATCACGACTTCCCGCAAGAGAGCAGCCTACTCGAATGTCACCGAGAATTAACCCTGCTGATCTTGACAGGCCTAGGTCCTTTCATTATGGTTTCTAGCAGAATGCTGAAAAAGTCCGCCAGCGCCACGCACCGTGGCGCGTGACGCGCGAGACTTGCGGGAAAGGCGTGACATGTGAGACGGACGACGGTTCGAGGTCCGAAGTTCGAGGTTTTCGGAACTTCGAACCCAGAACTTCGAACGTCGAGTTTCGCCCGTCTCGCTCGGCTATCCTGCGGGAGGGTGCTCCTGTTGTGCCACACTCAGTCTGTCCTGCGCTTCACGCTTCACGAACGACGCTTCACGCGCATGAGCAAGTGATTAATCTCATGAATCAAATGCGGTATCAATCATAAGTACCTGATAGTACATTACTATTGTATGTCTAAGATTGCCGTTATCGATATCGGAACGAACTCCATCCATATGGTGCTGGCTGAGATCCAGCCGGATGCGGGTTACAAGATTCTCGATCGCTTCAAAGACATGACGCGACTCGGAAACGGCGCCTTTGCGACCCACCGCCTCTCCGACGAGGCGATCACACGTGGACTCGACGTCATTCGCAATCTCGTCACCCTGGCCAAGAACAAGGGCTACGATCGCATCATCGCCGTCGCCACCAGTGCCGTCCGCGAAGCGAAAAACGGGGGAGACTTTATCGATCTCGTGGCCGAGCAGACGGGACTGGCCATCCGCGTCATCAGCGGCACCGAAGAGGCCAGGCTGATTTTCCTGGGCGTCAAAAATAACGTACCCATGACAGAACAGCCGACGCTCTCGGTAGATGTCGGCGGTGGATCAGTCGAACTGATGGTCGGGAATCGTGACCAGCTCCTCCACGCGAAGAGCCTGAAGCTGGGCGCCATCCGACTGGCAGATGAATTCCTCAAGCGCACGCCCCCTTCCGAGGGGATGCTTCGCTCACTCGAAGACATCGTGACGGCCCAGTTGCAGGGCGCGCTCGATTCATTCAAGACGAAGCGATTCGATTCCCTGATCGCCACCTCCGGCATGGCAGGCAACTTGGCAGAAATCATTCATTTGCGCCGAACGAATCGCCCGCTCCCCCAAATCAATCTCGCCACGATTTCACTGAAAGACGTCAAAGAAATCGAGCAGGAGCTCCGTCAATCCACCATCAAAGCCAGGCTGACGATCCCCGGATTAGATCCCAAACGCGTCGATACCCTGTTTCCCGCCACGGTGGTCCTTCGCCGGTTGATGGAACTCTCGGAAAGAGACGAACTGATCCTATGTGACAAGGCCATTCGTGAAGGTATCATCTACGACTTTATCCAGCGCCACCGTGAACGACTCAAAGCGGAAGCGGAAATTCCCGACTTGCGGCGGCGCAACGTCATCGCGCTGGCCCGTCGCTGTCAGGCCCCGGAAGTCCATAGCCTTCATGTCGCCGGCCTGGCCCTGCGCCTCTTCGACCAGACGACACGTCTCCATCGTTTGGGGCCCACCGAACGGAACTGGCTAGAATACGCCGCGATTCTGCATGACGTCGGCTACCTCATCAACGAGCGCCAACACCACAAACACGCCTACTATCTGATCACCAATAGCGAGGTCGGGGGATTATCCGGCGAAGAGATTCAGCTGGTCGCGAACGTCGCACGCTACCACCGGCGCGCAGTCCCGCAACTGAAGCACGAGGGATACGGCGCCCTCTCCCCCAAATACAAACGAATCGTGCGGATCCTGTCCGCGCTGCTTCGGATCGCCGATGGCCTGGATCGAACGCATTTTTCGGTCGTCCGCACCCTCGCTGTGAGGCTCGGCGCCACCATTACTATTAGCCTGCACGTGACGGGCGATGCAGAGTTGGAAACCTGGGCCGCCGCAGGCCGGGCGGATCTCTTTGAACGCGTGTTCCGCCGCCGCGTAAAATTTTCCGTCATCGCGCAGGACGATCCCGCATGAGCGAGCAATCCCCGCTACCCAAGCCTCCCCACCCCTACCCAGGGAAACTGATTACCGTCGAAGGCATCGACGGATCCGGCAAGAGCACGCAACTGCTGTTGCTGCACAAGTGGCTGGAGTCCAAAGGCCATCGCGTCTTCTTCACCGAGTGGAACTCCTCGGAGCTGGTCAAAGACACGACCAAACGGGGGAAAAAGAATAAGAGCCTGACGCCGACGACGTTCAGCTTGCTGCACGCAACCGACTTTGCCAGCCGCCTCTATCATGAAATTTTACCCCCGCTCAAAGCCGGCATGATCGTCTTGGCCGACCGCTACATGTATACCGCCTTCGCGCGTGACGTGGTCCGCGGCGTGTCGCCTGAATGGATTCGCAAGCTCTACAGCTTCGCCATCACACCGGACATGGCCTTCTACTTCAAGGTACCGATCGAGGTGGCCATCTCCCGGCTCCTCGGAGGCACACGCGGACAATTCAAGTTCTACGAAGCCGGCATGGACATGAACCTGAGCCCCGACGTGACCGAAAGCTTCCGCATCTTCCAATCACGTATCCTGGCCCAGTACGAGAAAATCGTCGATGAGTATCAGCTCATCACGATGGATGCGACGAAGGAAATCGAAGCCCAGCAGAACGACATGCGCCGGCTCGTGGGAGAGGCGCTCAAAGATTACAAACCAAGACGGGGTACCCATGGTCGACGCACGGTATTTTGGCGACGGTTTGACGAACCTAAATCCGAGTGACCTCAAAGGGAAACTCATCGCCATCGAAGGCACCGACGGTGTCGGCCGCTCTACGCACATCGAGATGTTGCAGGAGTGGCTGGAGGTGCAGGGCTATGGCGTGCTCACCACTGGCTGGACCCGTTCCAATCTCATGTCGAAGACGATCGAAATGGCGAAAGAAGGCAACATTCTCGACCGGTGGTCGTTCAGCCTGCTCTACGCCACCGACTTTGCGGATCGCTTAGAACACGAAGTCATCCCCGCGCTTCGCTCTGGCTTCATCGTCCTGGCCGACCGGTATATCTATACGGCCCTCGCGCGCGATTATGTGCGCAGCGGGAACCGCCAGTGGGTGCGAGACGTCTTCGGCTTTGCCTTAGTCCCAGATCTCGTCTGCTACTTGCGCATCGACATCGAAACACTCGTGCTGCGCGTCATCGAAACCAAAGGAATGAACTTCTGGGAATCAGGAATGGATCTTCGTCTTGGCAGCGATCTCTACGATAGCTTTAAGAAGTACCAGTCACTCCTGATCGAGGAGTTCGACAAAATGGCGGAAGAGTTTCACTTCGAAGTAATCGATGCCAGAAAATCGCCGGATGAGATTCAGGACGCACTGCGCAGCAAGATTCAGCCGCTGCTCACCACACCCCTGCGAAGCCCGGAGCTGCCCTCCGACCGCACCATTCAGCCGGCGTAAGAAGATCGTTGTCTGGTCTCTCTGGTTTGTCTTGTTTGTTTGGTTGAACGAAACTAACCAGATGGACGAGACAAACCAGATCAACCAGATGAACCGTGGCCTTTCCGTTTCCCGATAGCCCGCAACTGGTCGGGGGGCAACCACCAATGAAGGACGCCTCGACCTGGCTTCGCAGGAATCGACAGTTCGATCAGACAGGCCCCGGCTTTTTTCAGAGGGAACGATCCGGAGACCCGTCCGGACAGGAGAACACTTGCTACCATGCCCAACTGCGGTTCATGACCGATACAGAGCACACAGGACTTCGGCGGCAGATCCTGAAGAATCGCTAGGAGCCGATCGGGAGGCGCATCCGGCAAGAGTTCATCGACGATTTGCACCGCCGAGCGGGCTCGCAGCGAGCGGTGCGCAATCTTCGCCGTCTCGATCGCCCGGAGCAAGGGACTCGACAAGACATGCGTCGGCTGCACGTCGAGCCACTTCAACCCAGCCGCCACCTGCGCCACGCGCTTCGCCCCGCGCTCAGTCAGAGGACGATCCGCATCCGGCCCTTCCCATTCATCACGCTCCACCGCAATACCATGCCGCAACAACACACAATCCATCGTCACCGTACCTCTGTCTTACTGATCGGTCGGCTCAGTCTACCGGAGCAGGCGGCGGGAAAACCATCGGGACAATAGCCGCGCGAGACGGACGGATCGGGTGAGGCGGTCTGAAGGCTGAAGTGTCCGGAACTGCGAACCCAGAACTCAGAACTCAGAACTCAGAACTTCGGATCCCGCTCATCGCGCA
>SPAX01000169.1 GCA_005239475.1 Nitrospira sp. | reverse complement strand
CTAGATTGAGCTTGGCTTAACGGGTTGCCGCATGGGATGTGTGGCTTTAGGCTGCTGTTGGGGCGCGCCTCTTTGGGCGGTATGCCGAATCTTCAGTGACGAATGTCGCGCTCCCTTGGTGTTATGGCAATGCAGGCAATATGATCCATCGGCTTGACAATCGATAGGTAGCCTGCGAACCATCGGAACAGGCTAGCCAGTTCGTGGTATGCTTTCCATAAGGTTGGAGGTAGGCGATGCAATTGCAACGACAAATACGGAAGGTAGTCTGGCTGCTTCTGCCAATCTGGGTCATTTCAGGTTCCATAGCATTGGCCGAGAGCGAGCCAACCGACAACCGCACGGTGGTCGAACGGATCGAGGGTACTGCCAAGAAAGTCGGGAACAAAATCGAACAAGGATTCTCCAAGGCAGCAAAGAAGATCGAGGAAAAGCATATTGGGGAAAAAATTGAGCAGAAGTTAAAAAAGGCGGCCACGAAGACAGCAGAAGGATTCAAAAAGGCTGGGGAGAAAATCGACCAAAAACTTCGATAGTCGGTATCGTTAGCACCTGCCATCCCTGTCATATTCTATTGGTCGCTTCGCGAACATCGAAAATGCTCCACCAGAAACATGATGAGCCTACTCGATCAATTCTCAGTCCATCATCCCGAGCCCTGGCAAGATCGAGACTGGGCTCGGCTCACCGGATTGCCTCTGGAAGAGGTTTGGTTTCAGGCTGCCGATGGGGCTCGGTTGTTCGGTTGGTACGCTGAGGCGCAGGCGGATCGGAATGTCCGTCTTCATCTTCAACTATCACGGCTACGGGCGGAGTCAGGGAAGGCCATCAGAGGAAGGCTTCGACCAAGGGTGTGTTCAATAGCCCATTTCAATTAAGATTTCTTGAAGCTATCCGGCAGCTCGAGTTGAGATGTCGCAGGCTGTTGGATCTGATTTGGACGGCACCACCGCAGCAGGGGTGTGGTCATGCACGTGGTGGCTAATGCCATGAGGAGCATCATCGCGAACATGGTTGACGAGATCACGCCGATGTCACGGCCGATGGTGAGGATGACGATTTCCATCAGGCCACGTGTATTCATCAGGATTCCGATCGTGGTTGATTCTGCCCAGGACATGCCGGTGTAGCGAGCGGCGAGAGTCGTTCCACCCCCCATCCCGACCACGGCCACCAACAAGATGAGACCAAAATAGATCCACAGGTTCGTTCCATGGATCAGGCCAAAACTGGTCCGCAGTCCGATGGAGGCAAAGAAAATGGGAAGGAGGATGGCTGTGGTGACACCCTCAAGCTTGGCTGACACTTCGGACACAAAGTCCGGCCCTTTTGGTAGGGCCACGCCGGCCAGAAACGCTCCGAATAGCGCGTGGACCCCGAGCCATTCGGTTATCCATGCAGATCCGACCAGGGTAAGGAGTATGAGGGCCAACATGTCATTTGTGAGACGACCGCAATGTCGATGCCTCACTTCCAGATGGTGAAAGGCGCGAGGGACGAGGCTCAACATCACGAACACGAAGAGGCCTGTTGCGATGAGCGTGAGAACCAACGGCCCCGGTACAACGGTGTGTGTGTTTAATGCCATGACTCCGGCAAGAAGACACCAGGCCATCACGTCTTTCAGCGCGGCAGTTGCCAGGGCTACGGTTCCGATGGGGGTCCCGGACAATCTACTCTCCTCCAGAATGCGAGCCAGGACCGGCAAGGCGGTGACACCCATGGCGACCCCGGTGAACAAGGCGAACACAGTCGGCGTCACGCCCGTATCCGAGAGGGAGGGGTAGAGGTAAATGGCGAGCCCCGTTCCGAGAATCAGCGGCACAGCCATGCTCGCGTGAGCGATCACCAAAACCGCCCGCCCGCGTGCCCACACGTTCGCGAGGTCGAGCTTCAGGCCGACCAAAAAAATGAACAGTATGACCCCTACCTGGCCAAGTGCGTTCAGCGGCCCGAGACTGTCGGACGGGAAAAGGGCAATCGAAACGTCGGGAGCAAGCCAGCCAAGGAGCGATGGCCCTAGGAGGATGCCAGCGACGATTTCTCCCATCACCTGAGGCTGATGTAATGTCCGAAGTCCCCAGCCGACCAGCCGTGCCAGGATCAGAATGACACCAATCTGTGAGAGTAGGACCAACAGATTTGAGATCATCCTTTCCAGCCTGATCGCTGACGATCTTCACTCACACGAGCCATTGAGTTTGAGCTGAAGTCATTTTCCGCCGACGTGGGTATAGAAGGAAACTCAGAAGGAAGAACAGGGGCGACTGCATTTAGGGGGACTCCCGTTCCTATCCTGATGCCAAAATACTTCGATTTCCAGGAGCAACTCATTGAGACGACGACGTCACATTGACAGATCATTGTGGTTTGAGTACTTTTTACAGCAGTGGCCCCTCACTCGCAGTTGTCAGCGCGAAGTATACCCAACCTCATTCTCGATGACTAGGAGCCTGTCCGAGTATTCAAGAATATGCCAATTTCAGGGGTATCTGAACCCCTCACCGAAGTGCGATCGTCGATCCTGCGCCAATTATGTACGTAGAGATTTTGCGAAACCGATTACTCGGACAGGCTCCTAGCTGCTATGAGCCGAGTTTGCGTGGCATGGATTCGACATGGACGAAACAGCGGCCGGCCCCAAACCGCGCGGTTATTTTGCAGTCAAAAGAATCACTGAGATTCTCCTAAGAGGCTACTATCAGTATCCTTGACCAATTCTTCGTCTACCATCCCGCGCCCTGGCAAGATCGAGACTGGGCTCGGCTCACCGGATTACCGCTCGAAGAGGTCTGGTTTCAGGCTGCTGATGGAGCGCGGTTGTTTGGTTGGTACGTTGAGGCGCAGGCTGATCGTCCGGTCATACTCTGGTGTCATGGAAATGCGGGCAATATCATCAACCGGCTGGAGAATCTGCGCGAACTCTACCGGATCGGATTGTCTGTCTTTATTTTCGACTATCGTGGCTATGGTCGGAGCCAGGGGCGACCGTCGGAAGAGGGGCTCTATCAGGATGCGCTCGGGGCGCACGATTATCTCACGCGAACCAGGATGATTCGTCCCGAGCGTATTATTATCTTCGGGCGCTCGCTCGGCGCAGCTGTGGCGGGAGAACTTGCTGCGCAGAAGCCTGCCGCGGGGCTGATTCTGGAATCGGCGTTTCCGTCGATCGAAGCGGTGGCCAAGTTCCATTACGGTGGAGTGCCGGTCCATTGGCTGCTTGGGGCAGACTTCAAATTGGTCAATCGCCTTCCGCAGCTCTCGCTGCCGAAGCTGATCATTCACGGCGGCAAAGACGACATCATCCCGCTCGAATTGGGTCGGCAGGTCTTTGAGATAGCCAAGCCACCCAAATCCTTCTATGTCATCGAGGGCGCCGACCATAACAACACCTACCAGGTCGGGGGCGCGTCCTATTTCCGACGATGGGCCGAGTTTGTTCAGACGGCGTTCTCGCTTCGCTCCCAAGAACCGTGAACCGTGAACCGTGAACCGAGGGGTCAGCCTCGGAGCTGCGGCCTTGCGAAGGGCGAAATCCTAAGTTCAAAGTTCGGGGTTCGAAGTTCTGAAAACATCGAACTTCGTACCTCGAACCCTCGTTGGTCATGCTATTTCCGCCTCTCTCGCGCGTCTCGCGAGTCGCGCTCCACGTTATGATTTCAAAAGAATTGATTGGAGATTGCCTCGACATTTGGTACAGTGCGCGTCGGCTGAATTTGCGCGAGACTCGCGAGAAGAGCGGGACAGGTGAAACGCGAGCGATGCGCGAAGAGCGGGAAAGGCGAGACGGGCAAGATGGGTGGGAACTTCGAGTCGCGCTTTTCCCGCCAGTCTCGCCCGTCTCGCTTGAGTCAGGGATCGGCGATTGCCGCAGAAGCGTTCATGAATAATGCGGGTGAAGGAGGCCGGGGTGATGATTCCCTTTCGTCTGCTGGCGTTCAGTCTGCTGGGTGTCGCGATGATGCTTGCCACTGGCTGTGCAGGGAAAACCGGTACAGTGCAGCCACAGGGGTTGAGTGAGGCGAGTCCAGTCGAGGACCAGACTCTGGCGCCGCCTCCCTCGTCGCCGCCTGAGACTCAATCGGACGAACCGCTTGATCCTTTTGCTATGGCCTATGAGGGAGCCGGTGAGGAGTATGATCCCTGGGAACCGATGAATACGAGCATTTTCGAGTTCAATCGGCAGGTGGATCGCTTCGTGCTCAAGCCTGTGGCGAAGGGATATGATTTCGTCATGCCCGACCTGGTCCAAGTCGGCATCAGCAACATTTTTTCCAATCTCCGGTTCGCTCCCCGCTTTTTGAACAATGTGTTTCAGGGCAAGATCAAAGGTGCCGGCATCGAAGTAGGGCGGTTCCTGATCAATAGCACGGTAGGATTGGGCGGGTTCTTCGACCTCGCGAAACATGTCGACCTCGTCACATCGGATGAAGACATGGGACAGACGCTTGGATTCTATGGCGTCAAACCAGGCCCCTATCTCGTGTTGCCGCTGCTCCCGCCCTTCACCGTTCGTGATTTTTTTGGATATGTCGGTGACGTGTTTCTCAATCCGATCAACTGGCTGGTGGCGCCGATCATTGAGGTCAACAACGTGCCCTCCGTCATCTCCCACCCGAATCGGATGACGTCCAGCCTGATTCAGACGGGGAGTCGCGTGGGAGAGATCGTGAATGAACGGTCTCGGAATCTCGAAAAGTACCAGGGGGTCGAAGAGGCGACGTTGGATCTCTATACCGCCGTGCGCAACGCCTATCTGCAGACGCGTGCAAAGGCGATTCGGGAGTAAGCGAAGCCCGGTTCGTTTAGTTCATCTTGTTGGTCTGGTTTGTTTGGTTTTGAACGAGAGAAACCAGATAAACCAAATAGACCAGACAGACCAAACAAACATTTTTATAGGATGACACCCAGTTCCCGACCGACTGTGGCGAAGGCGGCGCTGGCTCGCACAAGCTGTTCGTGAGTGTGGGCTGCCGACATCTGTACACGAATCCGTGCCTGACCTTCCGGCACAACCGGGTAACTGAACCCCACGACATAGATCCCTTCCTCTAAAAGCCGTTCTGCCATTTTGGTGGCGAGCGAGGCGTCACCCAACATGATCGGGATGATGGGATGCTCGCCGGGTATGAGCCGGAATCCGAGGGCGGTGAGTTGCGCGCGGAAGAAGGCTGCGTTCTCACGCAGCCTGGCCCGTAATTGATCGCCTTGGGCCACGAGGATCACGGCCCGTCGAGCCGCCGCGGCGATGACCGGGGGGAGTGAATTCGAAAACAGGTAGGGCCGCGACCGCTGCCGCAACAGCTCGACGATTTCCTTTCGTCCGGACGTAAACCCGCCTGCCGCGCCGCCCAATGTTTTTCCCAGCGTGCTGGTGATGATCTCGATCCGATCCGCGACGCCGAAATGGTCCGGCGTGCCGCGCCCGTTGCGTCCGAGCACACCGGTCGCGTGACTGTCGTCTACGATCACCGCTGCATCATACCGATCCGCCAGCTCGACGATCCGATCCAGTCTCGCGAGATCGCCATCCATGGAGAAGACCCCGTCCGTCGCGATCAGGCGAAGGCGATAGGCTGTCGCGCCGCGCAGCTTGGCTTCCAGGTCTGCCATATCGGAGTGCGCATAACGGAGCCTGGTGGCCTTGCAAAGCCGGATGCCATCGATCAGGCTGGCGTGGTTCAAGGCGTCGCTGATGACGGCGTCTTGCTCGCCGAGGAGCGCTTCAAAGAGTCCGCCGTTGGCGTCGAAGCAGGAACTATAGAGAATCGTGTCCTCGGTGCCCAGGAAGGTGCTGATCGCCTGTTCGAGTTGTGTGTGGAGATCCTGCGTGCCGCAGATGAACCGAACGGAGGCCATTCCGTAGCCATGCTCTTGCAGTCCGACTGCGGCAGCCTGTCTGATGTCAGGGTGGTTGGCAAGCCCCAGATAGTTGTTGGCACAGAGATTGAGGACCTCACCTTGCGCCACGCGAATCTCGGCCCCCTGCGGACCGAGGATCTGCCGCTCAGATTTGTAGAGGCCTGCTGCGCGGATTTCAGCGAGTCGCTCTGAAACAGTTTTTTTGAGTGAGTGGTAGGCCATCTTTTTCGTGAGGCGTGAAACGTAAGGCGTGAGAAGACGGCAAGGACGAAGCGCTAGTTTCCTATCACCTTACGCCTGACGCCTCACCCCTCACGGAATCAAGACCACCTTCCCGCACTGGCCGGAATTGATCAACTCGAACCCCCGCGCGAAGTCTTTCAGGGGAAACGTATGGGTAATCACCGGCTTAATATTGAGTCCGGCCTGAAAGAGACCGGTCAAGCGATACCAGGTTTTGAAGAGTCGGCGGCCTGTAATGCCGTAGACGCGAATCCCCTTAAAAATAATGTCATTCGCGAGATCGCACGTGATCGGGCCGGATGGAATGCCAAAGAGTGTCACGCGTCCGCCGTTCTTTACGGCACGGAAAGCTTGATGCAATGCCGTAGGGTTCCCCGACATTTCGAGCGAGGCGTCGACGCCTTCGCCCGCGGTAATCTCGTCAATGGCAGCGGCGATCCGGTCCGATGTCTCGGTCTTGGCGTCGAGCAGATGATCGACGCCGACTTGTTTGGCCAGGTCGAGGCGGTACGCACTGACATCCGTGGCGATGATCAGGGCGGCGCCGGCCGTTCGTGCGACGGCGGCCGCGAACAGTCCGGTCGGACCACAGCCGGTGATCAAGACCGTCTGTCCCGTGAGGTCTTCGACTAAGGCGGCGTCGACGGCGTTGCCGAGCGGTTCTTGGATACAGGCAAGTTCCGGTGGAATGGTGGGCGAGGTCTTCCAGAGCACAGTTTCAGGCAAGACGACGTACTCTGCGAACGACCCGTCGCGATCGACGCCGAGGATGCGGTAATTCTTGCACACATGCGCCTGTCCGGTGCGACATTGGAAACAGACCCCACAAGTCAAGTGCGATTCCGCAGCGACGTAGTCGCCCACCTTGACGAGTGTCACATCCGAGCCCACTTCCACGACCTCGCCGCACATTTCATGGCCAATGATGCGCGGCGGATGGATGCGGCTGTGCGCCCAGGGATCCCAATTGTAAATATGGGCATCCGTCCCGCAGAGAGAGGTGGCTGTGACGCGGATGATCGCATCGGTGCGGCCCGGTTTCGGATCCGGTCTGTCGGTAAAGGTCAATCCTGGTTGTGGCGATGTCTTGACGAGTGCACGCATGGGCCCATTGTATACCACGGGCTCGATTCCGAAAAACTATTTTGACATGCAAGCCTGGTCTGTCTGGTTTCTCTGGTTGATTTGGTTCATCTGGTTAGTTTCGTTCAACCAAACAAACAAGACAAACCAAACAGACCAAATGAACAAGACAGGCTGGCGGACTTTCTCTGCATCCTCCTACAAAAAACGGGTTGCACCGGGGTTCGCGAGATCGGTAGGATGCGACTTATGAAGGCGCTGCACCACCGAAGCCTAGCCCGCATGATTCATGAACACTTCTGCGGCAATCGCCGATCCCTGACTCAAGCGAGACGGGCGAGACTGGTGGGAAAAGCGCGACTCGAAGTTCCCACCCATCTTGCCCGTCCCGCCTTTCCCGCTCTTCGCGCATCGCTCGCGTTTCATCTGTCCCGCTCTTCTCGCAAGTCTCGCGCGAATAACGAGATACGCTTCACGAGGAACGCGCTTTTGGCGGGAATGTCTTGCGCGGTACTCTTCTGTTCCGGTCTCATCGCACCAGCGCACTCTGCATCATCGCCACAAACGGCTTCCTCGTCCGGCCTTACGAAGCGGTGGGCGCAGTTCGAGTTGAGCCAAGCGGAGTCGATGGGGGATCCGCAAACCGGCAAGCCGGTCACGCTGACGATTTTCTTGGGAGGCGTGACAGCGGGTACGACTCCGGTGGTGGCGACCTGTGAATCGATTGTGTTTCAAGCCCAAACGGTCACGCTTGAGCTAGATGCAGCGTCGATGGCGTTGAAGGGGACGGTGACGCTCGAGCCGATCCTGATGAGTCGGACCACCGTGCCACCTAGGGCGGCGCGAGTCCAAGTGACGTTTGCTCGATCCCGCCAGGACAAACTCGAACGGTTTATGCGGCGGGTCGTGTATGTGACCATGGATCGTTCGGAGCCGGCCAATGAGAGTAGTGAATTGTCGCCCGTTCGTCCCGAGGAATCGCCGAGTGCGGATGTCATCTTGGATGAAGTGCAACCGGCCGTGGAGCCGGTCTCGACCGGCGCCTTAGCTGAGGAAGATCTGGTCCCGTTTGCCCCTCCAGGGGAGGGGCAGGCGTACTGGCAGCATGTGAGTCAACTCATCAGCCGGAGTTGGGCCCGCCAGGTTCGCGGAATCCGGCATGCGCCACGCAGCGAAACGGTGAAGGTCCTTTTCAAAATGTTTCCCAACGGCCGCGCCCAGCTGATCGAGATTGAGAAAGGCTCCGGCACGCGCGAAATCGATGAAGCCGGAATCTATGCGGTGGTCAATGCCCAACCGTTCCTGCCGTTCCCCAGCGAGTTGGGGGAGGACGCGGTGGACGTGCATGTCCGGATGCGAACCGGTAGTCGGGGACGGTTTCGCGAGGTGCAGTCGGTCG
>SPAX01000168.1 GCA_005239475.1 Nitrospira sp. | reverse complement strand
TCGAGACGTTCTTTGAGAAGTTTTCAGCGGTGCGCGCCTTGATGGACCGGAATATCGAAGAAGGAAAAACCAAAGGCTACACGACGACGATCCTCGGCCGGCGGCGTCCGATTCCCGAGTTGCAGAGCGGAGATCCAGTGCAGCGTGGATTCGGCGAACGCATGGCCGTGAACAGTCCGATCCAGGGCTCAGCCGCGGATCTCATCAAAGTGGCCATGATCGACGTGAATCGGCGGCTGCACTATGAGCTGCCGCACACCAAGATGATTCTCCAGGTGCACGACGAGTTGATCTTCGAAGTGCCGGAGAAGGAATTGGAAGAGGCGAAGCATCTCGTGAAGACCGAGATGGAAGCGACGGGGAAGAAGCTGGGATTGTCGGTGCCCTTAAAAGTCGATCTAGGGACAGGACACAACTGGCGAGTGGCGCATCCATGAGCGATATCCTGATTCGAATCAAGCGAGCTGTGCTGGCCGGCAACTACGCATTCAGCGAGAAAGCTCGGATTGAGATGGAAGCGGACAGCCTGACTGAACTCGATGTAGCCGAGTCGATCTTGACATCAGTGGCCGTCTCGAAAGTGCTCCGCTCTACCAGCATCCGGCGAAAGCGTTCAGGAGAGCGTCTTTATGTGATTCAAAGCACGAACCTCAGTGGACTTCTGATTTATACGAAGGGTAAACTGGTGCCCGAGGTTGAAGCGGAAACCTACTACTTCCTCATCTCTTCCAAGAAGGCCCTCTGAGAGGCGTCCTATGTTGAGCATCACGAAGTGCCCCACCTGCGGCAGCGACAAAATTAAGAAGGTTCGGCGGAAGTGGACCGGCAAGTTTCAGGGCCAGACATACTCGGTCCCACGACTGGAGTTTCATGAGTGCCCAGCTTGCGGCGAGAAGGTCTATGATCGGGAAGCCATGAGAAAAATCGAGGCACATTCGCCGGCCCTTGCCAAAGCCCGCGCCTCCTAGAGGGCAGGTTTTAAGAGGCGAGGCGGATGAGTAAATATGAGGTGATCATCTATTGGAGTAAGGACGATCAGGCGCTCTTTGCCGAAGTACCTGAATTGCCAGGTTGCGCGGCAGATGGATCTACATGCCAGGAAGCTCTGGCGAATGTGGAAACTGTGACTCAGGAATGGATCGAGACCGCAAAAGACCTCGGCCGCCCAATCCCTGAACCGAAAGGGCGTTTGGCGTTTGCGTAACCCACCCTCGAACGTAGTTTGTTTACTGACCAACCTTTCACTGGCGTGTGACGCATCCATAACAAAGACCTGAGTGAGGTGACCTATGCAGAACGTACGGCTGTCAGTCGCGTGGTTGGTAGCAGGTGTCAGTCTTTGTGCGTTGGGATTCCTGCTTGTGACGGGGCAGCCGTTTGCAGCGAAGGCTCAAGAGCCGAAACGGTTTCAGTACAAAATCGTCGAGGTGCTTCCTGACACCCAGAATATGCAGACGAAGCTGAATGAGTTCGGAGCGAGCGGGTGGGAGTTGGTGGCGGTCTCGATGGGAGATATGACGGAGCCGAGACTGATCTTTAAGAAATAGGAAGTGCAGGTCAGTGAGGCGATTCCTTTGCTCCCGGAACCCCCACTTCAGAAAGTGGTCGTTCGACGGCCGCAGTCGGAATCACCTCACTGACCCGCACAAGGTGGGCGAGGGGGAGCGCTCGTTCGACGCGCGCAGTTGGGATCATCCCAGCCACCCCCAAGTGAAAAGGTAGGGGAGTAGCGCATCAGACTCTTGGTGTCGTTGAAAGTGGATCTCAGCTTCGGCCACGACTAGCTGGTTGCACATCCGTGTTCGAAGAACGGGTCCTGTCGCCAACCAGCCAGACTGTTCATGGATCGCTCGATGGCAAGCCAGCCAGCCTGTCAGGGGAAGCGTAGCTGTCCGTTCAAACCTGTGCCTCCAGTCGGTCATTTCCTTCAGCTAGCCTTTATCCTGAGCCAGTTTGCGCGTGGTTAGGAGGGGCATCCCTCTTGCTGATCTCCCCGTGGCTTCCATGTGCGGTGTAGAGGGCGTTACATGAATAAGGGGGATCCGATGGCACCAGTGTTGGAACTTGATCGGCAGACAGCCTCGTTTGTGCGACAACTCGAAGAACAACGGAAACTCGAAAAGACGCTTCTGGTCGAACGGGTTCGCGGAACGAAAGAAGGGCTGGAGTCGGTCTTCAGCGACATCAAGAGCCGTGTGGCGGTGTTGGAGAAGCTGAACGGGTCGGCGAGTGCCAGCTGCATTGCGCCGATCGGCTGGAGCAAGCTGATTTTTGCCGGAGCGGATAGTGTCTCGGCGCCGAATACCATCGGATTCGGCGATCGGGATGAAACGCTGTGCAAGCTCGATCAGATCAAATACCTTGAAGCCACGCACTATCTTCGCCTTGCTGCGAATCCCCACTACGTGGAGCATGCGTTGCCGAATAAATCGGTCCAGGCGCGGGTCGGGGCGAATCCTTCACTCTGGGATACGCTCGGATATGTCCACGCTGGCTACACGACCCTGCTGCAGATTCCCCCCTCGATGGAGCCGACGACGGTGTCGATTATGTCGCGGGTGAACACCCTGTTTAATTGGGTGGAAGCGAATGCGGTCGGAGACGAGTGGTACGCCCATGTGTCGGCCGTCGCGCGACTGTGGATGACCTATGATGGCGAGTTTCGTCAGGCGCCGCCCGCGCGGTTCGTGAATCTTCTCGCCTCGCCGACACAATTGCGGACGCATCAGGACATTGCGTCACCCGCGCCGAGCGCGGCGTTGACGCTGCAAGTCTCCGCCTCAGCCGGCAGTGGCACGACGATCAGTGTATACGAATTCATCGAACTCGTTGCCACCACGCCGAACGGCCATGCCTACCTTGACGGCATATTTTCCTGGG
>SPAX01000167.1 GCA_005239475.1 Nitrospira sp. | reverse complement strand
CATCAACTTTAACCTATTCGGATTCGATAGTACTTACAACATGTTTCATGTAGCCGTTGGATTGAGCTACAATTTCTGATCGACTAACCACCCGCTCCCGCTTACATCTAGCAAACCGACGCGGTTCCGTGTAGCCTAGGTACGGAACCGCCCATGAAACTTTGCCCATCCTGTCGACATGAACTCCCGGAGATTAGCCGCTATTGTTCGCAATGCGGGCAACGGCTTCATGCCGACCCGATTGAGACTCCCCCACCACCTCCGCCACGCGCGGCACCTGGACCGGGACAGCTCAACCTTGAATTCCTCTATGGCATGGTGGCTATGCTGTCCCTCGCGATCCTATTCCCACCCTGGGAAACCCCGCCAGCACAAGCTCCCGAATTCCTGGGCCTGCATTTTATCTTTACGCCCCCAACACCGGACGCCGTTGTAAGCCGACTGCTGCTGACAATCGAACTCGTCACCATCGCCATCGCCGGGCTTTATGGATCTTTCCTCTTCCGGCAAAAACCCTGAAGTCGAGTCAGAACGTCCACAGGTCAAAACGTCATCAGGTCATATCCCGGACTTTTAGACTTGAAGACGTTGAGACTTCCAGGTCAGTGACGCGTAGCGGTTAACGAGTGACGTTTTTTAGTCGAGGGCCAGCGTCAAACACTTCGCCGACCCGCCCGATTTCATGAATTCATCGAGCGGAACTGGATGAGGGAGATAGCCGCGCGAGGTCAACAGGGCTTCTGTTTCCGGACAGCCTGCGGGAAGCACGACGTGTTTCTCGACACAGACGGCATTGCAGGCAAACCTGAGAGCCTCAACTTCCGGCACCACGAGACGTCTGGAAGAAGCAATCCGTTCGGCAAGAGCCTCTTGCCCATAGCGATCGAAGGCGGGAGGGAAATACAGGAGCTCACCGCCGCTCAAGGGGCACAAGCAGGTGTCGAGGTGATAGAATCGCTTGTCGACCAGTTCGAGTGGGATGATCTCTCGGTGAAACCAATCACTGAGCGTCGGGAACACACGGATATCCGTTCGTTGTCGATAGCCACCGAACCAGGTGTCGGGAAATCCCAAGAGGTCCCCGGCCCCCTCGAAGAAACAACCCGGATCCAGCATAACAAGTTCGTACCCCTGCCCACGAAACCAGTCCTCAAAATACGCCTCTTCTCGCTGCCGCTCCGGATAGCGAAACCGACTCGGCACGGCCTTACGTCCAACGACAATGCCGGCGTTCGCCGTGAACACCAGGTCGGGCAGACCCGGCACCGGCTTCATCCGTTCCAGAACCGCGCCCACGTCCTGTTCGAGTACCTGCATGAGGTGATGCCACTGGTGGATGGCCTGGTCTGAATCGACGGCGTTCGAACAGCGCATCCAAGGATTAATCTCATATTCGATTTTGAAGTAGTCCGGCGGACAGACCAGCAGGCGACTCATGGCTTCCACCCCTGCAGAATGTTAACTGGTTGTTTTGGTTTGTCTCGTTCATTTGGTTGAACGAAACGAACCAGAGAAACCAGATGAACCAAACAAACCACACTCACAGACGGGCTCCCAACTCGCGCGCCAGCTCGCGCAGAAACGACGCGGCGTCCATGACCAGCCCGACAGCCTGAAAACTTCCTCGATCCGAGAGTTTCGTCGGGACGGCCGGATTGACATCGACGCAGACGGATGGGATCGTGGCAGGCAACAAATTGCCCGTCGCCACCGCGTGCAACGTCGAGGCAACGAGCAAGGCCAGTCCGATACCGGGAATTGCCGCACGCATGGCTGCCTGGGCTTCTAGCGAATCCGTGATTACACCGGGCAACGGGCCGTCATCACGGATCGTCCCGGCCATGACGATGTGGACGCCCCGCCTAACGCAGGCCGCCATAATTCCGGTCTTGATAACTCCTGTCCTGACTGCTGCCTCGATGCTGCCGATGGCCCTGATCCGATTAATGGTTCGCAGATGGTGTTCGTGCCCGTGCGGTACGACGCGACCAGCCGCATGCCCATAGCCGAGGGATGTTCCGTAAAGATCGACCTCCATATCATGAGCGGGCAGCGCATTTCCGCAGAACAAGACATGAATGAATGCTTCCTCGATGAGCCATGTCAGCGCCTCGCGTCCTCCGGCGTGAACGATCGCCGGACCTCCCGCCAACAACACCTTGCTGCCAGATTTCCCCTCTCGGAACCCTGCGCGCAACTGCATGAGACGCTTGGCGATGTCGCCGATAATATGTCCGTGGGGACGCTCGGCCGAGACCTGCGATTCCATGAAGCTAAACACATCGCGGGCACGAGGCCGTTGGAGCGGGATCACCCGCACGCCCTCACGACCGGTCACAATCAGATCTCCCCGCTTCACCTGGCCCATAGGGATGGTGCGGGCTGTCAGGCCCACGGGGTCTACACAAATTCCCAGGTCCATCTCGATCCCCTCCACCTCCACCCACTGGTCATGCACTCGCACCTGGGTGGATAAATGGGTTGTCGCATAGAACTCGTCGGGAAAGATGCCGTCTGCCGGCGCTGCCGCCAGCCGGCAATCCCGTTCACTCTCGACCGACGCGCCGTGAGGTTGAATGGCATGGAGAATCTCGCTGAGCAGCTTCGCCGACGAGGCCCGCACGATGATTCTGGCGCGCGAAGGCTCCTCGCGGGTCTTACCGATCTGCATATCTTGAATGTCGAAGGTGCCCCCCATCATCAGAATCCTGTCCAGGACCTTCGCGAGGATCAACGAATCGATAATATGGCCAGTCAATACAACGGTTTCTTGAGTCTGGGTCACATCAAACTCCCTGATAGGCTAGAGGCCAGAGGCTAGGGGGAAGCACTACGTCGCCCAGAGCCAATGCCCATGCCAAGTAATGATAGCACGCACTCATGAACGACAACCCCAATTCCACTTGGAGCCGTCTTGCCTCTTACCCCTTGCCCCTCGCCTCTGGCCCCTCGCCCACCTTCATCAGTTCGCGTAAAACACTCGTCGCATAGGCGCCTGGTGGAAGTGAAAAGGAGAGCGTGAGCACCGGCCCCTCCAGGGCCCACTCCAAATCGGCAAGGGGGATTCGGAGCGAGCGCCGTTCACCGCGAAACCCGCAGGCCTTCGCGGCTTCGGTGAGACTCTCCGGCGTGGCCCCGCTCTCAGCGACCACGGCCCGTTCAATCTCGCCTGGTTCTCCGCTGGCCCATGAAACGCGCGACCCAAACAAGATGCCGGTGGGACTGATCTCGAACCGGTCGGCCCGGGGCTGCTCCTTCATGACGTCCTCGACCAGAAAACAGGCGCCGTTCTCCATTTTCATCGCCCAGTCCCCAACCAACACACGATCGAGTCGATCGAGTCGTCTTGCCAATATGTCATTAAAGAAGTGCGATTGATACGCGTTGAGGTACCACATGCGCTTGGACCGGCTCAGCCTGTTCCGGCGAGCAGGGTCCACCAATAGTTCGGCTCCGATCTGGTAATTCTGTCCGCTTCGCCCTTGCCGTTGCGGGCCGAAATAGTTCGGTACGCCTCGTCGCACTAGCATGTCCGTAACCAGGGGCACCGTCTCGCGGGCGTGTGTGGCGACATCCCGGATCACCAACCGAAAGTGATTGCCGGCATGATGCCCCGGACGCAATCGATTGCGATGCCGGCCCAGTACCTCCACAGACAAGAGTTGCTCGTCCAATTTTAGGCGATCCAGCCGTTCGGGCGTGACGCCGAGAAGCGAGACCATCTGCGTGGTCACGGCCCGGGCGTCTTTGAGGCCCGCCACTCCAATCGCTTGCGCTTTCACGCCTAAGACCGAAGAGAGTCGCAGGACGAGATCCGGAGTCGAGAGCAGCCGTTTTCTGATCTTGACGTAGAGGTGCTCCCCCTCTCTGCAAGGAAGATAGAGCGGACGTTCCTCGACCTGAAAGTCTTCCGGGATTGTCCGCATCTGTCCGCCGATGCCTGGCAGTGTGGCTGTCAAAAAAGGCATGGTCATGGTGCAATAGACCCCTTCGTCATTCGCGCGTGATCGCCCTTACCACTCAAGTCAATCTCCAAGAGAGGTGAGACGACTCGCATGGTATACTTTTCCCATGTTATTTCGCCCAGCCTACCGCCGAACGAGCTGTCCAGAAAGTCATCCTGTTGTAATGGCTCAACAGTTTAAGGCCTGCTTGTTAGCGGCAGGAGTGTTCCTCACCGTTCTGATGTGTGCTTTGTTTCCAGAGAACTCGTCGGGAATAGAGAATGCAATCTTTCAACAGTTCACCCAGCACATCGGCCAACAGATCCACAAAGACAAACAAGCCTTTGCGCAAGCGAACCGTTGCGTCTCATGGTTTTATAAGGCGAAAAAGACGCCTCTCCCTGCCGTGCAGGGAATCGGCTGGAACGCCACTCCTTCATCCCAGCCCGAAGTGGATTGTCTGCGCAACTATCCAAACGGGATAGACGATGCGCGAGATGATTTTGCCAAGACACAGACGTTGCTCTCGGTCAGTCTGACCTTCTACCAATTCGCCTTGGTCGCCGACCGGAATGACGATGCGATCTACAGTCCCGCCGAACTTCAAGATTTGCTCCGCTCTCTCACTCTCTCGTACCATGAATGGGATCCAACCCCGAAGCAGGTCATGGCACTCACAGAGCGGTTCGACAGCTGGTACCGCAGTCGCAACATGGACGCCTTGATGCAAGGCATGAGCGATCTCTATGAACGAGGCTATCGCGTGAGCCCCTCCGATCGCGTCGAGCTGGATCGGGTGATGGGATGACGCGACGCACAAGCTCCTGGCCGGATCGAGCCCGTTCCTTCATCGGATATTGTCTCAGCGAACCCCTCTATCGGCTCTTTAGTCTCGTTCCCCACTGGGAAGCCGGACTGTCCACACACGAGATTTCCCGACTCACCTATGTGCACGGCCCCCTGGCCGGCCGGCGAGCCGTTCATCTGAGCGATCTGCATCTCGATCGCTATCAGCCACGGCATGATCTCATCGTCGCCGCCATCGGCGAACTCCGCCCCGACTGGATTTTTATCACCGGCGACCTGCTCAACGTGTCGGAGGGACTGCCGCATGTGTTTCGATTTCTCGCCGGCTTGCGGGAAATTGCGCCGGTCTTCGTCACTTTGGGCAACCATGATCACTACAGTGGCGTGCCGCTTGATCAGTATTGCGAACTCGCCGATCGCCACAAGATCACTCTCTTGATCAATCAGGCCACCTTCATTCATACGGACCGTGGCGAGATCGCCATTGTCGGCGTCGATGATCCCTCTCTGCATCGGGCGGACTTAAGCTGCCTGCCGCCGCGAGCGCAGGATCGCTTCATTCTCTTGCTG
>SPAX01000166.1:550-3483 GCA_005239475.1 Nitrospira sp. | reverse complement strand
TGTTGCCCTATACGCCGCTGCGCGGGCCGCTGGGGTTCGTGCCATTGCCACCGCTGTTCCTGGCGGCCTTGCTCTGCATCGTCGTCGGGTATGTCGTTGCGGCTGAGGTGGCGAAGAAAATCTTTTACCGGCACGTCCTGTATTGACGAGGGCCGGTGCGATTGTGTCCTGGAACTTTGCCCACAAGGCCGGGCCGCAGGGAGGGGGGCTCGGTGGCAGTCTTAGACCTTGGAACTGGAGTCTGAGCCCAATCCTAAAAGTTTTCTCCGCCTACCCCTAACAAAGTAGCCTGTCACCTTTTTCTGCCCCTCGAAAAGCGGGACAACAGTGGGCTCAACCTACTCCCCGCCTGGAGAAGAGAGCAAGTGGGGCTGAGACCTTCTCATGATCTCCGGTCACTCTTTTCCAGTGGCCCTTTCGATAATCGACGGGATATCAGAAACTTTCTTGGCGATGGCAAAATACCAATGCCCATGCGTGCCGTCCGCATTCACCGCGGCAACCCACCGGTCAGCCGCTCCCCGTTTCACCTCTTCGAGGGGATCATACCCCTTCGTCTCCAAAATCAGGTGGCAAGGAGACTCATCTATGAGTCGGACGATGAAATCCGGCACGTAGTCGTGCATCTGCCCATTGTGTAGGTATGGGATCGCGAACCCAAGCCCGGAGTTTTTGACAAATGCCTCGACCGCTCTATTCTTGTCCAGGTAATAGGTAGCCGATTGTTCCCATTGTTTGGTGTCCGCCACCACGTAGTTGAGATGAGATTTATTTACCTCGCGCACATCACGACTTGTCCAAAAATCCACATCCCCGGTAGAGCCTGGTCCTCGAGTCGCTTCGTACCGAGGAATTTCCGGAGCTTCCCCCTGCGCGGTATCAGGTCGAATGGCTTCCAACAACCGTTCAACGACCCATCCGTAGTACGGAGCGAGAAAAAGATCTTTCTTGTCGGACGGTGGCCGCGCCTCGACTTTCGTATCAAGGTACAGATGGATGATATTCGCAAGCTGGGGGAAAAGTTTGTGCGGCGGAATCGTGCACTGCTTCTGAGCGGCATACTCCCGCGCGACCGTTTTCGCGAGATCAAACACCAGCTCCTGCATACGGCGCTTCGCGCGAAATTCATCGAGATTGACTTCATCCACTCGGCCGGGGCCACTGAGAGTAAGTTTGCCTCTTGTGGTGGCATGAAGCCCTTTCACCTCAACCTCAGGCGGTATCCGGCCTGGCTCCAAAACGAGAGAGGGAACCGTCCCCCAGTCCACCGTCACCCGATTGCGAATGGCTTGGGTATAGCCTTCAACACGCGGGTACTTAATTTCAAACTGTGCCTTCGCTGGGATAGCGTGTACATGATAGCGCTTGACGCGCGGCGGCGGCTGACCTTGTGGATTGGCCTTGAACGGGATCACTTCAAAGGGAACACCAAAAACCTTCGCCACTTCCTCGGTGAGCTTGCCGTCGGGGCCAACGTCATAGTTGGCTCGTCTCAATCCTCGTCCCACAACCTGCTCGCAGAGTAACTGCGACATGAAAGGACGAAGACCGATGATATGGGTCACCGTATTGCAGTCCCATCCCTCCGTGAGCATGCCCACACTGATAATGCACCGCACATCACGCCCTGGTGGATGGTCTGGACGCACCAACTTGTCGGCCAATTCCTTGAAGCCTTCTGGATAGAGAGGCCGCCCAAGCCGATCCGCCGGCCAAGCAATCTTCCCCACGGTATCGAGCGTGAATCGCATCCAGCGGACTTCGTCATTCTTCGCTTCACCGGAATCCGATTCAGCGACCACTTTAGAGTCCACGCGAATCGTGTTCTGGCGGCCATTATTCTTAAATCCTTCGATCTTCACAGGCGGAATCCCAGTCGGCGCCTTATCTTCCGCCAGCCACTCGTAGAGGACCTTGGCAATCTGAGTGTTCTTGCACACCAAAATGAACACTGGCGGGCGGGGATCATCGCGATGGGTGACCCACTCTTCCCGTTCCTTTTCCCATAGACCACCCAACATCGCGATAGGATGATGGGCGTACTTTAAAATAGCCTCAGGTTTGGGACTTGCCTTCTTCCCACCACGTTCAGCCGGAGTAAGTTGCGGAAGAATCCAGTGCCAGATGTTGAAATAGCCAGGAATCTCCTTCCCAGTCGTATCGCGAACAGCAAGCTGAGGAATTTTCACCAAACCTGACTCAATCGCGTCGATCAGCCCAAAATCGCTCACCACCCACGGAAATGGCCGATTGGTGTCCTGCCCGACTCGACCGAGAAAGTACGGAGTGGCGGAGAGATCCAGGCAGATGTTAATGCCACGCAGCTTTTGGATACGATCTAGGCCTTCAATCCAGACCGTCGCTTCTTTAAAAAAGTCTTCTGCCTCTTCGTCTTCCCCAAAGAGATCTTCCTCGTCCTCCCCTCGTTCCTCACGCACGATACGATAGGCATGATGTGCTTCATCATTCATCACGAGGATGTTCTGCTTTCCACCGACTTCACGACCAAGAACCCGGTTGACGAGAGCCGTGTCACTTTCGACATAGCGCCTCGATTCAACGCTGACCTTTTTTAAAGTCCCATCTTTCTCTCGCACTTCATCAAGCACCGTCAGCAGGCCGGCAGCTACCTGTCGCTCAAAATCTTCCAACGTGAGGTAGCGTGTACCGCGAGCCGTCGTAGTTTTTGAGCTAATGGTGATGGTCTCTCTTGTGCGCACCTCCACCCCAGCCTTGGTCACCCGTGCGCCAACACCGCCGGTTTGGATCGCTTGGGGTTCGAGCACATGCCAGTTGGTGACAAGGACTCGCCCTTGTGTGAGTAGCGGCATAAGGTGAGCCGGAACGAGATCGCGCGTGCGATAAAGACTCGCTTCTCCTCCTTCAGGGTCCAGTTCACGAAGCCGATTACGGATCGTCACGTTGGGACAAAC
>SPAX01000166.1:0-500 GCA_005239475.1 Nitrospira sp. | reverse complement strand
GAGAATCGCGCATCGCTTCGGTCATTGACCTTATTGAGAATGCTCCAAGCGGCCAGCATACCCATCACAGTAGTCTTGCCAGACCCTGTCGCCATCTTACTCGCATACCGCCGAAATCCGGTGAAGCCTTGACCACGTTTCTCGGCACTGACCTCCTCGTGTGGCACATCGATTCCTTGACGCAAATCTCCACGAGCCTCAATGAGAAAGATGATCGTTTCAACCGCATCGAGTTGTGCGAAAAACAGACGCTGTGCTCGCCCATCTCGCCGTCACCACTGCAGCAGTTCGTGGGTCGTTCTCGTCACGCCCGGATAGCCATCGGATCGCCACTTCTTCACTTGCGTTCTGATACGGTTGACGAGCTTCAGTTCAATGGCAGTCCCAGCAACGGTGCCATATTCTTTTTCCGGCTTCACCTTGGGGTCGCTATAGAAATACATCGACGGTCGACGTCCGAGCCGTTGCTCGGGCGTTTCCCCTTCGACGATATGCCAATG
>SPAX01000165.1 GCA_005239475.1 Nitrospira sp. | reverse complement strand
GCGAGGCAGTCTGAAGGCTGAGGTGTTCGGAACTTCGAACCCAGAACTTCGGACCTTGAACCGTCGTCCGCCCCGCTTTTCCCGCGCGGGTCGCCCCTCTTATCCGCTTCTAACTCAGAACTTAAAACTCAGAACTTCTTTGCTCGTCCCGCTCGCTATAACTCAGAACTCAGAACTCAGAACTTCAATGATGTGGTTGAGCCTGTGGTGCCCTGGGGTCGAGAGGAAACCGGAGATGGAATGTCGTGCCAATACCTGGTTGGCTTTCCACCCAGATCGTCCCCTTGTGCGCGTCCACCACATCCTTCACGATTTTAGTACCGAGTCCCGTGCCGCCCTTCTTGGTGCTCACCGCCTTGGCTGAGAAGAGACGGTCTCGAATCTCGGGAGGCATCCCGTGCCCTGTGTCTGCCACCGCAAGCGCAATACCCCCCGTGTCCTGATCGAGATGCCCCCGCACCGTGATCGAGCCTCCCTGCGGCGTTTCCGGAATAGCGTTATTGATGAGATTGTAAAACGCGTTGTAGAGCCTCCGCTCGTCGGCATGGAATTCCGGCAGCGATTCAAGGCCATCAGTGCGCAAGGTAATCTGCTTGTCCCGGGCCAGGCCCTGCAGCGTGTGAAATACTTCGAGGATGACCGGCCTGACCGAGCAGAGCGCAAAGACGGGAGGTGAGCTCAGGCCTTTGACGCAGTCGGCCATTTCCTTGACGCGATCATGTAGGCGCCTGATGCCATTCTGAGCTATCTCGACAGACTCATCGCAGATCTTCTTGTTGGTCTTATTGTGAGTCAGCTCCGCACTGTTCATAGCGCCGAACAGGTCCTTCACGACATCGCGCAATAATTCAACACCCGTCTGCACCGGTGTCAGCAGATTCTTCATGTCATGGCCGATGTCGCCGAGCAGCGTCACCACCTCGGCTTTCTTGGCGTCCTCGAATTGCTTGGCCTGCTGAATCGCCAGCGCGGCAAAGGCAGAAATGATCGTGAGGAGTCCGAGGTCGTGGTTCGTGAGCGGCCCCGTTCGTTTGTTCAATACGTTCAGCACGCCGATCGGCTCTCCTCTCCAGCGCCGGAGCGGCACCGTGATCATGTCCCGCGTGACGAAGCCGGTGGCCTGGTCAATCTGGTGAAGATGGTTCGCGTCGTGATGGGCCCGGCTCGTAATCCGAGGTTCTCCCGACTGGAAGACTGATCCGGAAATACCCTTATCCCATGGAATGGCCGTGCCCCGGGGGACCGGTTTGTCGCCGATCGAATACTGAAAGATCAGCGCTTCTTTCTCCGGATCGGCAAGCAGAATGGAACCCGCTTCAGCGCCGACCTCTTCCAGCGCAATATGCAGGGTCGTTTCGACAAGGTCGTCGAGATCGATGGTCTGAAACAGCGCCTGGCTGACCCGTTCAATGGCCGCCAACTGGGTTTTGTAGTGCAACGGATCCGAAGCGTAGGCCTCGAGGGCAGGCTCGACCGAGGGGCTGTGTGGATCGATGGTGTCGGGTCTGGGAGACGTGCTCATAGGGTTCCGGCTCGAGAAGAGGGGAAGACCCGCTGGCCGGCTGTCGATGTGCCACGGCCAAGGAGATATAGCCTGTGACTAGGGCGATAGGGAATCCCCTCATTCGAGGGGAGGGCTCATCAGGGGGGATTGCGAAAGGCTGTGATTCCATCATGCTACGCAAAGGATTACGCCTGATGAAAGATCGCACATGCCGATTGCCAAAATGAAAGTGTTGATCGTCGATGCCGACAAGCAGGCGAGAGCCCTTGTCCATCAGACCCTCACGAGGGAAGGCTACGAAGTCATCGAAGCCGAGGATGGTGAGAAGGGAATGCACGCGGTGGATCCCGGCAAGTCAAGCAAGGCGGGACGCAGGGTCGACGTCATTCTCTGTCACCATCAGGCGCCGGTTCCCAACGGAGCGGAACCGATAGAATATTTCCTCTCCCTGCGTCCCGCCGTCCCAGTCGTGATGTTGGTCGACCACCCGGACCTGTACCATGCCGCGCAGATGTTCCGACGAGGCGTCGTGGATTACCTTGTCAAGCCGCTCAAGCCGAAGACTGTGGTGGAGGTCGTCAAAAAAGCGATCGATCTGAATGGATCCCAGTCGTAACCGAATCCCGACGAGACGGGAGAGGGTTGATCTGGTTCATCTGGTCTATCTTGTCTATCTGGTTTGTCTGGTTTTTTGATTGAACGAAACTAACCAGATCAACCAAACAAACCAGATAGACCAGACAGACCAATTAAACAAGACAGACCAGATAAACAAAAGAGACCAGCCGGATCACGCCCGTCTCACCTTTCTTATTCGCCTCTAACTCAGAACTCAGCACTCAGCACTCAGAACTCAGAACTTCTTTGCCCATCCCGCCCGTCTCGCCTTTCCCGCCCGTCCCGCCCTCTCTAACTCAGAACTTAGAACTCAGAACTCAGAACTTCTTTGCCCTTCCCGCCGGGCTAGCTTTTCCTGCCTAACCGAGAAGGGCTGGACATTACCTAGTGGCCGGACTACTATGTGGTAAAAGGGATTGCCGGTCATTCTTGAAGGACGACGATGAATGAATTGATTTTCATGGTCGAAGAGGCCCCGGAGGGAGGTTTCGTCGCGCGCGCCCTCGGAGAATCCATTTTTACCGAAGCAGACACGATCGCCGAGTTGCCTGGCAAGGTTCATGATGCAGTGCGTTGTCACTTCGAGGAAGGGAAGGCCCCGAAAATCGTCCGTCTTCACCATGTCCGCGAGGAAGTTATTGCCGTATGAGGCTTCCCCGTGATCTGTCGGGAAGCGATCTCGCTCACGCTCTACGCAAGCTCGGTTATTCTGTAACCCGCCAAACCGGTAGCCATTTTCGCCTCACGACGTACGAGCACGGCGAACATCATCTCACGATTCCTCTAGCCCGCATTATTCATGAAGGTTTGTCGTGAAAGCGTGCAGACGCGAAGCGAGACGGGCACTCGGAGACGTGAAGCCCTGAGGCATACTCGTGCAGTATG
>SPAX01000164.1 GCA_005239475.1 Nitrospira sp. | reverse complement strand
AGTCGCTGCCAGCGATGAGACATGAGGTATTGCCGCAAGGCTTCTTCGATCAGTTTATTGGGCGTGGTGGCCTCCGCACTCGCGAAACGCACGGTTTCGCGCAGGAGGTCGGCGGGAAGCGTAATGGTCATCGGTTTCGTCGCAGCCATAGTATTCCGTCTCCGTGGAATAGCCCCGTCGCTAGCTCTATCTATCTCCCTTGCGTCTGTCAAGCATCGATCGGGGTCTGTGAAAAGATATGGGGGTCATAGATATGGGTCATTAGATGACGGAGCCCTGCTGGTTAGCAGGATAGCCGAGCGAGGCAAGCGAGACGGGCGAGATAAGGGAGGGTTCGAGGTCCGAGGTTTTCGGAACTTCGAACCCCGAACTTTGAACCTCGGATCGCGCCTTTCTCGCTCGTCCCGCCCTTCCTGCCCGTCGCGCGCGCCCCGGCTGGCAATGCCCTTTCGTCTGTGCTAGATTCGCTCCTACCTATGGCTCCCTCACCACAGCATTCGGCGCGAGCACTCTCTTACAAGCCTTCGCTCTCCCCAGCGGCTGACTCTCGTTTCACGTTTCACGCCTCACGTTTCACGGTTCGTCCGATCAGCATCCTGCTGGCCCTGCTCTGTGCAGTCAGCACCGCCTGCGGCACGACCGGCACAATCATCCTTGACGATCCGCGTGGAACCGTGTCTCTGCAGACGATGTCCGATCAGTCGATCCAGGCCACTCATCCGATCACCCTGGAACCAACCCTGCTTGCCAAGATATTGAGAGGCATAGAGATTCAGGATCAAGAGCGTGGCATTCAGAAATATCTCGCAGGACGATCACCTTCCGTGCCCGCCTTCTCGGACGATCAGATCCGGTTCCTCGCGCCGCTGCTTGCAGAGGGCCTACGTACGGCAACGCCGGATCAACGTATCGAGTATCTGGTCCGGACGACGCACCAAGGTTCCATGTTAGAATCTTCGACCACGGAAACCACCGCCGGTTCCCTCTACGCCTATGGCCGAATGCTGTACGTGATTCTCTCTCAATATCGATATTCACCGACGAGGACGAACCTTACGACCTCCGGCGACATGTCCTATCGATCGCGTTCACCAGATTCTTCAGGCCTCCTTGACCGTATCCTGCTGTTCATCCCGAGCGATGCCCAACGGTCCGATGCCTTCGATCCGCCGGAAGGGGGCAAGTCGACCGATCGGTTTCTCGCCATCGATTATCAGATGCTGCAACATGCGCCGGCAGCAACAGCTACGGGGAAAACTTCGCCGATTCGCGAGTCTCCGACAGGAACCAGCGCAGCCGAAGCCCCGTCTCATACCACAGAGGCCCTGGCTCAGGAAGTGGAAGCCCTCAGGAAGCAACTGGAATCCGTTCAACAACAACTCGACGGCCAGACCACCAGTCCCGGCAGTCCAAAGCGGAAAACTACACCGCAGCAAAAATGAAGAAGGCTGAAGGGTTCAAGGCTGAAGGCTGAAGGTTTCGAAAAGTCTGACTCCGGCCTTCAGCCTTACCCCCTTCAGCCTTCATCCCTACGAGTTTCGATATCCATTCGTAATCGGCATCCGCCTATCCTTCCCCAAGGCCCGCTGCGTGATCTTGATGCCGATCGGCGCCTGCCGGCGCTTGTACTCGCTGCCGTCCACCATCGTCATTACGCGCGTCACAGTGGTGCGGTCGTACCCAGCTTCGACGATCTCTTCGAGAGACCGGTCTTCTTCCACATAGGCCTGGAGAATGGGATCAAGTATCTCGTAGGGTGGCAGCGAGTCTTCATCCTTTTGGTTGGGCCGCAGCTCGGCGGTCGGCGGCCGATCTAACGTCCGTTTGGGAATCACCGGGGTGGTGCCGCGGAGGTTGCGGAGCCGCGCCAGGTCATACACCATCGTCTTAGGCACGTCTTTGATCACGGCAAAGCCGCCGGCCATATCGCCATACAACGTGGCATACCCCACGCTCATCTCGCTCTTGTTGCCCGTGGTGAGCACGAGATGGCCGAACTTATTCGAGAAAGCCATGAGGAGATTGCCCCGGATGCGAGCTTGGAGATTCTCTTCCGTCGTATCGGGCGCACGCCCCGCGAACGTCTCCGCGAGCGCGTGCCGATAGGTGTCAAACATCGTCGTGATGGGAATCGTCCGGACGGAGATCGCGAGTCGTGCCCCCAATTCTGCGACATCCTCGTGACTGTCTCGCGACGTATAGGGCGACGGCATGAACAGACCCCACACGTTCTCGGCGCCGAGCGCATCGACGGCAAGCACGGCGGTCAGAGCCGAGTCCACTCCGCCGCTCAAGCCGATCACGACACGCGTAAATCCATTTTTCCTCACGTAGTCTCGTACCCCCAACGTGAGAGCCCGATACACTTCCTCCAGTTGGTCCAGTACCGCCGTCACGTCGGGGACCGCTCGTACCCGAGTCTTTTGAACCGCTGGAAGCGACACAGTATAGACCTTCACCGCGGAGGCAACCAATCGCGGCAGGAGATTTTTCCGGCCGGTTCGTCGCGCCCGCGCGACAGACTCCATATTGAGGTCTGCGACGATCAGATCTTCTTCGAAGGCTTTCCCCCTCGCGATGACTTCGCCTTGGTGATCGAGAATCACACTATTCCCGTCGAAGACCAGTTCATCCTGACCCCCGACCACGTTGGTGTAGGTGAGTACCACGCCGTTTTCCCTCGCGCGGGTTGCCAACATCTGCTCGCGGACACGACTCTTACCCAGATGAAACGGCGAGGCACTGATATTCACGATGATTTCGGCGCCTGCTGCTGCCTGGAACCTGGTCGGACCTTCCGGCAACCAGACATCCTCACAAATGTTGACCCCGACCACCGTGCCGCGCAAACGGATGAGCGGCAGCCGCCGGCCTGGATGAAAATAGCGGCTTTCGTCAAACACGCCGTAGTTCGGCAAGTACCACTTGCAATAGGTGGTGATGAGTTTCTGATCTGCGATGACCGCTGCCGCATTATAGAGTTCGCAGGCGCCGGCCGACACGACCGACGGGCGAGCCGGCTTCGGATCTATTCCATCGCTCAGGCTGACGTAGCCCACCACCGCGGCAAGGCCCCGACAGTGGCGGACTATTTTTTGGAGCGCGCGGCGGTTGTCCGCGACAAAACGTGGCTTTAATAAGAGGTCTTCTGGCGGATAGCCGGTAATCGCCAGCTCCGGGAAGGCGACCAAGTCGGCCTTCGCCTTCTTCGCCTCGCGCAGCCAGGCCGTGATCCGGCGGACATTCCCATCCAGATCCCCGACCGTCGGATTCATCTGCACCATGGCGATTCGAAAGGTACGCATAGGGTTTTATATCATAATAGGCGGAAGGCTGAAGGGTTCAAGGCTGAAGGTTGAAAGTCCAAAGGCTGAAGCCTGAGGTTTTTGGAATGCCGAACCCGAAACTCCGACCTTCGGCCTTCAGCCTTCCAACCTTCAGCCTTCTCAATACCGCCGCAAGTTCGGAGCCGGAAGACTCCAAAGGCCTTTCCGAACCGCTGCCCAGATCGCCGCCAACGTCTCAGTAAGGTCCGGGGCAGACCGTGCGACGAGTTTGACCACCAGGCCTGGCGCGGCCGGGGA
>SPAX01000163.1 GCA_005239475.1 Nitrospira sp. | reverse complement strand
CCAGCTGCGCACGAGCGACCTGAGCTTCTCCCAATTCCCTACGCCGTGCCTCAAGGTCCGTCCGCAACTGCTCCACCGTCCGCTGCGCATCGCGTACCGACGCTTTTAACGTGTCAGTGGTCAGCTCAAGATCGACCACTTCCGGCTCACGCATGGGCTCGAGTTCGCCACATCCCACCAACAAGGCTGAGGCGAAGCCGGCTGCACAGAGGAATCCGACTCGCACCATCGGATAACAGGCGCGTGTGGCTTCAACTGAAGTCTGGAGCAATCTGCTATGACGATTGCGCATGGGCATCCTTACCAACGATTATACGGGGTGCCGTTCGTCCCCACAAACTCGGCCCCCGAAAAGACGTCGACCACGCCCCCCTCGACAGGATCAGAAATCTCTTGCCATGTCGTCGTTGAACCGGTGAAGGGATCCTGTGGGATTCCCCGTAAATACCCGGTACCCACCAATACCGACAGAGACGGAGGATACTTTCCCTGGTCTGCCTTGTGCTGATCCAGCACATCGCGGAGTGTGGAAAGATCCTGACGCAAGGCAGCCTCTTTAGCCTTCACAACCGACGACTGGTACGAGGGCACCGCCAGAGTGGCGAGAATGCCGATGATCGACACGACGATCATCAGTTCGAGCAGGGTAAACCCATCTGTGCCCCCTGCTCCACGCTTACCAATCTCGATACTTCGTTCCATCTAGTGCCATGTCCTGACTTTGAGTCATCACGTCGTAGACGTCATCCCCGCACCAGCTCGATGCGTTCGGCGCATCTCTATAACATCGGAACAACCAATCGGCCTTGCCGGTCAAGGGATCAAGAGGAAGACTCCTCAGATAGCGCCTCGTCGTCGTGCCCCTGACCGTCGCCTCTTCGCTCGTGAGCTTGATCCCCAACAGCATATCCAGCGACTTCGGATAACCGTAGACACTGGTCACGTCTTTGCACGTGAGCTTATTCTTCACGCAGGCTGGCCCCAATAAGACGTCGCCATCGCGATTCCACTCCAGCTTATAGGTGTCGATGGCAGCCCGCATGATCCTCAAATGCTGCCGCAGTTCTATTTCGTGAGTCCGTTTCGCCGACAGGCGGCTGAGCGGCATAGCGACAGAGGCGAGGACCATCACGATTGTCAGCGTGATCAGGAGCTCCAAGAGGGTCACGCCTGACTCTTTCACCGCACCCTCACGATACCTTTTCCTTCTTGGGACGGTGCCGTGGATGAGTCCGCAGCGGAATCCACCAACGCCACACGCACAGGAGACACACCCGGTGCCTTGGCGTAGAAGGTGGCCGTGACGGTCCGCCCCCCTGCCTGTCTCGCTGATGGTGCCACTTTGAAGGCAACCGTTCCCGCTGACGTCTCTGGACCGCTAGACACCTGCTCACCTGTGCCGCCTGACTGTATGACCTCACCATTCAGGAGTGTTCTGAGTTCCAGCACCTGTGGATCATACTGAAGCTGAAATACGCCTTCCGCCGTTGGACGAAGGCGTTCGTCATTGATGGCAAGCTTAAATTCTTTTCCCATTTGGATCACCGACTCCTCTGGCCTGATCGAGGCGACCGCCCCTCCCGACGCCATTGGAGTGAGTGACGCTGCAGCGGCCTTCCCTGCCATGTCCCCTTTTGCCGACCCACCCGACGATGAGAACCCCGCACCGGAAACCCCACCTCCCATGATGGAAATCTTCTTCCCATTTTGGGAAAATAGCGGGTTCGTGGCATAGGTTGAATCAGTCCCGGACCAGAACACCTGCGTACTGAGCCCGGGAGGCGTCATCGCCTGAATGATGTGCGGCGTGATGGTCAGGATCACCTCGGTGGTCACCCGTTGGGTTTTAAAACCACTTATCAGATTGCCGATGAACGGGAGATCGCCGATCCATGGGATAGTGGTGCGGGTTTTGCGATCCTCTTCTTGGAGCAGCCCTGCTAACACAATGGTTTCGCCATCTCTGATATTGAGCATGGTTTCCGCCGACCGATTGCCGAACTTGAACTGGGTAATGGGGGGATTGGCTTGGAGCGTCACTTGCTCGCCAAGACGAACGACTTCAATCTTCATCTTCAGGGACAGTTCATTCCCCAGATGGATGGACGGCTCCACGGTTAATTTGACTCCGGTGTCGCGGAATTCGATCGAGGTCACCGTCGAGGTCGTCGGAACGGCCCCTGTTGCTGCTTGACCAGGCAAGACATTCGTTGTCGAAAGCAGGATCGGCTGCTTATCCCCAATATTAATCTCCGCCTTCTTATTGTTGACCACGCGAACTTTCGGAGCGGCCAGGGTCTTGGCGTCGGTGATCTGTTTAAAGAAATCCAGCTGGATGTTGGTCGGAAGCTTAAAGAGGTAACTGTCCTGACCAAGGCTGGTGAGCTGACGAAGCGTGAACTGCTGTCCCACATCGCCGGCAATCGTACCCAAGAACCCTGGCGGTACCATGGCGCCTGCGATTTGCTTGGGATAGGTCAGACCATAGGTCTGATCGACCGTGCGATCGACTTCCAGAACCTCAACATCAAACAGAACTTCGGAGTCCAGACGGTCGTTGGCCAAGATGATCTTTTCAGCCATCTCCAGTTTTTCCGGTTGGTCCCGGATGACAATCGTGTTCAATTGTTCATTGGCATGCATCCGTTTAGAATCGAGCATGCTCTTCAGCAACACCAGCATGTCTTTCGCTTTGGCGCTGGACAAGTAGAACGTCCGAATCATCAGATCTTGATACTGTTCCTGCTTCTGCTTGGTGTTGGGACTGACAATCATGACGCCCGGGGAGACGGTACGGGCGAAAAGGCTATTGCTGTTGAGAATGAGATTGAAGGCCTCTTCGAACGGCGTATCCTGAATGCTAATGGTCACAGGGTCACTTCTGACATCCTTATCGAAAATGAGATTGATCCCTCCGGCCTTTCCAATCCCTTCCAAGACTTCTTTGAGTCCGGCATTGCGAAACCGCAGGGTCACCGGCTGCTTTCGCCGATCGTCACGGTTCAGCGCCTGCTGCTCCTCGGTGAGTTTGGAGATACTGTCAAGCGGGTCCTTGAACGAGGGATCCAGCTCAGCCGCTCTGGCATAAGCCTCCATGGCCTCGTCGACCCGACCGAGCTGAGCGAGGCGATCTGCCTCTCGATTCTGGCCGCGCGCATCTTTTAAGCGAAGCGCTTCAAGCAACCCCGATTGATGTTCTGGGCCGGACGGTTCGATGGTGAGTGCGCGCTTAAACTGTTCCATCGCGAGGTCCGGCTGATGTTCTTTGAGATACGCTCGCCCTCGCTCCTCATACGACGCCGCAGCTCGTTCTCGAGCCATGGTGTATTTGCCCTGTAATGTGGGATTGAAGGGATCCTCTTTCAGCGCTTGCTTATAGGCGAGACTGGCCTCTTCCCAATTACCCGCTGCGAGATGTTGATCCCCCCGCTTGATATCAGGCGAATTGAAGTAGGCGCAGCCGGCGAGAAGGGCCATGGCCCCAATGGCACACCCCATCCCCACTGCGGGATGTCTTACGATGTTATGGCCCAGGCTATTCATCGGTCACACTATATATAAGGATACGGCCAACGCCAAGAGAAGGAGCCAGGGAAACTACGTGGAATTTCCGTGCCACAAGCATTCTATAGCAGCCTCTATAGAGTGGGGCAATGAGA
>SPAX01000162.1 GCA_005239475.1 Nitrospira sp. | reverse complement strand
GCCCACGCCCGGTTCGAGGTCGTGCGCGGCGTGGTGGCGACAACCACGCAGCCGATCATCCTCTCGCACTCCAACATCGTGGATTCGAGCGGCTGGGCGCGCTTCATCAGCCCCGAGCACGCGCGCCTGGTCGCGGGCACAGGCGGCGTCATCGGCGCCATGCCGATCATCTTCGGCCGGCGGAGCGAGGACATCACCGGCTACGTCCACCACGTCTCGCGGCTGGTAGACGCCGCCGGGATCGACCACGTGGGAATCGGCACGGACATGGACGGGATCGGACCCAGCGCGATCTTCACCAGCTACGCGCGCTGGCCGTCGCTCGCCGCGGCCCTGGTCGACCACGGCTATCGCCCCGAGGAGGCGGCGAAGATCCTCGGGGGCAACGCCCAGCGCGTGTTCCAGCGCGTCGGCGCGAGCGCGGCACGCCGTGCCGGCGGCTGAGCCGGCGCGCTATTTTTTCTCGATCGGCGACGCCCTGCGCGATGTGCTGCGACCTGCTACCCCACTCTGCCCCGGTCAGAGAGAATCTGATTTAGGGCCTGCGCTGCGGGTTCTACCAGACGCTGGCTATCACCTGTGACGCTACGATGGCGGTATCCTCCGTTATGAGAGGTAGTCCTAGTCTCAGTGCTGTTGCCACGATTATCCGATCAGGCATCTCCCTGATCTTGGACCGGGGGATCTTCTGCATTTCCTGAATGAGACCGAGATCGAGCGGATCGACCACATAATTTGCCGACCCAGCGACCTTGTCCAATAGCGCTGCTACCTGCCCAAGGGTGATGCCGTGTTTCTGCTTCTCACCAATAAAAACTGTCTCCACCAGCACGATTGACGGCACGATGACGACATGTCGTCCTTGGTCCGCCTCTGTGAAAATCTGTCGCGCGTTGACCCCGAGCTGTCCGTCACTAGTGAGATGCCAGATTAGGGGATGCGTGTCGGTGACGTAGGAGGCCAACTACTCAGAAGACTCTAGACTGCTCCAGAGTTCCTTTCGAGAAGCCTGAATGTCCTCCGCGGTAATCACGGCTCCCCTCCATAGACCTCCGAGGGCAACAGGCGCGATGTTCGCAGTCGCTCGATGGGTAACCGGCTCCGTATTCCGAGTCTCCGTCGCCCAATCCAAGGGAATCGAGCCTAGGTCGGCTGTAAGAACTGGCGGCGTCATTTGCGTTCCTCACCCCGAGGGTTGAACTGTACAAGAAAGTTCACGATGGTCTGAGTTAGGAACCCTTCGGCACTCTCTAAGTTCTTCTGAATCCCTGTGAGATCGGGCCCCTGAACGGGCACGAGGAACTTTGCCGTGTTCTCTAAGAACAGCTGTGCCGGGTCCCTGAGTAAGGACTCCATCTTCACATCGTATTCAACGGGAGTATCCTGCGTAGCCGCAAAGAACAGGCGGAGCCCGATGCCGTGGATCGGTCGAGCAAGCGTCTGGAGCTGCGCATCTCCGAGCTTGCACACTCGTTGTGTCAGGAAGATCCTCGCGTCAGCATCCGACAGGGGGGATGCAGTTTTCCGGATCAAGTACTGCTGGACAAGAAACGCTGGAATCTTCAGAAGCCTGACAGACTGCATAAGGACGTCTTGAGCAGACCGCCAGAAGCCCTGCAGGTCAGAGGAAGGAAGGTCATGAACGATCTCAACCTGTTGACTTTGAAAGGTGCAGACGAGGCGTTCGTTTGTTCCGCGCCATACGCGCGTAAACTGCGCCGCCCCTTCGGCCGGTTGCTGATATTGAGTGAACTCGTGTACGGTACCAAGTTGAGTGAATAGCTCCTTCAGGGTTTTGTCGGCATGGAGCAAGGGAGGGTGGACAAGCAGGATGCCAAAAGTAAGGGGCGTCAGGGACTCGGGGTTCATAGTCGCCTTGTGGCCCGATTAGTTTAGCACAGCATATGGCGAAGATTGGCAGGGACCGCAGTCCAAACTACGAGCCACAAGATGCGGTGGCCCACAGGTAAGTGGAAGCAAGCGATCGCGTCCGAGCAGAGCCTGTAACGCCACTTATCGAACCTGATCTCGTCAGAACTCAACTCCGCTGGCCCGGACAATGGCGCGCACGTGACGTACCCCGAAGAGGCGTGGTGCCGGGGGCGGGGGTCGAACCCGCACGGGCTTTCACCCAAAGGTTTTTGAGACCTTCGCGTCTGCCAGTTCCGCCACCCCGGCGAGGGTAGGCCGCACGACAGTGTAGCGGGGCGGCGCCCGGGGGCGCAAGTTCGGCTCAGGGCTCGGGTAGGACGCCCAGACCCTCGGCGACGCGGTTGGTGTAGTTGAAGTAGGCCGTCACGAAGGCCGCCTCGAAGATATCCTCCTCGGACAAGCCGGCGGCCCGCAGGGCCTCGACATCCGCCGGGCGCATCTCGCGGGGCGTCCGGGTCAGCTTGAGCGCATAGGCGACCAGCGCGCGGTCGGCGCCCTCGAGCGGCGCCGCTGCGGGGTCGGTCATGAGTGCCTGCACCAGGGCCGGGTCCACCTTGAGCTTGCGGAGAAACTCTCCGTGAAGCTGCGTTCAGTGCTCGCAGCCGTTGTCCGCGCTCACGGCCGTGGCGATCAGCTCCTTGCGGAGCTTGGAGAGCGCCGACGGCGCGCCGACGGCGCCGTAGAAGTCGAGATGCGCGTGGAGCAGCCGCGGGCTCACGCTGTAGGCGAGGTAGAACGGGATGACCCGGCCGAGGGCGCGCCTGACGCGCTCGTAGGCCTCCTTCAAGGGACCCTCCGCGCGCTCCTCGCCTGTGACGCTGATCCACGCCATCGTCAGCCCTCCTGGGTTATGGCTGCCACTTCATCTATTCAGCCCCCCCCTCACCGCTCGAAGCGAGCGTTTCGGCTCGAACTGCGGCCCCCTCACCCTGCCCTCTCCCCCTCGCGGGGGAGAGGGTGATCCGGGCGGCGGCGGGCGAGCGCCTCGCGGGCGGTGCCGAGCACGCCCTTGGGGAAGAAGAAGACCACCAGCACGAAGAGAACGCCGAAGATGAGGAGCCAGCGCTCGGTCAGGCGCTGGACGATCTCCGAGCCGCCGAGGAGGGCGGCCAGGCCGCGCAGATCGGGCAGGAGGAGGCGCGCCGTCAGCAGCACGGCGGCGCCGATCAGGCCGCCCCACAGGGTCCCGATGCCACCGATGATGACCATCAGCAGCACGTCCAGCATGAGGGGCACGCCCAGCGCGGACTCCGGATTGACGTAGCGCACCCACATGACGTAGCAGCCGCCGACGATGGTCGCCACCACGCTGGCGAAGGACGACGACACGATCTGCAGCTTGAAGGTCGGCACGCCGAGCGCCTCGGCGCGGAGCTCGTTGTCGCGGATGGCCTGGAGCGCGCGGCCCAGCGGCGAGGCGACGAAGCGGGCCATGATGAGAAAGAGCGCCGCGCACACCGCCAGCACGAAGTAGTAGGTGACGAGCTTGCCCGTCACGGGAATGCCCAGGATGCGCCCGCCGTCGTAGTCGATGG
>SPAX01000161.1 GCA_005239475.1 Nitrospira sp. | reverse complement strand
CGCCACCCATAGTTCCCTCCGCGCGTGACGAGATCGACCTCCTCCCATTTGTACTGCCCCACATCGGCAACCCAGAATTCTTCCGTATTGAAGTCAAAGGAAAAGCGCCAGGGATTCCGCAACCCGACGGCATAAATCTCCGGACGACCACCCTCTTTGGCAAATGGGTTATCTTCCGGTATCACATACGGATCACCATGGTCTACATCGATCCGCAAGATTTTCCCTAACAGCTCATGGGGATTTTGCGCGCGATTGCCCGGATCGCCGGCCCCCCCTCCGTCACCAAGACCGACATACAGGTATCCGTCAGGTCCGAACGCCACCATCCCGCCATTATGATTGGAATCAGGCTGCTTGACGACCATGAGCACTCGCTCATCCCGCGAAGCCGCACCCGGCGCGCCGCCACGCCGATACTCCGCCACGACCGTGGCGCCATCCGGTCGTCTCGTGTAATTCACAAAGAATCGCCCGTTGCGACGATAGTCCGGATGAAAAGCCAGCCCCAGGAGCCCTCGCTCACCGTCGTCCGTGGCCACGCGATCGCGCAGGTCCAAGAAGGGTGCCGCCCGTAGAACGCCTTGGTCGATAATACGAATCGTCCCCGGCTGTTCCACCGCAAACAGGCGTCGAGAGCCATCGCCGGCATGCGTGAGAAACAGCGGACGTTCGAGTCCCGCGGTCACAAGGGGAACGAGGTGAATCGACGCAGATTGATTTGAGTGTGATTCAGTCCCTGCCGTGCCAGGTGCCGGCATCAGCAGAGCCAGAATGAGGGCTATGCCAAGGGTTGTACACCGTCGAAGGGACGTATATGGCATCATCAGTAGCTCTCTCGATCAAGCGTTGCTATGTATTGAATCAGCGCTCGATACGTCAACTCTCTGATCCTGGCCCTACTGGCAACCTGATTCCCGAGGTTCCCCTCCAGCCACACCCGGTCTGACACCTGAGCAGTCGCGTCATTGCAGAGACTCCACATGTGGTGGAGAATGCCTTCTGGCAGACCCACTTGCATCCCTTCAGATTCGATACGGTCATCCAACAAAGCGAGCAGATCGGAAATCGCCTGATCCGGCCGGTACGGCTCAGCAGTAAATCCAAACCGCTCCTGTGCAAGCGTTTCCTGCTCCGCCTGATCGACCAGATCCCGCATGTATTCTTTGAGCAAGCCCACCACATGACCGGACAACGCCATCCCGTTCTCCTTTGCCCACATTATGCGGATGTACTGGAGAGGGAGCAAGAACCACTGGTTGCTCTGGTTTGTTTGATTTGTCTCGTTTATTTGGTTGAACCAGAGTAACCAGAGAAACCGGGGAAACAAGATGAATCAGACAAACCACAAACAAAGAGGAAGGACTTTTTCAGCATCCTGCTTAGGGTTGTGCGGTTGACCGGCCAATCAACGGTTCTCTATGATGCCAACAAGAAAATGGCACGAGACCAGGCGTACGAGGCGAAGGGTTGTTATGGTCGAACGATTTGATGTGGCACTGAATACCCCCGCCGGACGGTTGACCACGGCCATCGACGTGCCGACAGGACTCATCCCCATCACGGCGATTGTCCCGGTCACGCGCCGCCTGGGGGAAGAAGCTGCACAGTTGGAAGTTCAGCAGGCCATCGCAGCAGGCCAGAGCATTTCCTGCCAGATGGGCTGCGCTGCCTGTTGCCGCATGCTGGTTCCGCTCTCCGCGCCGGAAGCGTTCGCGCTGCGAGAGTATGTGGCGCAGCTACCGACGGAGCGGCGAACCCTTTTACTGAACCGCCTCAGCGACACGAAGGATCGCGTGACGCGAGCGGGTCTGTGGGATCGGCTCAACGACGTGGCAGAGGCCTCCAGGTCGGTGCCGGATGAAGAACTCGACCCGATCAACCGGTCCTACTATGCGTTGAGAATCCCTTGTCCCTATTTGGAGAACGAAATGTGTTCGATTTACGAGGCACGACCGGCCGCCTGCCGAGAACTCCTGGTCACCTCGCCGGCGGAACTGTGTCAGGATCTGCTGCAGAATCCGGTCACGCCCCTGCCGGTCTCGATGCGAATTGGTTCCATCCTGGGACTGATCTGGGGAACATTGACCAGCTCTCCCCCTCGACTCATTCCACTCCCGATGGCCTTGGAGTGGGCCGAGCGACACGAGAAAGATTCCCGGCGGACCTGGCCTGGCTCGTCTCTCTTAGACCAGGTCCTCGACAACATGTGGCGGTTTCTGAGCCAGGAGTTTACGAACAGGCGCGGGGCGAGCGGCGAGGGGCAAGAGGTGCCGAGCAAAGAGACGGATCGTCGTTCTCGCCTCTAGCCCCTCGCCTATCGCCTCTCGCCTGACATCGATTCAACACACACAGAACAAGAGGGAAAAGAAATGCAAAAACCTGTAATCGCCTGCTTGGACCTCGAAGGAGTATTGGTGCCGGAAATCTGGATCAACGTTGCGCTCAAGACTGGCATAGACGAATTGAAGATCACCACCCGCGAGATGCCGGATTACGATGCCTTGATGAAACGGCGCCTGGCCATTCTGGATCAGCACAAGCTCACCATTCACGATATCCAGGGTGTCATCGACAAGATGGGCCCGCTGGAAGGCGCCGTCGATTTTGTCGCTTGGATTCGCGAGCGATGCCAAGTGATCATCTTGTCTGACACGTTTTATCAGTTCGCTCAACCGCTGATGCGCCAGCTGGGATTCCCGACGCTCTTTTGCAACCAGCTGGAGATCGATCAAGCCGGACGCATCGTCAATTACCACATGCGGATGCAGAATCAGAAGAAACACTCGGTGGCCGCGCTGAAGTCCCTCAACTTTCACGTCCTGGCCGCCGGCGATGCCTACAATGACACCGCCATGTTGGGAGAAGCCCACGCGGGGTTCTTTTTCTGTCCTCCCGATCACCTTCCCAAGGAGTTCCCGCAGTTTCCGGTGACGAAAACCTACGGGGAGCTGCAAACGCGCTTCGCTCAGACGGGGAATCTGAAATAGCTGCCAGCCACCAGCATTCAGCTATCAGCTAGAGAGGTAACCAAACACAGATGAGGGACTTCAGGCGGCTCAAAGTTTGGGAAAAGGCTCACGAGTTAAGTTTGGCAATCTACAAAGCTACGGCGACTTTTCCCCAACAGGAACTGTTTGGTCTCACCAGTCAGCTAAGACGCGCCGCAGTGTCAATACCAGCAAACATTGCAGAGGGTTGTGGAAGGAGTGGCGAACCAGAGCTGGCTCGTTTTTTTAAGAATTGTGCTCGGATTGGCAAGTGAACTCGAATACCATATTATCCTTTCAACCGACCTGTGTTACCTCAATAAATCTGTCAGCCAACAACTCTTCAAGCAAGTAACCGAAGTGAAACGCATGCTGACCTTTCTTATT
>SPAX01000160.1 GCA_005239475.1 Nitrospira sp. | reverse complement strand
TCCCCGAAGGCCCACAACTCCTCCTTCAATCGATACTCACGCTCCCGCCCCCACTTTTCTTCTGCCTGTTCCCAGTGGACAGTGACCACTCAGGTGGTTACGGAAGGATGATGGCGTGCTCGGAGTGGCCGATCGCTTTGAGCGCGGTTTCCAGCGCGTCGACCATCGGTGGGGGGCCGCAGAGAAAGATCACGGTGTCGGGACCGGGCGACGGCAGATGCCTGCGCAGAATGGCCTCGGTGATGCGGCCCGTGCCTTGCGACCAGCCTGCAGGCGGCTGCTCCAACACATGATAACAATGGAAGGTCGCGTGTTCGCGCATATCCTCGTCCCACTCTTCTCGGAAGATGATGTCGGCCTCGGCCTTGTTGGCAAAGACCAGAAACAACTCGACAGCGAGGCTCTTGGCGAGAATCCAGCGAATGATGGCAATCATCGGGGTGATGCCCGTGCCGCCGGCCACAAACCCTACCTTCTTCGCCATGCCGTCCACCCAATGGCCGCCAGGATTCGGCCCGCTCATTAGCACGGTGTCTCCGGGCTCCCGGTCATGGAGATACTTCGAAATCGCGCCGGTTTCGTACCGCTTGACCGTCAAGTCGAAGTACCCCGTGGTGCCGGGCATCGACGACGGCGTGTAGGGCCGTTTTACCGGTTTTCCGTCGATCGTCGCGTGGACGTACAGATGATCGCCGGGCAGCCTGTCCAACGTGGCGTCGTCAGGCAGGGCAAAGCAAAACGTCTTCGTGTCGTGGGTATCGTGATGAATAGCCGTGAGCTCGTAGGGCACGGGCGTCTTCGACTTGATGCGCGTGACAGGTCCCGACATTATGGCTCTATCATACGAGCTTGAGGGAACGCTCGCAACTGAGGAAGCGGACGCGGTAGGCGGCTGGCAGGATGTATCTCCTCAGAAAAGTAGCCTGTCCCCTTTTTATTTCTTGATCAGGACAGGTACAGAGATGGGTCTTGAGGATTACAGGACGAAGCCGGTTTCCGACCAGAGTCTTATTGCAACCATCAAAGACATGATCAAGCAGGACCGACACATCACGAATCGCCGAACAGCTCGTCGTGTTGCCCTGCTCGGTGCGCTCGAAACTCCAAAATCGCTTGTTCGCCCCCCCGTTCATACAAATCGCACAGCCGGTTGTCCGAATCGACGCGGTAGCAGTACGTCGGCTCTTTCACCTTCGCGATCTTCAACCCCTTCTTCTGCATTCGCCGAATGAAATCAAAATCTTCCGCAAAGGGGAGATTGCGGAACCCGTTCAATTTCTTGAACACAGACGTTCGGGCAAAGAATGTCGCGCTTGCATAGCATTTGCTGAGGTGGAGCTTCTTGCCAAGACGCTGAGCATCCGGCGCGTACTGCTTTTTGAGAGGGCCCACATACTCAATGCCTCCATAGAGCAACGCCGGCGAAGGTTTGTGCTCCATCGCCTCGATTCGGACCGCCAGATGATTGTCTCGATACTCATCATCTGAATCTACAAACGTCGTGTATTTCCCTGAGGCGAGGGTGATGCCAATATTGCGCGATCGTGGGAGACCTGTATTCGTGTGGTAGCAATATGTGATGCGCGGGTCGGATTTCACCACCGGCATCACGACCTGCCAGGTGTCGTCCGCACTACCGTCGTCAATGATGATGAGCTCCCAGTTGCGGTAGGATTGTGTCAGCACCGAAGCAATGGCGCGCTTCACAAGGTGCGCGCGATTGTACGTGCAGAGAATGATAGAGACGAGAGGTGAGAGATGGTGCGATGAGCTGTTTGTCTTCATTCGAGATTTGTTCCCTTCAGGTTGACCCTCGTACGTCTCGTCGAAGCTGGGTTTGGCGAGTGCCGGTGTGACAGAGAAGACTAGCGGCAGGAGAAGGAGGAAGACGACCCCATGGCGAGCTTCCGAAACGCGGAACAACCAGTGGGCTTAACCTACTCCTTGCACGGAGAATAGCGCAAGCGGGAGAAATGGAATGACACCCGTGTTGGTCCTGTGCTCCCGGAACGCGCGCCCTTAGAAGGGCCTCGTTCGACGGCCGTACGTAGACCAACATGGGTGCCCTTCCAACAGAGAGAAAACAAGTAAGCTTGAAAGGAGCATGCGGGGCAGACTAGATGGTCTCCTGTGCTCGCGCAACGCGCGGTCTTACCTACAAGAAGGGTGAGGTTCAGGTTGAGCAACAATCAATCCGACTCGGCGTCTTCTCGACCCTCAACCTCGACCTGAGCCATGACCTCTCGATGGGACGTGCGCAGTGGAAGATCAATCAGCTCCCATCCCTGAAAAGAGAATGGGCGGGCTTGGAAGACGCCCCCTGTTCCATCCCCCCAAGGGAAAAAGATCCACCTGTTGCAACCGGAAGCGTAAAGGTTCCTGGCCTAACGAATGGCGTTCTGGCTTTCCTCATTCATCGCCGATTCTAGGTGTTCTTGGTGAACCGAAATAATCTCATCCCGAAATTGCTGAACAGGTCGCGCATGTTGCGCGCGTCGCCCTCAATGAAGTCATACTGGGTGCGGGACACCCATCGGCGATGACATCACTCTTCGTCATGTGCAGACAGGGGGAAGGAAATCTGAAAGGATACCGCCATGCGCGGTGACTACTTCGTCTCGCGAACAGGGAGGAGACGGCGCACGGGGCCTTCCGGCTTGTTCTGATACCGTGCGATAAACATCTCGCTCAGAGTGCGGGCGTGATCCTCGGCCTCCTCTCGTGTCGCAAAGCGATCCTCCCCCACCTGCCACCACTGGCTCGCACTCACGCTCTCTCCTAACAACTCCGTCACCGAGACCCTCAGCGCCTTCGCCAATCGCACCAGTATAGTAAGCGTCGGGTCGTGCTCCCCCTGCTCCAGCTTGGTCACATAGACGCGCACCAGCCCCGCCTTCACCGCGAGCTGTTCCTGCGTGAGACCGCGGCGGGTTCGAAGTCGCTGGAGCTGTTGGCCGAAACGCTGAATGGCGCGCATGAGGCACCTCCGGTACGAAGGCAGGAGACAACGAGGTAAGTCTATACCGTCAGCTGTGCGGGACGGAAGGTGCGGTGCAAGGGCGTGCGGAGCTTTCTTTGCTCCCGGAATGCGCGGCCTGAGAAGGCCCTCGCTCGACGGCCGCAGTAAAAAAGCTCTGCACGCCCTTGCTTGACTGGGTATTGAATGGAAAAGAATGGGCAGAAAAGACTCCCGGTACGTTTTCTTCTTGAGGGGAGATGCCCGCAAGCTCTGAAGGACCATTTATATTGCTCGATGCGCGCAGTAAAGAACGGTCCAATGAAGGTGTGAAGTGCGAGGCCCCGCAACGACTCAGGCGGGGCGTAGCGCGGCTTGTAGCCTGAGCAAAGGGCAGACGCCGAACACAGACCATGCTATACTGGCCGCATGCTGAAACGCTCGTTGAACAGAACCAATCCCTACCTTGTCGATCCGGCAAAACGCCGTGCCATGTTTCAGATGACCGTCTACACTTCCACAGACATTGAAGGCGTCAAGCTCACCCTATCCGACTTGCTTGCCGAATCCACACCTGTTCGCCGTATTACTGCTCGTGGATCTTCAAAGTCCTCTCGATCACCGCGATAAATAGTTTCGTCATCGGTTCGTAATTGCGGGCCAGGCCCAGGCTCAAGGTTTCACGTTCTTCGGCACTCATGTGTCTATAGGATCTCGTTCGCATGGCAACACCTTAGCCCAGCAGGGCCGGTAGTGTTGCACTTGGAGTTAGAACTCAAGGTTTAAAACCTTTTTCTTCACCCGGCGTATCTGTTCATTGCCGCAAGTCGAGCTGAGGTGCGAAGTCAAGATTTGACCTCGCAGGTTCATTCATCTCTAGGCCGAACGCTGCGCACGGTCCTAAATGTCTACCCCTAGCGGTGTCCGTGTTCGGCACA
>SPAX01000016.1 GCA_005239475.1 Nitrospira sp. | reverse complement strand
ATTGAGTTCCCCTCACGTTCGAACCGACAGACTGAAACCGGCTGCGAAAGGCCTCCGGCGACAGCCCCGCGAGGGCTGCGCAGCGGCCCGGTGCCGCCGGATCAAGGCCCTCGTCGGACAGCCTGATCATGTACTGGCGCGCAATCTGGTACGACTGCGCCGTGATATCCACCATCTGCGTGAATGGGATCGACGAACGCCGCCCATTTTGAATCGACACCATGGCCGCCGTGCCTCCATCGAGAAGGGACTGCACCGCACACTCGCTCTGTCATCGAACGACGAGCACGGAACGGTTCGCCTGCTGCACGACTCGGGTGGAAACGCTCCCGAGGAGAAACCGGGCAATGGCGCCCAGCCCTTGGGCCCCCATCACGATCAGATCAGCCTGGTGTTTGGCGGCCACGTTCATGATCTCTTCAGCAGGCTTCCCAAGCTGCCACACAGGCTCGGCCGTAAATCCCGCCTTGATCAACTTCCGCACGCTCTGTTCGACCAACCTGCGGCCTGCCTCCTTCACCTCCGGGTACTTGATGAACGGCATCACATGGATCACGCTCACATGAATCGGCGCGCGCCCGCCCTTGCCGGCCGAACGATCCGGCTGAAACTTGGTCAGCACAAACGCCAGCGCGTTGGCCGATGCGCGCGATCCATCGGTTGCCAAGGTAATCCGCCGCAACGGTGCCGCGTCGGCCTTGACGACGAGCACGGGACAGGTCGCACGATGGATGAGAGTCGTAGACACGCTGCCGAGCATGAAGCGGTCGAGGGCGTCGAGGCCCTGACTGCCTACCACCAGGAGCCCGTCCCGTTTCGGCGCACGTTTCAAGATAACCGCTGCGACTGCCCCTTGCTCCTTGCGGGCCGTACCTTTGAGCTTCAGCGCGGCCAACTGCTGTTTGGCCTCCTTGAGAGTTTTGACCGAACGCGCTTCCATGCGCTCTATTTCCTCACGGATGTAACGCTCGTTGCCGGCTATCACCGGCTGCGAGAGAAACGGAGCGCGGAGCGCGGCGCTATCGAGCACATGCAGCGCCGTGACCTGTGCCGGCTCGACGAAGGGCAACTTGGCCACCCAGTTCAGCCCCCATCGCCCATACTTCGATCCATCCGTCGCCACGAGCACTTTCATGGTGCGCCTCCTTACGATTGCGTTCCCCTCACGTTCGAACCGACAGACTGAAACCGGCGATGAAAGGCCTCCGGCGACAGCCCCGCGAGGGCTGCGCAGCGGCCCGGTGCCACCGGATCATTGAGATTCTCGTCGGACAGCCTGATTGCGCTGCACAATAGTCGAGTTTGCGGGTGTATCCCATATCGAACGGAAAATGACCTCCTTAGACTCCCCGGAACAACTGTTCGAGACTCCCCGGTCGTTTTCGCCCTGTCATCGAACGACGAGCACGGAACAGTTCGCCTGCTCCACCACCCGCGTCGAAACGCTCCCGAGGAGAAACCGGTCAATGGCGCCCAGCCCTTTAGCCCCCATCACAATCAGATCGGCCTGGTGTTTGGCGGCCACGTTCATGATCTCTTGAGCGCGATTCCCAGACTGACACACAGGCTCGGCCGTAAATCCCGCCTCGATCAGTTTCCGCACCCTCTGTTCGACCAACCTGAGCCCTGACTCCTTCTTCTGCTCCTGGCTCTTGACCCACGGTATCGTCCGTCCGATCGTAATGGGGGCCAAAGGGCTGGGCGTGATCACATGGACCACGCTCACATGAATCGGCACCCGCCCGCCCTTGCCGCTTGAACGATTCGGCTGAAACCTGGTCAGCACAAACGCCAGTGCTTCGTCCGATCCGACCGACCCATCGGTCGCCAAGGTAATCCGCCGCAACGGCGCCGCGTCGGCCTTGACGACGAGCACCGGACAGGTGGCATGCTGGATGAGTTTCGTCGACACACTGCCGAGCGTGAAGCGGTCGAGGGCGTCAAGGCCTTTGCTGCCCACTACCAGGAGTCCGTCCCGTTTGGGCGCGCGTTTCAAGATCGTCGGTGCGATCGCCCCTTGCTCCTTGCGGACCGTGCCCTTGAGCTTCAGCGCGGCCAACTGCTGTTTGGCCTTCTTGACGATTCTTGCCGAGCGCGCTTCCACGCGCTGAATCTCTGGCTTCGTCCGAAACGGCCCACGGAGCGCGGCGCTATCGAGCACATGCAGCGCCGTCACCCGTGGCGGCTCGACGAAGGGCAGCTTGGCCACCCAGTTCAGTCCCCATCCCCCATACTTCGATCCATCCGTCGCCACGAGCACTTTCATGGTGCGCCTCCTTACGATTGAATTCCCTTTACGCTCGAACCGACAGACTGAAACCGGCTGCGAAAGGCCTCCGGCGACAGCCCCGTGAGGGCCGCGCAGCGGCCCAGTACCACCGGTTCATTGAGGTCCTCGTCGGACAGCCTGATCATGTACTGGCGCGCAATCTGGTACGACTGCGCCGTGATATCCACCATCCGCACTTTCGCCCGGCCGGTGACAGGATCCACCATCTGCGTGAAAGGAATCGGCGTAAACCGCCCATTTTGAATCGACACCATGGCCGCCGTGCCTCCATCGAGAAGATACTGCGCCGCGCAATAGCCGAGATCGCGGGTGTACTCCATATCGAACGGGATCGGATCCGCACAGCGCAATTCATAACCCACATTCTTGGCGACGATCGACGTGGTAAGCCCCAGGGCTTTCATGCCCTTGGTCACTTCACGCCGGAGCACATCGCCGATATCCACATCTCCTAATCGCAAGTGGCCATGTTCATCCCGCTCGACATGGTCCAACCCACCCAGGTCTTGCGGGTCAAGAATCTCGATCAGCCCTTCCGCCAACACGACCACCCCGTCGGAGCGGCCTTTACTGAGACGCTTAATCATCGTTCCGATCACGAGATCCAACAGGCGCTGGAGTCTCACGGGCCGCTCTCCAAATTCCTCGGGAATGACAGTGAGCGTAGCGCCGGCGGCCTTGCCGATTCCGAGCGCCAAATGGCCGGCTTTGCGCCCCATGGTCACAGCGAAGTACCAGCGCGACGTGGTGCGGGCGTCCACCATGAGATTCTTGACGATCTCGACGGCGAAATGCCGGGCCGTTTGAAAGCCGAACGTCGGAATGCCATGAGGAAGATCGAGGTCATTGTCGATGGTCTTCGGCACATGCACGATTTGAACGAACCCGGCAGCCTGTTCTTCCAGTTTCAGCGCCGAGAAAGCCGTATCGTCTCCGCCGATGGTCACTAGGCGCGTGATGCCCAGCCTCTTCAGGGAGGACAGGACGTTGGCGAGAGACTCGGCCTTCTTCGTCGGATTCGCTCGCGAGGTGCCCAGATACGACCCGCCCCGGAAGTGAATGCGACTCACCTCTTCGATCGAGAGGGGCCTGACCTGGCTCAGGCTCCCTTCCATGAGCCATTTGAATCCGTCGAGAATGCCGACCACGTCGCAACCGCCGAGGATACTTCGAATCGTGACCGCACTAATCACGCTGTTGATCCCGGGGGCCGGCCCGCCCCCGACTAAGATGCCGACGATCGAGCGAGGAGAATTCATGATGCGGGAACTCCTATGAAGCTATTCAGAATTGCTCAAATACACCGACCAATAGGCCAACACGACGAGGACGGTCCCCCCGAGAATGTTGCCGAGCGTGACCAGCGCGAAATTGCTGACAGCTTCAGTGGCTGAAAGTGGTGCCGAGATCCCCGCAGTGAGCGCCCCGCCGATCAGGAGAACGTACATGTTGACGACGGAATGTTCAAACCCGCTCGCGACGAACGCAGTGATCGGAAAGACGGTGGCGAGAATCTTATCGGTCACGCTCCGCGTGCCCATGCACAACCAGACAGCCAGACAGACCAGCACGTTGCAGAGGATGCCACGGGCCACCGCCGGACCGGATCGAGCGCGATCCGGACCATCGGCTCCAGAAAGAAGGCTCGCTGCGAGGACGTGCGAATCAGCTGAATCTCTGGACGCGCGCGCCACGAATCGGCAAGTCTGGTCCTGTGCCGAGTCGTCATCGCGGCACCTAGTCGAGCCCCACATGGGCCCTCAGCCTGCTATAGTCGAATGATGCCTGGCCCACGCGCCTGATTCCAGGGTCATGGCGCTCCATGTCGGCAATCAAGGCAGCGACCTGCTCGCGACCGGCTGCTGAAGTTGCGAGGTAACGCGGCATATGATTCCCCAACGACGGGCAGGCCCGTTCCGCCCACTCTAAGTACAGGGTCTCTAAGAATCCATTCAAGAGGGCTCGATCTTCCTTCGCTGAAATCACCAACGTGAGAGACTCCTCGACGGCCAACTCTGACTCCTTGAGCTGTCGGGGCGGTGGCGTATAGGTCTCGCCGCGAAAATGAAGAGAGAATCCGAACGTCGCCGCCAACTTATGCTTGATGGCATCAAGCCGCTCTCGCGAATCACACTCCACCCACAACTGGGTTGCCGTGAGGATGAGTCTTGCGACCACCGCTGATTCAAGACCTCCATATGCCCCTCGCTGCACGAAGTGCTGCGCGTCCTTCGAGGGGGAGGCTTCACCGGGCGGGGGGAGCGATGCTTCCCGCTCGAATCCTTCAAGACCTGCCAGTACCTCAGCCATGTATCGGTACTCGCTATGATCGTACAGGGCCAAGGCATACAGGTAGGGCTGCCCCCCTTCTACCACATAGCGAATACTCACCACCGCGTCGACGAGCGCGGCAAACCGCATGCGCGCGAAGGTCCACAGCAACACATGTCCATAGCGCTTGGCGAATTCAGACCAGTCACCGAGTTCGAAGGACCCAGCGGACATTTCCACCTGTCGCCGATAGTCGAGCGTGGCGCTCAGCAGGCCCTTTCCGTCATCGTTGGATAACCGGATCGCGGCGCCCGCGATCACCGCCCTCTCCCACTCCACATCGCCCGGCTCGCGAATCAGCCGCGTGAGAAGGATCTGTCCCGGTTGCAGCCCCTGGCGGAACGCTCCGTCCGGCACGCGATAGACTCGCGCATCTCCTACCGAGCGGAAGACCAGGCGCTGGTCCTGCTCGTCGACCGACAGGAATTCGGCCAGATCGAGAGAGGAATGTTTCAGCGGATCCAACCACTCTCGCTCTTCTTGCGGGATATGCTCCGTGATGACGTCGCGCAACTGCTCGATCAACGTCAGTTGCCCATCCTGCGGGTAGAAGTCGGCGTAGAATAAGAGGTTGGCTAGCTCCGTTTCCTGCGGCAGCGGGGACAACAGCGCCCCCCCACCGCCCTCAAGATAGGGCTGGAGGGCAAGACGCAGTGCAATCTGCCGCTGGGCAGCCAACCCCGGCTCCAACGAAAGAGATTCCAACCGACAGAGCAACGCATCGAGCGAGGGGACGAGAGGCACCCAGAGGCCGGCTGCCGCTTCACTCGCGAGCTTCATGAATTTCTTCCATGACTATCGTCTTGGCATCAAACCAGTCCTCGAGATCGTGTCCGTCTCGATACCCCCGCTCCTGCCACAGTTCGAAAGCCTTCTGCGAAATCCGCGCCCACATGGCATCCGGCAGCTCGTTGGACTGTGGCGATGCGGCCAAGGGCGAACGCATTGAGGGTTTCTTCTTTACTGTTAGTTTTGTTGCGCTCATCATCACACGCTCCTTGGTTAAGTGTGAGTTACGGGAGACATCTCTGTCGGAATCACCCGACGATGGCCAGGTCCAAACTTTGAGCTACGCACCGCGATGACGGGGCAGAGCGCTTTTCGCAGGACGGCCTCCGCCACGCTACCGGAAATGGCGTGCGAGATCCCGCGGCGCCCGTGCGTGCCCATGACGATGAGGTCGCAGGGCAGGGTCTGGGCAGAATCTAAGATTGAATCGGCCGGAAGGCCACCCCGTAGCCGAACCTCCACCGGTATATCGGTCACTTTCAGCGAGGACGCCAAGTCCTCCAGTCGTATCGTCCAGTTCTCACGCACCAGCTCGCGTGTCCTGCTATGGCCGATGGTAAAGTCCAAACCGTACGACACGGGCTCCAAGACATGCAGCAACATGAGGGAGGCCTTTGCCTGCTGCGCCACCACGACCGCATACTCCAAGGCATCGAGGGAACAAGCGGAAAAATCGACCGGCACGAGGATCCGCTCCAGCGTGACAGGCCTCGACAGGACTCCATCATCCTCAGCATCTGCTTGCTCCGTTCGCACCGTCAGCACCGGGCAAGGGGCTCCGCGAATGACCCGCTCGGCGGTACTGCCTAACAAAACGTGCGCAAGGCCGGTCTTCCCTCTGGTCCCTACGACGAGGAGATCCGAATCCTCCGCCTTCGCCACGGTGATCACCTCTTCACTCGGAATCCCCGTCGCCACCCTGGTCGTGACCGGAATGCCTCGCCGCTCCGCTCGGCTTTTGAGGTCGACCAACTGCGACGATGCACGCGTGAGCAAATCGCCCAGGTACAGCTGATTAACGGAGTAGTCAGGATTGAGCCCCGGTGGAAATTCCGCGACGCTGAGCACTGTCAAGGAAGCCTTCCACGAGCAGGCGAGGGCGCAGGCATAGTCTTCCGCCCGCCGGGCCCACCGTGAAAAATCCGTCGCCAATAAAATGCGCTTAATCAAAGTGTCATCTCCTCAGATTCCATGAGCACCTACAGGCTGCTCAAAAAGACCAGACATCTCACCCACCCAACCCCGGCGCGCCAAGACGCGCCGTTCCGCATGCAAGGCCGCAGCGAGCAAATAAAATAGTTCTTCCAAGCTTGCTCGTTATCTTTGTCCTGGAATGGCCCGGATGAGTCCCCCACTGCGCGCGTCCAACGAGGCCCTTCCGAGGGGCGCGCGTTGCGCGAGCACAGGGGACTCACCGGACCATCTCTCTCTGCTGGCGGACTTTTTCAGCAGCCTGTACTGTTTACACCGCTTCCACGCTCAGCAAGAGTAACTCACCGGTCATGTTCGGATGGATTGAGCACCGGAACTCATATCGGCCAGGCCGCGACATGTTGAACCGAATGGTCGCATCCCGTTTGGGATCGAGAAATACTCCGCCCACGCCTCGGCCATAGACGATCACCCCGTCCTCCTCGACCTGAGTCGGAATGCCCTCAAACATGGTCGAGCCAAAGTCGTGCCGTTCGGCATCCTCGTTCCTGACCTTAATCACTGTAGGAAATCCGAGGCGGAGCACCGCCTGCTTGGTCACGAACTTGAAGTCCTTGATCGTAACCTCGACGACTTGCTCCGACTGAGCGAAAATCGGCCCCGCCGCCCCCCACCAGAACCCGCATGTGACGGCAAGCACCAGAACCCATCCCCATTGCGACGCCTTCTGACTTCTCATGCACACCTCCCTCTGGCAGGATGCTCAAAAAGTCCGCCAGCTTCGTTCTCGCACCGTTCAGACCCTCTACGTATCCCAGAGGATACGCCTCGGCCTTCACTCGCTGCGGCCTTGCTGGACGGCCTTTTTGAGCATCCTGCAAAAATGTTATCCTCTTGTGCCCCACGTCCTGACCGCCGAAATTCAGGCGTGCCAACGTCGTTGTTCTGCAACCTTCCAAACTCGTTTCCCCATCATCGTTTCGGCTTGGGTGGCAGCGGAACCGTCAACACCGGACAGCCGGCGGTCCGCACCACTTTTTCTGCCGTACTGCCGAAAAAGATCTTGTCCATACTGCGTGAGCGCCCGCCATAACTCCCCATCACCACCAGATCCACTTTTTCCAGCCGGGCCGTCTTCGCGATCTCCACAAACGGCCCTCCCTCCAATACAATTCGCGTCACGGTCACGTCCTTGGTCGAATCTGATTCGAGCAATCGCCGCACATTAAGTCGCGCATGATGGCGCAGCCGTCGCTTCTGGCCCTGTGCGTCTGAGGGCACAGCCAATAACCCCAGCTGATTGAACGTCGCCAGAGCACTCGTGTCGATCACATGCAACAGCAGCAGCTCGGCTCGAAACGTCCTGGCAAGGGTCAGCGCGACGCGGAAGGCTTCTTCCGAACAAGGAGAAAAATCTACCGGCACAAGGATCTTTGTGAAGAGCGATTCAGCCATGGACCCTCCCAAATGTCTGACCCATTCCCTGTTATCAGCAAGGCCGGTGCCATCCGATCCTGGCTGAGGGCTGAGAGCTAATAGCTTTGTGGAAACAAAGAGTTTCTCTCTCTTGTCAGACCATAATCCATTGGCCATCGGCTCTTTGAATTTTGAGCGGGGGTGTCCTGCTACAGTTTGCCTTTTCACTCTGTAGCAAAAGGCAACAGAAGACGTGAACCGTGAGGTGTGAGGAGAAAGACGAGGCCCGAATACCTTTCACTCTTCACCCCTTACGCCTAACCCCTCACGCCTTACGCCTCACACGGCGTTAACCCAACGGCATCAGACTTGCTGAGTCTCTGTGTAGCGCAAAACCAGCAGACTGCGGGAAAACCATTTCGGCACGCAAAAACGACAATGGCCTGCACGTCTGTGACGAGAGGAGACCCCCGCAGGCTGCTCACAGGCGCTGTCCTGTTCGGGATCGGAGGGGTTTGTATGTCCTGTTTTTCTGCCCCGCGGAATGCCGGAAGGAGCGTCTTCGATGAAAACATTGCTCGCGGTTGACGGATCGGATAATTCCTATGAGGCCGTTCATGCCCTGAAATACTTTGCCCGGGCAGAGCAGCTCACCCTGCTTCACGTGTTGGACGTCCCGAAGCCAGCATACCCAATGATGCTGCCGGAAGTCGTCGATGAACTGTACAGTGCGCTCGAGCAGAGCATGCGGGAAGAGGGCGAGCGGCTGCTCACTCGGGTTCAGTCCCTCCTCCCGATGCACGCAGGCCCCTTGACCAAACACCTTCGAATTGGATCTCCGGCCGAAGTGATCGTGGCGATGGCCGAGGAGCAGAAAGTCGATCTCATCGTGATGGGAGCACGGGGGCTTGGTCCCGTCAAAGAGCGGCTGCTCGGCAGTGTGTCACACCGCATCCTCACCCTGGCCCCCTGCGCCACGTTGATCGTAAACGGCCCGGTCAAGGCCATGAAACAGATCTTGCTGCCGCTCCAAGGACTATCCGACGCGGAAGCCGCGGTTCGTTTTCTACAACTGAAGCCGTTTCACGAGGCGATTGAAGTGACGCTGCTGACCGTATTGCCTTCGACACAGCCGCCATGGCCGGTCGATGCCGCCGCCGCCAAGAAACTGGAGGAGCGAGCCTTACAAAGCGCGCGTGACTACATCGACGATGTGGCAGAACGTCTACGCGCCATAGGTTATCAGGCGCGGGGGGTCGCCGTGCTCGGGACGCCGTCTGCCATGATTGTGCACGAAGCCACCACGCGGCGATCGGATCTGATTCTGATGGGCACAAGCGGCCGGCAGGGAATCACCCGCTTCGTGCTCGGCAGCGTGTCTCATGCCGTATTACACCAGATGCCATGCCCGGTACTGGCGTTTCACTGAGGAGACCGGCGGGAAAGGCGAGAAAAGCGAGACTGGCGGGACGGGCGAGGGTTCGAAGTTCAAGGTTTTCGGAACTTCGAACCCCGAACTTCTGATCGCGCCTGTCACGCTAGGCGTGCCCGTCGAGCGTTTGAGAGCGCTGGCGGACTTGTTCCGCAGCCTGCTAGAGGCGGATCTATGACAAGGACACAGTGGCTGCTCTTAGGCGCTGTCCTGCTTGGGCTCGCAGTGGGATTGTACATCCTGTTTTTCTGCCCCGCGGAATGCCAGTGAGCTTCACATGATCACAGCAGCGATNAAACTGACGGTGTTGCCCTGACNGCCCCGACAACTTTGACGAGAGGCACAGCGCGTTGAGNTCCGACCAATCAGACTGTGGCGACCGCCGCTCGGCCCTTGGTCCGTGATCGGAAGATGAAGGAAATGAAGGATGCAACCGGGTGAACGGCAATGAATGAAACGGCGGTACAGCTCACACGGGGGGGCCTCACCCTTGAAGGAGTTCTCGGCCTTCCGACGCCGGCGCTCGGAATGGTGGTCTTCGCCCACGGAAGCGGCAGCGGGCGATTCAGTCCGCGCAACAATTTCGTCGCCCGCCATCTCCAGCAAGGAAGGGTGGCCACGCTCCTGATCGATCTACTGACCCCCGATGAAGCCGAGGACCGCCGCAAGGTCTTCGACATCGAGCTGCTGGCAGATCGGGTGCTGTTGGCCAAAGCCTGGCTCGAACAGGATACCCGGACGAAGGGCCTGGGCATCGGCTATTTCGGCGCCAGTACCGGCGCCGGCGCGGCCCTACAGGCGGCAGCCCGCGATCCCTCATCGATTCAGGCTGTCGTGTCACGGGGCGGCAGACCGGATCTNGCCGAACCCTATCTCCCATCGGTTACCGCNCCGACNNTGCTGATCGTCGGTGGAGACGATTTCCCCGTCATCCAGATGAACCAGGCTGCCTTCGCCCAATTGACCTGCCCCAAAAAACTGGTCATCATTCCAGGCGCCTCACATCTATTCGAAGAGCCCGGCACGCTCGAAGAGGTGGCGGAGCATGCTCTCATCTGGTTTCAGCAACACTTTCATCCTCCTCAGTACGAGGGTACCGGTGCGCAAACAAAGGAGCGTCTTCGATGAAAACATTACTCGCGGTTGACGGATCGGATAATTCCTATGAGGCCGTTCACGCCCTGAAATACTTTGCCCTGGCAGAGCAGCTCACCCTGCTCCACGCGTTGGACGTCCCGAGACCGGCATTTCCGGTATTGCTGTCGAAAATGGGGGAGGACCATTTTAAGTCGCTCGAGCAGAGCATGCGGGAAGACGGCGAGCGGCTGCTCGATCGGGTTCAGTCGCTCCTCCCGATGCACGCAGGCCCCTTGACCAAACACCTTCGAAGCGGGTCTCCGGCCGAAGTGATCGTGGCGATGGCCGAGGAGCAGAAAGCCGATCTCATCGTGATGGGAGCACGGGGGCTGGGTCCCGTCAAAGAGCGGCTGCTCGGCAGTGTGTCACACCGCATCCTCACCCAGGCCCCCTGCGCCACGTTGATCGTAAACGGTCCGGTCAAGGCCATGAAACAGATCTTGCTGCCGCTCCAAGGTCTATCCGACGCAGAAGCCGCGGTTCGTTTTCTACAACTGAAGCCGTTTCACGAGGCGATTGAGGTGACGCTGCTGACCGTATTGCCTTCGACAGGGCCGCCAAGGCCTGGCGATGCCGCCGCTGCCGCCGAAATACTGGAAAAGCAAGCTGCCTTCATCAACGGTGTGGCAGAACGTCTACGCGCCATAGGTTATCAGGCGCACGGAGTCGCCGTGACCGGGATACCGTCTACCATAATCCTGAAACAAGCCACCACGCTGCGATCGGATCTGATTCTGATGGGCACAAGTGGCCGGCAGGGAATCACCCGCTTCGTGCTCGGCAGCGTATCTCATGCCGTGTTACACCAGATGCCCTGTCCGGTGCTGGCGTTTCACTGAGGAAACCGGCGGGAAAGGCGAGAAGAGCGAGACTGGCGGAACGGGTTCATCTAGTTCATCTGGTCTGTCTCGTTCAACCAAACAAACCAAATAGATTAGATAAACAAGAGAAACCTTCCGGATTTCGCGCTTCACGCGCCACGGTCTGTGGCGCCAGCGGCCTTCTTCAATATCCGGCTAGAAGCCTTCCGCCATCGTCTTGAGATCCGACGCATGAAGCTCGCGCCTGAACCCGTGATCAAGGGTGCACAGCTGCTGTCTTAGCGGAATCAGTCGCTCGACCTGTCTGACGATGCTCTGGAGGGCAGCTTGTGCTGTTTCGTCCTCTGTCTGCGCCAGGAGAGACTCGGTATGCCCGAGGATCACATTGAGCGGGGTCCCCATCTCTTGGGCCAATCCGGACATCTTCGTGCGCCAGACCGCGAGTTGAGTCATGAGCATCAAGTGATCGGTCTGGCGAAGCTTCTCCTCGGCCGCCTGCTTGTTCAACGCAAACTCCAAGCTCCTCCTCGCCTCGCTCGCATCCTGCCTGGCTGCCTCCACCCGGTCATCGCGCTGTTTGAGGGAAGCGCTCAACGCCAGTTCAAGGTCACGAAAGATCACTTTCAGCAAGGCGCTCCACACCGTGTGGTACAAGCGGGGCCTGGTCCAAAAGGCTTCGAACGCCAACGGCTGAATGGAGGTCAGAAAATGGACGAAGGTCCGGAGATGCCAGCCAGCGCCGAGGCCAAAGGGATCACGATATTCTGCTGCCTGCGCGCCGTCTCCGCCGGCAGATCCCTCGTTCTCCCCGTTCAGCAAGGAGAGCAGATACTCTTGTTGCGACCGCTTCAAGCGGGCGACCGCGAGATCGTCCGACAGCAACGAGGCCAGGTCTGGGTCGTTCCCGAGGTGAAGGGACAAGGTCTCGAGAATGAGGTCGAGATGGCGGGCAAATAGCGGTTCCAGCAGAGGGAGCGAGGCTTCCTCTTCCCGCGTAAGCAACATTCTATCCTCCTCTCGGCCATCTCGTTCTTTCATCACGGTCTCCTTTTCTCCTCCGGCTCAGACCCTCAGCACAGACTTCAGTGAATCGTAGGCTCATCTTCGCCGACAGACGCCCGCTCCTCTCTCGCCTCCAGCCCGATATAGCGATCGCCAGCGATCACGCGCAGAAGAGCTTGAGGCAGTTCTGCATGAAGGCCGGGTCTCTTCAGGAGGTAGCCGCGGGCTCCCGCATTGAACGCCATGGTCACGTAGCACGACTCCCGATGGATCGTCAGAATGATCACCTTGCTCTGCGGGGCACAGGTCTGTAAGGCACGAGTGGCGTCGATGCCGTTCAGCCTTGGCATCGAGATATCCGCGAAAATAATGTCCGGCTTCAGCCGTTGTGCCGCTTCCACGAGTTCCTGCCCATCTCTCACCGTCCCCAGCACGTCACCCAGTTCGTCCAAAAGGTCCCGCAAGGCTTCCAGTACCACTGGGTGGTCGTCGGCAAGTAAGATTCTTGGTTTGCTCATTGCGTGCGACCCTCCTCTCAGGACAGACGACGGTATCGTAGGCTCCTTGGAGAGTGGGTGGAACTAGGAAGAACCCTGGCGTGGAAGGGCAATCTTACTAGAGGTTGGGAAGAGCGTGAGACGTGAAAGGTGGAGCGTCCCTCGTGAAACGTAAATGGTAAAACGTTCTAGTCCGGAAACGAGCTACGTTTCACGCTCTGCGACGCTTCATGATCGACGTCAACGGTTGCAGTGGAAGTCGTCAGGAAGAATGCCGGTTAGCAGGCTGTGAAAAAACTATTGTGGCACGCCTNGTAGTCAATGGCCCGTGCGCCTAGAGCAATGAGAATAGGACAAGCAGGATGCTCAAAAAGGCCAGACTTCTCACCCGCCCAACCCTGGCGCGCCAAGACGCGCCTTTGCCCAAACAAGGCCGCAATGATCTATCCCTTACTAAGGGGTGGCTGGGATGATTCCAACTGCGCGCGTCCTACGAGGGCCTTCGGAGGCCGCGCGTTGCGCGAGCACAGGGATCGTCCCAGCTACCCCGCTCCCTTTTTCAGCATCCTGCCCGTTAAAGGCCGGTGATGCCGTGCGTGATCGCATACTTCGTTAAGTCGGCAGTGGTATGAATATCCAGTTGCTGCATGACACGAGACTTATGAAACTCCACCGTTTTCACCGACACGTTGAGGATCGTGGCAATCGCCTTCGTGCCGCGGCCCTCGGCGACAAGCTGCAAGACTTCCCGCTGGCGCGCGGTGAGCACTGCGGACGCAGCCTTGCCTTTCTCGCCGGTGGATGGTTTGAGGACCGAGTCCAGCACATCCTTCGTGACCGACGGCGTGAGATAGTGTTGGCCTTGGAGGACTGACCGGATGGCCAGGATGAGTTCTGAAGCCGCGGAGCGCTTGAGGAGATACCCGGAGGCCCCGACCTGGAAGGCTTCGGTCGCATAGGTCGGACTGGCATGCATGGTGAGGAAGATGAGTTTGCTGTCCGGCACCAGGGTGCGGAGTTGCCTGGCCGCTTCGAGCCCGTTCAAGAGCGGCATCGAGATGTCCAGGAGAATCAGATCAGGCCGCAGCTTCTGCGCCGCCTCCACCAGCGCCCGCCCGTCTTCCACCATGCCCACCACATCGCACTCACCTTCCACCAGCTTCCGCAAGCCGGCGAGGATCAGCGAATGGTCATCGGCCATGAGGACGCGCGGTTTCTTCATACGCCCTTCAGAGCACGCGGAATCCAGGCGCACACCTTCGTGCCTTCTCTTGGGAGGGAATGGATCCGGAGAAACCCGCCCAGCCCGCGCGCACGCTCCTGCATGCTCACCAAGCCGAGTCCTTTCACGCGAGCGTTCATATCCTCAAGGTCGAACCCCTTGCCGTTATCGCGCACCGACAAACCGATTCCTTTGGACGAGCCGCTCAGCCTGACGGTGACCTTGGTCGCCTGGGCATGCTTGGACACATTCTGCAAACTCTCCTGCATCACGCGAAACAGATTGGTGGCAATCTCCAGCGAGAGCGTCCCTGGCACCTTCCGAGCGTCGAACGTCACGGGTAGCCCGGTCCGCTTCGTGAACTCGGCGACATGGTCTCGCAGGGCCAGCTCCAGGCCAACGTGCTCGAGCAAGGAAGGGTGCAGCCTGTACGCCAGATCGTGCAGGTCGTCGGAGAGCTGCCCGACCTGAACACGGATCTCTGCGAGTCGTCGAACATCCGTCTCTGATAGGGTGAGGGAGGCTCGTTCCAGGCTCTCCAGTTCAACCGACAGAGCCGCCATTCGTTGATTGAAGTCGTCGTGTAGTTCGCGCGCGATCCGCTTGCGCTCCTCTTCTTGGGCCTCGATCAACTTCTTCGCCAGGGATTCCAATTCCACTTGCTTACCGTGAAGCAGGAGGATGTGTTGCTCTAACTTCCGCGCCATCTGGATCCGCTCCGAAATATCCGTATGCGAAATCACGACGCCCTGCGACTCTTTCAGTGGAGTCACGCGCATCAGGAACCAGCACTCTTCTTCCGGCGAATGGCAGGGATATTCCGCGCTGAAACTCGGTTGACTGCCCCCCAACACGTCTTCAATGCCGCCGAGAATCACCTGTGCGGTCGACTCTCCGTCGGCGATCGCTCGCCGGCACACGTCCAGATAGTTCGCTCCGACATCGCTACCGATCATGGTGCGACTCAAATTGCAACGGGCAAACTCTCTCCAGGCGTCGTTCGTCTTCAGGATGAACCCGTCCTTGTCCAGCACGCAGACATGCGCGGAGAGTGAGTTCAGGACCGAGCGGGTAAAGGCGTCGCTGGACCTCAGTGCCTCCTCTGCGATTTTCCGCCAGGTAATGTCAGTGGTAATACCGCACAGGGCATAGGGTTTTCCGTCTCCATCGTACAACAGAAATTTGGACACAATACTCGTGTGGGGACCATCGTCGTGCATGGCGACTTCTTCAAATTCGAGCGGAACTCCAGCCTGGTGTACCTTGAGATCATTGGCACGAAACGCGGCGGCCTGCTCGGGCACGAAGATGGCCTCATCCGTTTTGCCCACGACTTGCTCGCGAGTCATATGGAACGCTCTTTCGAACTGGCGATTGACATGGAGATAGCGGCCCTCGGTATCCTTCAGAATCACCATTCCCGGACTGTTATCGAGAATGGCCTGGAGCCGCAATTCACTTTGGCGGAGCTTCTCCTCCGCCCGATTCCGCTCGGTGATATCGCGTAGAATTACGGTGAAGAGAGGCTGGCCGGCGATCCGGACATGAGAGACGGACGCCTCGAAGGGAAATTCCTCTCCATTGGTTCGCAGGCCGAGGAGCCCGCCGGGTCGTCCCATCGAACGGGAAGTCGCTTGTGTCCGGGCGAAGATGCTCATATGACCGTGGTGCGCCTGTCTGAACCGTTCGGGGATGAACCGGTCGAATGGTTGTCCCATTGCGTCGGCGCTTTGGCAGAGAAACATGGATTCCGCAGCTCGGTTGAAGACCACCACGCGCTCGCCCTCATCCACGGTGATGATGGCATCCATCGCCGACTCGATGATTCCCTCAAGCTGTATTTTATTGCTCTCCAGCTCCATCTCCATCTGTTTCCGCGCGCTGATATCCAGGAGCGCCGTCCGCCACTGGGTGATGCGCCCCTCGTCGTCGAAAATCGCGAGGCTCTCCAGATAGCCCCAGCGCGAGGCGCCGGCCTTGTTCCCCAGCTGCACCTCACAGGTCTGTCGCGTGCCGCTCTTCATGACCTCCTGACAATGCCGGTGAAACGTATCTTCATCACTCCGTGCAATGAAGCGCGCGAGTGGTTGTCCAATCAGGTCTTTCCGATTGATGCCAAGCAGTGTCTCGGCCCTCAGATTGGCCTCCACAATCGTGCCGTGCGTATCCAGCATGAGATGGCCGGCCGGAGCAAAATCGTATAGATCCACATAGCGGTCGCGGGCCGCTTCGAGCTCCTCCTGGGTCCGGCGGAGCTCCTCGTTCTGCATTTCCAGCTCGATCTGGTGAACTTGCAGTTCATGCACCAGCTGTTGCACCTCCTTGACCGGCATGGCCGCCACGTCGCGGCGCGTGCTGCGCAGCAACTCTTCCGCCTGCTTGCGGAGCCCGGTGAGCGTTGTTGATCCATCTGGTTTTTTGGCCATCACATTGTCCTTCTTAAGAAAGGCTGTCTCAAGGCTGAAGGGGGTAAGGCCGAAGGTTGGGATTCGAAGTTCCGAACACTTCAGCCTTCAGCCTACTCCGCAGCCTTCCCCTCAGGCCCCCGCACCTCTTCTATGGCTAACAGAATTCGGTCTGGTTGCGCCGCTCCCTGCTCAAGTCGACGGCCATTGAGCACCAATACCCTACGTCCGATATGAGGAAACGTCTTGTCCACGACGAAATCCTGGAACGAGTTGGTCTTCGGCAGAATCTCTTCCAGCAGCCGACGTAAGTCGAGAATGTTCCAGGCCCCGTTGCAGAGATGGTAAAGGAGCTGCTGCTCGACCTCGCGCGGCATGACTTGAAAGATCCGGTAGAAGGACCGGTTGGCCGAGACTACGCGGAGCTGGTCGTCCAGCACGAGCAAGGGTTCACGCACCGTCTCCACGATGCTGGCGGCCAAGGTGCGCGACGCTTGGACGACCTGCTCCGCGTTCCTCAACTTGGTGATGTCCTGAAACGTCAGCACGAGCCCGTCGATGGTGTTCTTGCCGGTCCGATAGGGCAGGATCCGCATAAAAAACCAGCTCCCGTCGGCGGCCTGGACTTCCCGCTCCTTGACGACGAACGTCTGGAGCACGTCCTGTGCATCCTCCAACAACCGGTCATAGGTCAGCTTCGAAACGATATCCGACAACGGACGCCCGACATCGATTGCGATCAGGCAGCTCACCCGCTTCGCCTCCAACGTGAACCGCTTGATGCGCAGCTCGTTGTCCAGAAAGATGGTGGCGATCTCGGTACTGTTCAAGAGATTCTGCAGATCGTCGTGCGCGGCCGATAAGTCATCGAGCTTGCCCTGGAGTTCGGAGTTGACGGTCAGCAGTTCTTCATTGAGGGATTGCATCTCTTCCTTCGCCGTCTCCAATTCCTCATTGGTGCTTTGCAGCTCTTCGTTGGTGGACTGCAGTTCTTCGTTGGTGGACTTCAGCTCCTCATTGGAGGTTTGCAGCTCTTCGATCGTCCGCTGCAACCGCTGCTTGGTGAACTCCAATTCCCGCATGAGCCCGGACTCGCCTTTTTTCAGCGGTGCGGCAGCTCGCGCCGGTGCGCCCTTCCGTGCGGCAGTCTTGGCCGCCCGCACCTGGTCAAAAGTCACCAGGAACAACCCCTGGAGAGCCTCCGGCTCGACAATTCTCTTGACGGTCAGGTTAACGAGGATGACGTCGCCGTTGGCCCTTACTCGTAGGCCGCGGCGCACGACTTCGTCATCCCCGCCGGCCGCCTGATGGAGCGCCAGGGCCAGATCGTGTTGCAATCCTTCCCGCGCCATCTCGACCAGATGGTGTGTCGGCTGGCCTGGCGCCGGTTCGAGATAGGCCCCGGTGTGCCCATGAATGTAGACGACCTCGCCCCGGACGTTGACGATGACCGCCGCCGGCGCGAAACGCGATACCAAGAGCTGCTGGATCAAATTGGAAATCGACGCGGGGCGGACGGTGATCGCGGGCGCCTCGTCGTCTATGCGGGTCTCGGGTATCCTTTTCATCAAACCACCAGGAAACCGTTCCAGGTAGGGAAACGTGCCGGACTCAGCCGTCCGCCTGAAGAGCTTCCATTTCCGGTCAATGACGGTGAAGAGACTTTCGAACCCGCCGATCGTTTCGGACGAACCGAGAAACAGGATGCCGTTCGGCTTCAAGGCGTAGTGGAACAGCGGCAGGAGTTTGTGTTGGGCCTTGGCTTCCAGATAGATCAGAAGATTGCGGCAGGACAGGAGGTCCAGCTTCGTAAACGGGGCATCGGTCAGGATGTTATGCGTCGCAAACACCACCAGATCCCGAATCTCCTTCTTGACCCGGTAACTGCTGTCTTCCTTGCTAAAGAACCTCTGCAATCGCTCCGGGGCGATGTCACCGGCGATGCCGATCGGATAGAGGCCGGTACGCGCCGTCTCAATGGCCCGGCTGTCCATGTCCGACGCAAAAATCTGCACGGTGAGGCGGAGCTTCTTCTGCGTGAGATACTCCTTCAACATCATGGCGAGCGAATAGGCTTCCTCTCCGGTGGAACAGCCGGCCACCCACAGGCGCAGGGTCGCACCCTCGGGCTTGCCCTCCACGAGAGCGGGTAACACTTTCTGTTCGAGGACCTCGAAGGCCTGCGGGTCGCGAAAGAAGCTGGTGACCCCGATGAGCAGCTCCTGGAACAATGCATCGAGTTCATGCGGATTCGCCAGCACAAACCGGAGATACTGTCTCAAGTTCTCGATCTGATGCACGTTCATCCGGCGTTCAATGCGTCGATGAATCGTGTTCTCTTTGTAGAGCGCAAAATCGTTCCCGGTCCGGTCGCGCAAGAGGATGAAGATCTTTTGGAGCGTCCGAGACGCATCATGTTCAGGAAGAAGCGGCGCCGGCCTCGTGAGGCTGCGTGCATATGCGCGCAACGGCTCTGACATCTGGCTCGCCGGCTGAACCACATCGACCACCCCGGCGGAAATGGTGCTACGCGGCATGCCCTGATACTTGGCCGATTGCGGATCCTGCGCGATCGTCATGCCGGACTCGGCTTTGATCGCTCTCAATCCAACGGTTCCATCGGTGCCGGTCCCGGACAGGATGACACCAACGGCTCGTTGCTTCTGGTCATCCGCCAGCGAACGGAAGAAGTAATCGATGGGCAGCGGCACGCGATCCTGCGAGGGAGGCTCCATGAGGTGCAGGATGCCGTGCAGGATTGCCAGGTTGGTGCCCCCCGGCGCCATGTAGACGCTATTGGCCTCAATCTCCATCCCGTCCGTGGCCTCCACCACCGGCATTGCCGTGCATTTACTGAGCAGACTCGGCAGGAGACTGACATGGCCCGCGTGCTGATGCGACACCACCACGAAGGCCATCCCGCTGCTGGGAGGCATATGGCGGAAGAACTCTTCCATGGCTTCCAACCCGCCGGCAGAGGCGCCGATCCCGACGATCAGGAAACCAGGAGGTTTTGAGAGCAGGCCTGTCGGTGGAGCGGGCTCAGCTGGAGGGAGCGTGGCGTTCACAGACTGCCGCTTGGCACCCTTGTGCTTGACGCTGCTCTTGGCAGGAACTGTTCTTCTAGGGGTCTTTCGTGCCGCGGCCATAGGATCTTCTCCCCGACATGACAGAGACCGCAGCACCGAGAAGTCGTCGCCAGCGGCTGGAGGGCTGATCAGAAGCCAAAGTCTAAGCTTTTCCTCAATATCAGACA
>SPAX01000159.1 GCA_005239475.1 Nitrospira sp. | reverse complement strand
CCGCATCCGTCGGTGGGCGCCGATTGAAGAGATGGAAAGCCGATTCTTGCGGGTTGTTTTACTTCCGGATCGTGAGACGGTACACAACGTCTTCTTTGACAGGGGATTCAAGCCATGACCATTAAGTATTTTCAGGACACCGACACGCTCCACATAGAATTCAGAGCGGCAGAAGTGGCAGAGACTAGGGATCTCGATGAGAACACGCAACTCGATATCGACAAGGATGGAAACATCTGCGCCATGACCATTGAACATGCCCGGGATCGGGCGGATATTCCCCATTTCTCCTTCGAGCAGATTGCCGCCTAACAGGGGTAAGACCTACCACCCTCCCGCTCGTCGTTCGCGCAGATGTTAGTTCCGAGTGAGCCTGACGATGCGCAAACTCAAACCTGTCATACCCGGCGGAGGGAGGAATAAGGGGGTAGCTCATTCTGGTTTTCTTCTGCCAGACGATAGGCCGGCGATATAAAGAATTCAGAATGTTTCCATTCTTGTATGCGCACAAGCCAGACTCGTAGTCCAGGGGATGTTCGATGGGGCAGTAGATAAACGACCGAGTTTTCAGTAGACTTACCTCCCGACCTGTGGATCGGAATTCATTCGGTATAATATGTAGGCGACGGATTTGCTCAGGAGGTTTTCATCATGGCTGAACTCGCAGAACGCATCACTGTGAATCCTGCACAGTGCGGAGGGCGGCCCTGCATTCGTGGGATGCGGATTCGGGTGATTGACGTCCTGGATCTTCTCGCCGCAGGGCTCACTCAGCAACAAGTCCTCAAAGAGCTGCCGGATCTCGAAGCGGAAGACATCTCGGCTTGCCTTCGTTTTGCCAGCAGCCGGCTCGATCATCCCATCCTCGCGGCGTGAAGATCTGGATCGACGCGCAGATTTCTCCTGAGATCGCCCAGTGGTTCATTTTGACGACTGGCATTGAAGCCATGCCAGTCAAGGACTTGGGCTTGGAAGTAGCAATGAGGGTCAGGCATGACTATTGACTTATTTGGAAGGCTGCAAGTCCGCCCAAACGGGACTGTCATGCGGTTTGCAGCTGAGGAGGGCTTTGTCGACAGTGGCGAAGAGGTCGTTAGGCAGCCGTTCCAACGAGGCTTTCCAGGGGAATTTGGAGTTCGCGGTGGAGGCGGCGGATCATTTCAAGAGATAAGCCGCGCTTCTTGGTGAGAATTTCAGAAACCCGTCCCCGCCCACCGAGCATCGCTTCCAGATCTTTGCGCGTCATGCCGAGTTGATCCATTCTGAATTTGATGGCTTCGACCGGATTCGGAGGGTACATGACATGGTGCTTCGCTTCGTAGGCTTCCACAAGAGTGGTTAACACGTCCAACTCGTTGCCGTTCTTGGTGCCCGGCTTGGCATCCATCAATTGCTCGATGCGTCGGAGTGTGCGATCGTAGTCTCGAGTGGTCTTAATAGGGGCAATGTTCATAGCACCTCCGGAGTTTCAGATAGTCGTCACATCGACAGTGTCATAATCTGTGTGCGTACCAACGAAACGGATATAGACAATTCGATAGGGGTAGTTGATCTTCACAACCAGGCGGTAGTGATTCCCCGCAATGTTAAACGCCACTCGGTTATTTTGAAGCACACTTGCTGACCGAAACTGGGTCTTGACCTCCGAAGGGGTTGCCCAGTCCGCCCGATCGACTTCCTGATGCCATGCTTCCAGGGGACCTTTCGCCCTGGGATGTCGTTTCCAGAATGCGCGAAGAGTCCGTTTGGCAATGATGCGCACGGGGCTACTCTAGCACGATCCCAATTCGGGATCAACCATGCCGGAAAAAACGGTGTCAGGAACCATTGTCTGAATTGACGGCGGTGAGTTGAGGCTCTCGCAGTGAAACCTGGGTGCGACATTGCGAAAACGAGGGCGGACGAAGAAGGGACTGATGAATAATGGTGCTGATACATTTTTCTATCCCCATATCTCTTGCCTACCGTCAAAATCCCACGGCGCATCCGGAATATGTGGGCCAGGTTTTTGAAGACATGAACCGCTGCATCGAACGCAAGGGTTGGAAGCAGGTGCGGTCGCCACAAGAGCAAGAGCAGGTGCGGCAAGCGATCACGTCTGAGTTGGCTCAAACAGGTCAGCCGGCGCTACGCTCGGATCCCCAGGCCACAGAAGCGTTCGTGCGCGGGGTCGAGGAGAGACTCGCGCGAGCCCGTCTGCCGTCTCGGCGGTTGCAGTAGAAGCTTTCGTGAAGGACGCGGGTTAGAACACTCCCATTTGTTTGTTTTCGTGACTTGGAAATCCGCGGGCCTTTTCGGTGTCGTGCAGCAGGCGTGCGACGACCAATCGCATCAGGTGGTAGCCGAGCTTAGGGTTCTGGTAGTACAGCTGCGCCATGCCATCGGTCGTGAGGCTGTACAGCGTGCAATCGGTCGCGCAGACAACCGTCAGCGTGCGTCGGTTGTCGGGTGCGAACAGGCCGATCTCGCCGACCAGCGAGCCAGGGGCCAGTTGTTCCTGGTGCTCGACCAGGCTTAGCGTGCCAGACTCGAGATAGACCATCTCGGTGGACACATCCCCTTTCTTCCACAGCGTGTGCCCGGCCTTGGCCTGGCGGCGCGTCATGTGCGGGAGCAGCCATTCCGCCATCGGCGCGTCGGACTTTGCGTTCTCAATCGCGCGCACCAGCTTGCGTATGTCCCAGGCCTTCTTGGTGTTGATCAGGATCATGGCGCTGTACAGCAGCAGCGAGGGCAGCGCTGCCTCCAGCCATCCGTAGGCGACGAAAAAGACGTTCGCTGCCAGCGCCACCAGGCGCAACGGTATCATGCTCTTCATCGTGTAGCTCGCCAGCGTGAGCCCGGCGCCGATGAAGCCGCACACATAGCCGATCGTCGTCATCCCCTATCTTCCTTGCCATGATGCGCACTGCGTGCGCGCGGAAACGCCCCCGCAACCTCGGGCTGTGCGAGCACCACCACCTCGTGCTCGTAGCCTTGCTGCACGATGGTGTCGAAACGGTTCCACTCGAGCAGGCCCACTCGATCCAGCGGTGGGTTGAAATAGACGTCCGTCATGCGCCGCGCCGCACGCTGGTGTCTGGCACTTCGTCGAACTCGATCGGCGCGGTTTCCTGAAATTGAGGGGAAGAAGAAAGAGGACGGGAATCATTTCTCGACCACGCAAGGGCCATGAAGATTCCCCTTTCCAACTCGCACGACTAGCGGGATCGTGATGGGGCTGTTGCTCATGACCTCCGGCAGCGGCTGCTTCCTAACTCGCCCGCGCAAGCACCGGCACTTCTCTCTCAATCCGATCGCCAAGCCGATCCTTCTCAACTTCCAAATCATAGCGAGCCTGCATGTTGAGCCAGAGGCGGTCAGTGGTCCCGAAGTACCTGGATAATCGCAGGGCTGTATCAGCGGTGACGGACCGCTTGCCGTGGACGATCTCGTTGATCCGTCGAGGCGGTACACGGAGATCTTTTGCAAGGCGGTATTGGCTGATGCCTAGTGGCTTCAAAAAGTCTTCCAACAAGACTTCGCCAGGATGAATAGGCGGTATTTTCTTTTGACGCTTCATAACGGCCTTACGTTCCCTGATCTTTAGTGATAGTCGACGATTTCAACTTCATGGGCATTGCCGTCCTTCCAGATAAAGCAGATACGCCGCTGATTGTTAATGCGAATACTCATTTGACCGTGACGGCTTCCTGACAACTTCTCCAACCGGTTGCCGGGCGGTATCCGTAAATCCTGCAACGCTTCAGCTCCGTCTACGGCGACAAGCTTACGCAACGTGGTCCGCTGAAGCTCTGCTGACAACCTCTTGGACGGTTCGCGGTTCCAGATCCGCTCGGTATCCTTGTCACGGAAGCTCTTGATCACTGGCAGAAGCCTAACCCTGTGAGGCTCATAACGTCAAGCGTTATGGGTCGGAGTATTGGCGTGAGTTTCCCGGGGCATTTTTTGACTTTGCATCTGACTACGCATAGCTCTTGGAAAGTCTGTCGATGACCGGGCGTCGAGTCAAGCCCCGCTCCGCCATTTCGTGACGAACCGTCATGAATAATACGGGTTAGTTTTGCCAGATACGGGGCACGCCGATGTAGATGAAGACGGCCGAGAGGGTGTTGCTCATGATGAGAATGATGGCGACATCCACTATGTGCGTCCTGCACTGCAGGACGCTTCAGGCGATCGTGTTGAGCGGTTTCAGCGTCGAGACGGCCAGGAGTGATGGCGCTACTCCCAACGTTCCGGGCTGGAGTCCAGGCATGGCTCCTCCTTGCGGCGTCGGGAAGATCATGCGAGCCAAGAGGCCTGTGCGGGTCGTGGTTTTCGTTTTATGCATAA
>SPAX01000158.1 GCA_005239475.1 Nitrospira sp. | reverse complement strand
CAACTGTTTGAGTACTTCAAGAAGCAGGTATGGTCTCGTGCATGAGCGAGAAGTGCTCACGGGGTTTCATCATTACTTATGCCGCGCGACCGGCGTTCCCATAGTGACGGGCGAGAACCTCAAGGATCTTCTCATGTAGGTCCGAGACTAAGATGGCGCTGTCCCCTCCCCCTGATTGAGTGGCCGTGGAGGCCAGTGCTCGGATCTGGTCGAAGATGTCTCCCGCCGCGTCAATGACCTGCCTATTTCCCCGTACATACGATTCAAAGGTCGCGAGCAGGTCAAAGCGCGACTGGCATGTGGCCATCTCCGTATCCATCTGTGCGAGGCGTATGTGTAGGTCCCGCTGTTCCTGGTGGAGTCCTGCCACGCTGGTCTTCAGCTCTTCAATCGTCTCCATCAGGGAACGGCGTCCCGCCTCCAACCTGACGAGGTCTTGCTGCACGTGCTCCTGCTCGGCCTCTGCATCATGCAGATCCACATGCGTGCCCGCGAGTGTAGTCAACACTGCCAGCACTCGCGATCGGCGGCGTCCAGTCGCGCCAGCTCGATCGAGGGCCTCGGCCACCGCTTGGGCGGTGCGTTCATCAAACCCCAGTTCCTTCAGACGTTCATGTGCCAATAGCAGTGCCTCAATGTCACCCGGCAGAATCCCCGCCGCGATCAGCACACCCACACTCTGTATGGCTTGGTCCGCCCTAGCCCAGTCCCAGGGCTCTGGAAGTCTGGCGAGTCTCGCAATCAGACGTAAGGCTTCCGGCACATCGTCCAGGGTTCGACCATAGTGACTGAGAGCAGCTCGTGCATGAAGATACTCTTCCAACGTGCTCGGCTCGAGACGTTTGAGGTTCAACTGCTGACTCAGCGCCACCGTGCGATGCAATGACGCGATCGTATCCGGTCGTTGTCGCCACCGGAGGTAATGCTGAATGAGCGCCGTGAGCGTCTCTTCGAGGGATCGGCCAGTTTCCACGGCCAGCCAGGTGAGGGTCCCCCGGAGTTCATCGCTGAGATGGAGACTCGGCAATCCGGGCTCTCGTCGCCCCGGAGAGAGATGAAGCGAGATCATGCCGTCTGTCTCCTCTTCCTCTAGTTGGACTTTCCGTCCCTCATTGAGGGAAGAAGGGGGTTCCGGAAGGGTGCTCATGCTCGCACTCGTGTGGGGCCGACCGAATTGGGCCATGGTGGCCTCCCACCCAGATCGAACCCAACCCACTGTGGCAGACAGCAGACCAATACGCTGCACCACTTGGGCGATTGCCTCTATCGGATCGGCTAGCATCGCGCTCATGCCGCTGCAGAGATTCACTACCACATCGATCCCGATTCGCTGATGGGCTTCGGGTTTCAGGATGGCCTTGAGCAGATCGACAATGACGTTGCGGTGCTCCTCGCAGTCGCACGTCGGGGCCTTGATCATGATGGGACCCTGCGTGTGGGCCGCCGACACCGCCTCTCCCCCACTTAAGGTTAAATCGGGCAGCACCACCGCATTCACATTCGCAATAATCGCGCGGCGAATGAGCGGGGCAGAAAGGCCCAGTTGGCCCTCCAATGTGGGCTGGAGCCTAGGATTGAGGGTTAGGAGCGGAACAGGACGCACCGTGACTTGTTCGTTTTCGAAAGGAAGAATCAGGTTCCCAGTCAGAAAGGGATTGAGCGCACTTCGAACCGCACGATCTGCGGCAAGAAACTCGTCCAAGACCAGAAATGGCGCGTTGACCAGTTGGCGTTCCGAGGCCACGTCACCCGACGCGGTGCGTCGAATGAACAACGATTTGCCGCTTTCGCTTGCGCAATCCACCACGTGGATGGCCGGGTCCAGCCCCAACGCATGGCACACAAATATCCCCAGGGTGCTCTTCCAATGGAATGTGTCTCCGAAAATAACGAAGAACGGGTGACAGTCGCGACGCGTGGGGTGCTGCCGCACCATGACGGCCGCCAGGATCAGCTCTACCAGCCCGCGATGCTCCTCCGTCGGAATCAGCCCCAATGGCGAATAAACCTGCTCGAGTCGATCCCACCGTCCCTCCTGATTGTCTGAGAGGTTTCGAAGCCCCGTGCTCGTGCTCCGGTACAAGGGCCCCTGTCGTTCCAGCCATCCGATCTTGACCAACCGTTTGGCACGACGATAGAGCGTGGCGCCTGGAAATACGGCGCGCAAATCTTTTAACCGACGAAAATCCTTCGCACAAAATTCGAGTATGGCGCGATCAATGGGAATCATAGCGATCTCCTTGTTGAGGTGAAGGGTGATCCGAGAATTTCCTGGGAATGCGGATGGGAATTTCGTGGGAATGTGGGAAATGGACAAGAACGTCCCATGAGGTTTCGAGTTCGGACTTCTCATCGCTCGATACTAGGAGAGCCGTCACTGATTCGCGATTATCCTTCCATCATGATGGAGGTGTGCAAAGGTTGATGGAAATGAAATGATCACAAATAGATGGCTGAGTGAACTCCTTCCAGAGGCCTAGTCGGCCTCACCGGTTCCGTCTGCCAATGCTCTTAGGGAAGGCGAGGGAAGTTGCTCCGCGCAGGAGCAGGAGATGAGGAGTTAAATCTATTTAAGATTTTTGGCGCCTGTGGGAGGCGCCAACGACGAGACCCTTGAGCGTACGGCTAGTCTTCGCCTGAAAAGGGCGAGCAAGCCCGATAGCGATGGGATACGATCGAGCATGACTGCATGCGACTTTCTTCTTGAAGAAGCGAGCATTATGTCTGAGCGAGTGCAATGGAATGAGATCAGGTTCGATCCAGGATCGGGAGCCAAACTGGGAGTGGGACATATCGATCGACGATGGCCACACATCCTCACTTTCCGCCGTGCGTCTTCAATCGCCCCCTTCAGATCGTCTAGAAAGGCGTGAGCAGTTTTGTAGGCACGTGGGTCCGCAGGCCACAGCTCAACTCCACCCTCTTCGAGGCGACGCATCAAGGGCCCCGCACCGGACCAAGATGCAGTGGATCGTTGCCTGAGCCTGGATTGGCCCTGCGCCCTTCGCGAGCAACGCGTGGTGCATAGCGTCTGGACCCAATTCGCCCAGGACGCTCCCCGCTTGAATCTGGCAGCGAAGGGTCAGCACCAGATCCTCCACCTCCCACGCGACTTGTTGGCCGGGCTACGAGGCTCACGGGGACAATCCTGCCAAGTCCCCTCGGTCCAAGCGCTGCCCCCCGCTTGCATACCCAGAACAGGACCGTCGAGGGTGCCACGCCAAAGCGCCCACCGACCTCTTGGACGGCAAGGCCCCGCCGCACGGCGGCGACCATCTGCGGACGATGTTCTTCAACACGGTTTTTTGCCCATGGCAGAGGCCTTCTCAGTTGGTGGACTGCCCTATTACTGGAACCGCCCCTATGTTCGACCATTGCTGAGACGGGGCCCGTCACTGGTGCCTAAGAGCAGAGTACTCAAGCCACGGTTGGAATCAGGATGTCGTATTTTGTCTCTCTAGAGCAAAATACGGAATCCTTCTCAATGGTTCTGGCCCTAAGTGTGGACTTGCGCGATCCATTTGCTCGGCATTGTCCTTGCTGTATGAGTTCAAGCCGAGTCAGGACAAGGCGGTATCGACAGGCTGCCCTGACCACTGACGCGAGTAAACGTCGGGCGTTTGCCTTGACGCATACTTTACGGCTATTGGAAAGGTCCACACAGATGGGACGCTTCACGTCTTACCGGGAGGGGATGATGTCCGCGCCAGCAGGCTTGCCTCAGTATGATCCCCAACGCCTCCTCAATTCCCAGCCAGGCATCATCACCGTCATCGATCCAGCACCCTACCGAGTGCAATTTCAGAACGCTGCCGGACTGACCAAGTTCGGGGACATCTCCAATACTCCCTGTTACGAGAAGATGGCCGGAGGTCTCGCGCCCTGTTCTTTTTGCAAGCTGCCCGCTCGTAGCGACGGGACAACAGCGGAGGGCGCCCGTGAACGCAGATGATCCAGGTACGCGCGCAAGCCGACAGCAGGAACATAATCGTCGGACTCGATCTGCCGATATGAAGAAAAGCCCCAGAACCCGGAAGGTCACCATGCCAGACAAGCTGCAGCGCACGAATTCGGGCTCGGCCAAATCGCGCACCGTGCTACCTCCACCCATAAGAGTGTTGAGGACTCGCCGAGTGGACGCGGTCGTCGATCCGACGAACGACGCCACCCGGCTGCTACAGAACACCGTGGACACCCTGGTCCACTCCCAGGACCAGTACCGTCGCCTCATGACACGTCTGGCGGTGTGCGTGTTTGAACTCGCCGGAGACGGGACCATCCTCTGTGTGAACGACGCTGCCAGCCACATCACCGGCTATCACGCGGTCGAGTTAGAGGGCAAATCCTGGTGGAATACCTTCTTTTGCGTGAACCAGCGCGGCCAAGTTGCTGACCTGAACACCCGCTTCCAATCAGGCGAGATCTCCAATTACGAGATAGAGCTCAGGGCAAAAAACAGCGCATCCATTTTTCTGCAAGTTTGCTCCGCTCATCAATACGGACGGCAGGACAGGCTCGAACGTATTGTCGTGTGTGGCGTGGATGTCACGGAACGCAGACGAGCAGACGCGGCCCTGCGCGGCAAAGATGGGCAGCTCCGCCAGGCGCTGAAAATGGAGGCCGTCGGACGGCTCGCCGGCGGGATTGCTCACGACTTTAATAATCTCCTGACCGTGATTAACGGATTCAGCGAACTCGTGCTCACCCGTGAGAGCTTAGACAGCAAAGGGCGTCACGAGGTCGAACAGGTGAGAGAGTGCGGACTCCGGGCCGCGATGCTGACCCGACAGCTTCTCGCATTCAGCCGTGCACAGGTATTGGAGCCCACGGTGCTCAATCTCAACGATGTGGTGTGCAAGATGGAGTCGCTGCTTCGGCGCCTTATCGGGGAGGATATCGCACTCTGCTCGCATCTTGATCCAGCACTGACACCTGTCACCGCCGACCCGG
>SPAX01000157.1 GCA_005239475.1 Nitrospira sp. | reverse complement strand
AGCGACGCAGAGCTGCTGCATCCCAAGCGTCTTCTGATCTTGCGGTGGAAGCAGCTAGGCCGGCGCTTGAGGCTGCCGGACTCCCGGTTTCTGAGCTGGGGGCGATTCTGCTTTCGACAACCTCTCCCGATACGGTTTTTCCCTCCACCGCCTGCCATGTTCAGCGCATGCTTGGTAGTTCTACGATACCGGCATTCGACGTGGCGGCTTCCTGTTCGGGCTTTCTCTATGGACTTTCGATGGCCGATGCCATGATTCGGAGCGGGCAGGTCAAGACGTGTTTGGTAGTGGCCGCGGAAGTGAAGTCTCGTTCCATCGATCCCGTCGACGGCGATACGGCTCTCTTATTCGGCGATGGGGCCGGTGCGGTTGTGTTGAGGGGAGAGCCTGAGGCAGGTCAGCTGAGCCGGGGACTCTTGGGGCTCCGTCTTCACGCGGACGGTTCCCAGCATGGCTTGATCACGATTCCCGCAGGTGGATCGCGCCGGCCGACGACGACGGGGACGGTCGAGGCAAAGAACCATACGTTGCGGATGCAAGGGGCGCCGCTCTTTCGACTGGCGGTTAAGCGATTGGACCAGGCCATCCGCGAGATCGTGAAAGAGTTCGGTGTCGATATACACGATATTGCGCAGCTGGTCTTGCACCAAGCTAACGGGCGAATTCTTGACCAGCTCACGAAGCGGCTTGGGGTCTCGCCGGAACGGGTCTGTTCCGTGATCGGACGCTACGGCAATACGTCGTCGGCGTCCTTGCCGATCGCGCTCGACCATTCAGTCCGTTCGGGTAGGATTCTGCCCCATGACATCGTCTTGCTGGGCAGTTTTGGCGGTGGCGTGACGTGGGCGACTGGGTTGGTTCGGTGGTAAGGGCTGTCTAGCAGGATGCTGAAAAAGCCCGCCAGCCTGTCTTGTTGAATTGGTCTGTTTGGTCTGTCTCGTCTATTTGGTTGAACCAGACTGACCAGATAGACCAGATCAACCAGAGAGACCAGAAGGACCAGATACCCAGACAGACCGGGCCTGTTCCAGACGTGCGGACTAGTGAAGTTCCGGCGTGCCCATAGAGTGTTTCTGCAGCCTGCTAGGTACAGGTGTGACGGCGCTGTGATGGTGCTGTCAATCTGGCCGTAAGAAACGCTGGCTGATTGTATCTAAAATGAGGAGCGTCGCGATGCTGTTTGGGTTGATCCCTCGAGAAGAAGCCTTCTTTGAGTTGTTCAAGGAGGCCGCGCATAACATGATTGAGGGGAGCCGACTCCTGAAGGTGATGATGGAGGATTTCCGGTCTCCCATCGAACAAGCCCAGGGGATCAAAGACATTGAGCATGTCGGAGATGGCCTTACACACGACATTGCACGTCGATTGAATAAGACCTTTATTACGCCGATCGATCGAGAAGATATCCATGACCTCGCCAGCGCCCTCGATGATATTCTGGATACCGCGGAGGCGATCGCCGACCGCTTCGTGTTATACAAGGTGACGAAGCCGACCGAGATGGCGATCAAGCTAGCCGACATTCTTTACCAGGCCTCAGTGGCCGTGGGGCGAGGTGTGGACCTCCTGGGGCTTCCGCATCCGGAGATGAAGAAATGCAGTGTGCAGGTGAATAGCCTGGAGAACGAAGCCGACCGAGTCTCCCGCGATGCGATTTCCGCTCTCTTTGAAAATGAAACCAACCCGATCGCGGTGCTCAAGTGGAAAGAAATTTACGAGAACTTCGAAGCGGGAACCGACCGGTGTGAAGACGTCGCGAACATTCTTGAGCGGATCACGCTCAAGCACCACTGACAACTCGTGAGGCGTGAGGCGTGAAACGTAAGGCGCAAGAAATCACAGCTATGCGCAGAGGCCGGCTCGTCATCTTCTCTCCCCCGTCGATTCCTCACCCCTTACCCCTCACGAGTCTAAGATGCCTGACCTGACCGGAATACTGCTCATCGTAGTTGTGTTGGCGCTCCTGTTCGACTTTTCGAACGGGTGGCATGACAGTGCCAACGCTATTGCGACCGTGGTCTCCACGCGAGTCGTGAGCCCGCTTGTGGCGGTCATGGCGGCTGGCGTCCTCAATGTGGCCGGGGCGTTCATGTCCACCGCCGTGGCTAAAATGGTGGGATCGGGGATTGTCAATCCGGCTTTTGTCACCCAGGAAATGGTTGCAGCGGCGTTGGCCGGTGCGATCTTGTGGAATCTCTTCACGCTGTTGTTGGGATTGCCGACCAGCTCGTCTCACGCCTTGATCGGCGCACTGGTCGGGGCTTCAGTGACCCATGGAGGGTGGGCCACGGTGAAGTGGTCAGGGCTTCGCCCGGTGATGGAAGCCATGGTGCTTGCGCCGTTCTTTGGCTTTGCCATCGGGCTTTCGTTGATGGTGTTGATCAGCTGGGTCTGTTTTCGTGTGACCCGGAGCGTGGCCACTCGACTGTTCAAACGGTTGCAGCTCATATCCGCCTGTTTCATGGCGTTCAGTCACGGTGCCAACGATGCGCAGAAGGCCATGGGGATTATTACGTTGGCGTTGCTTTCTGCGGGGCAGATTCCTTCGAGTGAGGTGCCGGGCTGGGTGATCGGTGCCTGTGCGGTGGCGATGGGATTGGGAACGGCCGTGGGCGGCTGGCAGATCGTCCGTACGCTGGGAATGGGCATTGTCAAGCTGGAACCGGTGCATGGGTTTGCTGCGGAGACCGGTGCCGCGGCGGTGCTGCTCGTGACGGCGTACATTGGTCTGCCGGTGAGCACCACGCAGACCATCACGACGTCGGTCATGGGGGTCGGCGCGATCAAGCGATTTTCGGCGGTGCGCTGGGGCGTCACCACGAGAATTCTGTACGCCTGGATCTTCACGCTTCCTGGCGCCGCTCTCCTCGCGTCGCTCATCTATCTGCTTGTGATGAAAGTGTTTTAGCCCGCCGGCGGACTGATCTGTTGGATGGGTAGCCGGACGACAAAACGGCTGCCGGTCGGGGCATTCGCTTCGACCCACACCCGCCCGCCTAGACCCTCGACGATATGCCTGACGATCGCCAGCCCGAGTCCTGTTCCACCTAACTCACGCGAGCGGGCTTTATCGACTCGATAGAATCGTTCGAATACGCGCGGGCGATCCCCTTCAGGAATTCCGAGGCCGGTATCGGTGACGCTCAGTTCCACAGCCGTGGGCATCGCGGGCTGTTCGGCATCGTCCGAAACCGGGTGGGCTGCCACGGTAATGGTCCCTTTCTCGGGGGTGTATTTGACGGCGTTATCAAGCAAGTTGGAAAGCACTTGTATCAGCCGGTCTTCATCGCCAAGCACAGCAGGCAGATTGTCCTCCACGAAGGAGACGAGCCGGTGCCCCTTCTTGTCTGCTAGGGGCTTGATCATGGCCAGCGTTCGTTCGATGACACTCTGGATATCAAGCGGCTCTCGCTTGAACAGAACCTGTCCGGATTCGATCTTAGACAGCTGGAGGAGGTCTTCCAGAATCAGGTTCAGCCGGTCGCTTTGCTTGAGAATGATGTCGAGAAATTTTGTACTGGTCTCAGGTTCGTCTTTGGCGCCATCGAGCAATGCTTCGATATACCCCTTGATCGACGTGAGCGGGGTCCTCAGCTCGTGGGACACGTTGGCGACGAAATCTTTCCGGATAATTTCCAGGCGGCGTAATTCTGTCACGTCGTGAAAGACAAGCACCGCGCACGCTTCGTTCTCTCGATCGCATGCAGTGACCGAGGCTTCGATATGGAGAGAGCGACCACTCGGGTGCAGGAGAATTTCATCTTCTTCGTTCACTCGTTTCGCCAGGACCGTTGAGACTAACGTATCCAACTGCGGATGCCGGAAGACATCGGAACAGGGGTGTCCCCGTGCTTCTATTCTGGTGACGTCGAACATCCGTTCCAGTGCTGGATTGACTTGCAGCACGCGACCCCGGCAGTCCAGGACCATCACGCCTTCGACCATCGAGGTCAGCATGGCCAAGAGCTGGGACCGATCTTCGGAGAGTTCATCGATCTTGGTTCTCAGTTGGTCCGTCATGTGGTTGAGCGTGTCGGCTAAGAGGCCGACTTCATCCCGTGATCCGGTCCGAATGCGGACCGCATGGTCACCTTTCGCAAGCTGCTGCGCAGCGATCACAATATCGGACAGGGGTTTTGTAATGCTGTGAGCGAGCCACACACTCAGTGCGACGGCAATCAAGAATGCAATTCCGAAGGCGAGGGCCAAGTCTCGGTGCAACTTGGCCACTTCACGATCAAATGTGGTCATCGGCAACCCCAGCCTCAAGAAGACGGAGGGCATCGCCTGGTTTGCCCCGCTCAGACTGACAGCCAGATACAACGTGCGTTCACCGGTGGTGTGACTCGTGCGGAGATCCGTTCCGTGCCCGGTGGCAACGGCTCGCTGAATTTCCGGTCGCGCCAGGTGGTTCTCAACCGCAGCGAGGTTGCTATCCGAGACGGCGCTGTCTGCCAACACCCGTCCATCCGGAGCAATGATGGTCACGCGTGCGAGGGCCCGCGAGCTGAGATCTCGTACGGCTGCCTGTAATTGGGGGGTCGAAGACAGCGGCCCTGATTGCGTCAGAAACGGCTGCAGCCCGTAGGCGACGAGACTGGTTCGAGCCTCCAGTATCTCGCCCGATTGGACGATCTCCTGTTGATCAAGGGAGCGAACCGTCAATGCTCTGGCGATGAGAAGCCCACAGGCGAGGACCAGCAGGGTTCCGATAGTGACCTTCCATCGGATGGAGAGGGTCATGCCGAACGATCCAACTCTTTGAGCTTATAACCCAGGGATTTGACCGACGTAATCGCCCCGTCGAGCGAGGGGAGTTTCTGCTTGAGTCTTCGGATGTGGACGTCGACTGTCCGCGTCGTTCCGTAGTAATCGTACCCCCAGACGGTATTGAGGAGAATGTCTCTTGTCAGGACTCTTCCGGGATTGCGCAAGAGATGTTCGAGCAGGCCGAATTCTTTCGCCGTGAGGGGGACTTCTATTTTCTTCACGGTGACTTCGTGTCGCGCGAGATCCATGACGAGGTCGCCATAGCGATATTGGGTCGGGCTGTCACCCGGTTTTCGCTCAAGCCGTCGAAAGAGGGCTTTGATGCGGGCGACCAGAGTCTTGGGGCTGAAGGGTTTGGTGACGTAGTCGTCGGCTCCCAGCTCCAGGC
>SPAX01000156.1 GCA_005239475.1 Nitrospira sp. | reverse complement strand
GGGATTAAAGAACTCGACTTTTCCATAGATCGTCGCCCCGCCTGTAGGGGACAACCGGTTCAGACGGACAAGGGGAGTCCGCCCGATCAATTCGGTAATGTCTTTGTGCAGCGGCATCGTCACCGGCCACCTCCCATATAAAACAGAAATTCGACCCGGTCGCCGTCGTTCAGGCTGGTGGTGGCGAGAAGATTCCTGTCCAACATGGTGTCGTTGACCTCGACCGCAACCATTTGCGGTTCAATCTTTTTGGCCTGGAGAAGATCGAGGACCGTTCCCCCTGAAATCTCTTCTGCCTTGCCATTGATTTTGACCTGCATGAAAACTCCTAACATGGCCAAGAGATTAAACAATTTCAACACGTTATCAAACGAGCTTCTCCATTGTCAAGGTAACGGAAACAGCTGGCGCGTGGCTTGACTTTGTCCGTGATCCGCCGCCACTATGCCACCTTTTGGATGAGCGATGAGATGTGGAAACGCAACTTCATGTTTAGGTCCGCTGAGGCCATTCCGCTTAAGGAATCGGAAAACGAGCTGTTTCACGATACAGATCCTGCCATGGATAGCGCCGGACTCCAGTTAGAGAAGTTTTTATCGGTTTGGATTCAAGGTGATGGAGAGGACGATAAACCGACGGCTTTTACGAACATGTATGTCCGAACGGCGACATTGGATTTTCAGAAGCGGGTCGGATTTCTACAACCCCTCCAAGGCCGCTCACATCAGATCAAACAGGTGCTCACGCCTGGTCAAAAGCAGTTTCTGCAGCATTGGCTCGCCACCTCAGCGCCCCAGGCTTGGGAGGCCACGGACGATCATTTCAAGATGTTGTTTGAACACGAATGATTGTGCTCTGCCATCTGTCATCGATGAGAGCAGGCTGGTCTCACTGCCTCGTGCGGTCTCTGTGTCTCATCGTGCTGATGCTCGCGGTTCCGGTCGGGGCAGGGTGGAGCGCGACGGTGGAGGTCTACTACGGGCCGGATGACGCGCCACTCGATCGTCTGACCACGCTCTATGGGCATGCGACACGGTATCTCTATGTGGCGGTCTATGGGCTGACCTCTCCCCGTGCGGTAGAGGCGATGGTCGCGGCGAAGAAGCGGGGAGTCGATGTGCGTCTGATCACTGATCGGCAGCGCACCGAGGACGTCAAACAGCGCACGGCCCTCCATACGCTGCATTTGGCCGGCATTCCCATTCTGATGAACGAGCACGATGGGCTGATGCACCTGAAGCAGGTCGTGATTGACGATAAGGTGAATGCCTCCGGCTCGATGAACCACACCACGAGCGGCAACCGTTACAACGATGAGCGGCTCGACGTCATTACCGATCACGCCATCACCCTCAAGGCACGGGAGAAATTTCTTGCGATGTGGGACGATCGCAATCGGTATCGGGCGTGGGACGCGCACTGAGTGGCATGGCAGACTCGATCGAACAGACCGACGTGGCGGTGGTGGGGGCAGGGGGTGGGGGAGCCGTCTTAGCCCTGGCACTGGCGAAGCAAGGGATCAGCACCGTGGTGTTGGATCAGGCCGCTGGTCCACCCAAGGGCTTGCGGGGAGAAATTCTCCAGCCGAATGGGCAGCGCGTGCTCGATCGCTTGGGCGTGTTGCAATCGTTACCGGCCGATGCCACGAGACCCGTGCGGCACTTTCATTTTTGCCGGGCCGGAGGGACGCGCCTCTGCAGCATCGACTATGGCGATCTGCCGGCTCCCTACAATCGCGCCATTGTGACGCTCCCAAACGTGGCCCACCACGCCATTGTCGCGGCGGTGCAGCAACAGAAGAGCGTGACGCTCCGCTACGGGACCTCCTTCACAGGATTGTTGCGTGAGAGCGATCGGGTGGTGGGATTGACCGCGCAAGGGCCGGACGGCATAAACACGATCCGTGCTAAGATCGTCGTCGGTGCCGATGGCGCATTTTCGAAAGTGCGAGAGGCACTGAAGATTCCCGCCGACGTGTATCTCTATCCTGACGGGTATCTGATTGCGATTCTCGAGTCGGAGGAGCCGGTATCGGAATCGTTCTACTACATCGGGCACAGGAGCATTTTGGGGGTGTTTCCGGCGACGGGGAATAAGGTCTATCTTTTCTATATGATCCCCAAGGATTCGATGGCGGCCGTGAAGCAGCGGGGTATCCTTGCGCTACAGCAGACGTGGAGCCACATCGCTCCGCAGTTTGCGGGGCTGTTTCGGCATCTGAGCGATTGGAGCCAGACGGCCTATATGCCGACCGGGCGGGTGCGCACGCCGACATGGGTAGCAGACGGAGCCGTTCTGATTGGCGATGCCGCCCATGCCATGAATCCCCATGCGTCGCAGGGGCGTATGCAGGCCATGGTCGATGCCATGGCGTTGTCCGATCTGGTGCCAGGCTGTCTTGCTGATAAGGACTATTCAGCCGCCAGGCTGAAAGCGTTTGAGCGGGCCAGGCGGCCGCAAGTGACCATGCTGCAACGATTGGCCGATCAACAAGTGTTTTACTGGAATACAGGGAATCCAGTGGTGGCCTTCCTGCGCGATCGCGTGTTTCAGACGCTGGACCGGAACGCACGGCTTCGCTATCAGGTCCTGTCGACCACAGCGGGGTTGCGGACGATGCCGCCATTTAATCTGATCGATCGCGTGATTGCCGCGGGGTTTCTCCCAGATTTCCGTGCGCATGAGAAAGATACGCATCCGATGTCTTCATGAGGAACCATGGGCATGACTGAACGTCTGATTGAGGGTTTGCCGGGCGACACCCAGAAGCTGCTGCAGACCTACGTGAAAGAGGTCAAAGGTGTGTTCGGGGATCAGCTGGAAGGCATGCTGCTTTACGGCAGTGCCGTCCGGGGGGAATTTCTCCCGGGGCGATCCAACCTGAATATCCTCCTCCTGGTGTCGTCCTACGACAGCGCCGTCCTCAAAAAGTACAGCGTTTTGCACCGTCAATGGGCCAAGGAACAGATTGTGGTCCCCCTCTTTCTGACGGAAGAGGAGTTGCGCATGTCGTCAGCGGTATTTCCGCTGGAGTTTCTGGAGATCCAGGAACAGCATCGCGTCTTAGGCGGGCGCGATCCCTTCATTGGATTTCACGTGAAGACCGATCGGCTGAGAGAGGCCGTGGTCCAAGGCCTCACCAGCCAGCTGTTACGCCTGCGTCAACGGTATGTCGAGGGGGGCGGAAGCGATGACGCTACCACGATTTTGCTGCCGCTCTCGATCACGTCAACCCTTCCACTGTTGCGCGGGGTGCAACGTCTGCTCGGGCGTCCCGTCCTCTCTCACTCCGATGCGGTGATCAAGGACGTTGCCGAGCAGTTGAAGCTGGATCTGCAGGGTTTGCTCGACGTCTGGTTGCTCAAGCGCGGACAGATTTCTCCCGGCCCCCACGAAGTGCCTCGTCTCTTTGACCGGTATCTACAAGCCGCGACGATACTCACTCGCGCAGTTGAGCAATTGTCGCAGTCGGAGCAGCGATGACGAAGGTCGTCAGCCGAGCCCGCATTATTCATGAGCGCTTCTGCTGCAATCGCCGATCCGCTGCTACGACGAGCCTTCGGCCAGCGGGCTCGCCCCTCGGACCCTCACCGTGCTGCACGAGTACGCATCGGGTCTTCACGGCTCCGCGCGCCGGTCTCGCGACGCGGCTCAGCGATTTCACGACGAACCGTCGTGAATTATGCGGGCTAGCGATGGTGCTCTGCCTTGTCTTCTTCGAGGGCCTAGCTCAGGCGGTTCCCTACGAACGGCCCAAGCTCAAGTTGCCGGAGCCGCGAGGGTATG
>SPAX01000155.1 GCA_005239475.1 Nitrospira sp. | reverse complement strand
ATCAACATTTTGACACCGAAGGGGGGTGGAGTTCTCATGGCAACGAAGAAAGCAGCAAAAAAGCCCGCAAAAAAGGCGGCAAAGAAGAAGAAGTAGCCGCACCATGAGGAGGCGGCGGCCACGTCGCCTCCTCACCGTTCCTTTTCTTTGATTTCCCTCAGACCCGAGCCGCACCTCACATGCGGCTGACCAATCGGGACATTCCCCCGCAGAACTTCCTGTAGACCCAACCTCCCGATGGCACACACGTCACGTGGGAGAGACTGTCGTTCAAGACTACACCTTCACCGGTGTGGGATGAGCGAGTATGTCTGGATGCAACCGGAATGGTTCCAGTCGGCAACAATGTTGTATCGACAGCGGGTGCAGCCATGTCGCCTGTTGAATTCTTGGCCAGGTGACGATGACGAAACCGGTTGAGCCGTTGAAGTAAGGGGCTAGGGTTCGCTGTTTAGATGAGGAGTCAGAGAACACAGTAGTAGACGCCCAGCCGGCTGAGGTCACCAACACAAGAAGGCAGAGCAGAAAAAAATGGGGAGGTGATGGCCACATCACCTCCCCCACTTCCTCTGCGCCAGGGGAGAGCCCAGAGCGTCACGAAAGCAGCGAGGAAATCTTATCATGAACATTCACACGAAAGAAGAAAATATATACCAGCATAATCAATGACTTATAAATATTCCTATTGGAAATCCAACCCGAGGAGCGGAGGCTAACAGACCCCCCGCAACGCAAACCATGGGGTGTTGGTGCCAGAGTGACAACAGGAATGAGACACCCTACCTACGGTCCGATCGGATTATGGACCACCACCGATCGAGAGAGTATTACGATGGCCAGCTGGCAATTGAATCAGAAATCGGTTAGCAGACTGCTCGTCCTCCTTATTGCGGAACAGCGTAGGACGGGGCCCGTTGGTCTCCCGTGCTTGCGCAACGCGTGGTCGCGGATTCCCCTAGCGCAGGGGTCGTTGCTTGACTTGACACTTTGGCGTAGCGCCCTTCCCTTCGGAAAGGCCAGCTGTGTGCTTGTTCATGGTATAGTTTCTGAAACAGGGAGGTGTCTCATGCACAAGACGGCCATCATCATCGCGGCCCTATTGGTCGTAGGGCTTACACAGGCCGCCGCCGCAGCCGACGCATCGAGCTCTTCCGACAATCGTAAGACAGAGGAGAGTAAAGGCATCACCGTGGATGACCTCGGGCGAGGGCTGAAGAGCGCGGCCAAGAATATCGAGAAAGAGATTCCCAAGATCGGGTCTGCGATTGGGAACGCGGTCAAGAAGATCACAGAGAAGGGACCTGAAAATCCTTCATCCCAAGAGTCGGCGAAGGAGAATAAATAGATTCGTCGCTAAGTCACGACATTCTCTAGTAGATCCCTCCAGCAGCCTACGACGAGCTCCGGTGCGCGGAATACGTTCCCCCCGTACGGCCCAGTCTATTCCTGCTCGGCCTGCGAACATTGACCGCTTCTTTTGCCTGACTGTTTGGTCGAAGGAGGAAGCGGATGATCGCGATCGGCGGATTGCCAGAAACAGGGGCAGGTTTTGCCATTTCATATCCTGAGAATTTTAACTTGCTAAAAATCGCTCGAGGAACGTCGTCGAGACGTGGCCCTTTTGGAAGTCGGGATCATTGAGGATGCGTTTGTGCAGCGGGATGGTCGTCTTGATACCTTCGATCACGAATTCGTCGAGGGCTCGCCGCATGCGGGCGATGGATTCCTGCCGGTCTCGTCCATGGGTGATGACTTTTGCGATCATCGAATCGTAGAACGGGACGACCGTCATGTTCGATTCCATTGTAGAGTCAACACGTACGCCGAATCCGCCTGGCGCGCGGTACTTCGTGATGATTCCGGGGCAGGGCGTAAACTTTTCCGGGTCTTCGGCGTTGATGCGACATTCGAGGCTGTGGCCGTTAAGCTTGATGTCTTGCTGCTTGAAGGAGAGGGATTGCCCGTCGGCGAGCCTGATCTGCTCCTTGATGAGATCGATGCCGGTCACCATTTCGGTGATCGCATGTTCCACCTGGATGCGGGTGTTCACTTCCATGAAGAAGAAGTTGTGGTCCTTGTCGAGCAGGAACTCGACGGTGCCGACATTCCGGTAGTGCACGGCTTTGACGACTTCGATGGCGACGCGGCAGATCTCCCGTCGGAGTTTCTCGTCGACGGCGGGCGATGGGGTTTCTTCAAGCAGCTTCTGATGTCGGCGTTGGATCGAGCAGTCGCGCTCGCCGAGATGCACGACATGCCCACGATGGTCGGCGGCAATCTGCACTTCGATATGGCGGGGCTCGAGAAAATATCGTTCGAGGTAGACGGCGTCGTTACCGAACGTGGTCTTCGCTTCGGCCTGCGCGGCTTGAAATGCGCGTGCGAGGTCCTCGGCTTTATTGACGACGCGCATACCGCGTCCTCCCCCACCGGCTGAGGCTTTGATGATGACGGGATAGCCGATTTTGGTGGCGGCTTCGAGGGCTCCCTGTTCGCTCTTGAGCTCGCCTGGACTGCCTGGTGTGACGGGTAAGCCTCGGCGGGAGACGATTTCTCTCGCTTTGGCTTTGTCGCCCAGGAGGGCGATGTGTTCGGATGTAGGGCCGATGAATTTGACGCCGATGGACTCGCAGACTTCAGCGAAGTGGGCATTCTCGGCGAGGAATCCATAGCCTGGATGGATGGCGTCCGCCCCGGTGATCTCGGCCGCGCTCAGGACGTTGGGAATATTTCGGTAGCTGAGGGCGGCGTCAGGAGGCCCGACGCAGACCTTCTCGTCGGCTGCGCGGACATGGAGGCTCGTCGCATCGGCCTCGGAATAGATCGCCACGGTCTTAATGCCGAGTTCCTTGCAGGCCCGAATGATCCGGAGCGCGATCTCACCGCGATTGGCTATCAACACTTTCTTGAACACGCGAGTACTCCGATGTGGTTCGAGAGAAGAGGGTTAAGGGGTGGCTGTTGGATCGACGAGGAAGAGCGCCTGGCCATACTCCACTGGCTTGGTGCTTTCGGCCAGAATTTTCATGACCCGCCCATTTACCTCCGACTCGATTTCGTTCATCAACTTCATCGCTTCGACGATGCATAGGACCTGTCCCTTTTTCACATAATCGCCTTCTTCAACATAGGGGTCGGCATCCGGCGAGGGGGACCGATAGAATGTCCCGACGATCGGAGATGTGATGGTGATCATGCCCGTCGTGTCTTCAGTCTGTACGCCTGTCGCACCAGTGGGTCGAGAGGCTGATGGCGAGCCGGACGTCCCCTGGTCAGCGACGGTGGTTGTGACCGCTTTGGCCCCGATTTCGTTTCGCACGCGAATTCTGAGGCCGTCGCGCTCCAGTTCCAGCTCGGTCAGGTTGTTCTTCTTGAGCAGATCGATCAGTTCTTGGATATGGCTGGTCTGTTGTCCTGACAGCGAGCGTGTGCCCTGCCCGCTCTGGGTCGCAGCAAAGGCCTGAGGCAGGATGATCGGAGTGCCACCCTTCTTCGACTTACTCGACTTCTGCTTGCTCACCGAACACGCTCCACATAGGCTCTCGTACGGGTATCGATTTTGATCACGGTCCCTGTTTCCAAATAGAGCGGGACCTTAATGGTGGCACCGGTTTCAACGGTAGCGAGCTTGGTGCCGCCCGTGGCGGTGTCGCCACGAAAACCCGGTTCGGTATCGCTAACTCTTAGTTCGATAAAGTTGGGCAACTCGACATCGATCGGGCGATGTTCGTACACGAGGATTTTCACCGTCATGTTTTCTTTCAAGAGGTCCGCATTTTCGCCGAGCTTGCCCTTTTCGAACGTTAGTTGCTCAAAGGTCTCCGTATCCATAAAGGTATAGGCATCGTCGGTCGCATAGAGGAATTGCATGGTCCGTTCTTCTAGATTCGGCTCCTCGAACCGTTCTCCGGATCGGAAGGTACGATCCAGGACATTGCCTGAAAGATAACTCTTGAGCTTGGTGCGCACGAAGGCTCCGCCCTTGCCCGGTTTTACATGCTGAAACTCAACGATATAAAATGGTTGGTTGTCAACCATGAGCCGCACGCCACCGCGAAAATCGGTCGTGGAAATCACTCGATACTCCCTTCAGACTGTAAGCGGTCGTTCGACCGGCTCTGCAATTATTTCATTCCTTTTGCCGTCCGTCGCGATGGCGCCGGCGTGGTCGTCTTCTTCTGGCGTTGGGATGCGATTAGATGGTCGTGCAGCCCACGGAGTGCGAGGAGATAGCCGGTCGGACCCAAGCCGGAAATTTGTCCGATCGCGACTCCCGCGATATGGGACCGATGGCGAAACTCTTCCCGCTGATGGATATTGGACAGATGCACCTCGACCGTCGGCAGGCCGACCGCCGCGATGGCGTCCCGGATTGCGATGCTAGTGTGGGTATAAGCAGCCGGGTTAATGATGATCCCGTCGTATTTTGTCCGAGCCTCTTGAATCCAGGTGACCAATTCACCCTCGCTATTCGACTGGCGCAGATCCACCTTCACTGCCAACTCCTTTGCCAGCTTCGTGATGGCTGAATCCAGGGCGTCGAGAGATAGCGTGCCGTATATCGACTGCTCCCTGGTCCCGAGGAGATTGAGATTTGGACCGTGTAAGACTCGTATTCGTAGCATGTCTTTGTGTTCACAGGCTGGATGCGTGCGGACGATTCCTCGTGGCAGGGTCCAGCAGGTCGGCATTGTAGCAGTCCGCCTGAGACCGGTCAAACGCACGAAAAACTTTAGGAAATTTTGTGGTGCGACTCGTTCGCTGTGTTACGATCGCGACGACGCGATTTGATGGTGCGAAGCCAGACTTCCATTTGGGCCACGGCTCCAGCGTGAGGCGATGGAGGCGACATCGTTACAGTGTCGGTGGCGTGGGAGTCCGGCTCCGGCACCGCGAGCCGCTCCCCTGCCTGATCCTGTGTAGGGAGGGCTGTCTCCATCAGTACCGGTGTTCCACCAAGTGGGTCGGCAGAGGCGACCTCTGGTTCGGGCGGCGTTGAGACCGGCAGGTCTGGTGCAGTACTCGCCTCCTGGGCGGAGAGGTTACGCGTGACCGGAGCCGCCGGCTTTGGCCGTCCCAATTCCTTCTTTTGTTTCAGCGGTCCGCTCAGAGTAGATTGGACTGAGAGCGCTTCTTCATCACGCGGGTTGACCGCCAGGATGACGGCACAGGATTGCAGCGCCGATTCGTTCAGCCCCTGGCTCGTGTAGATCTTGATCAAGGTGCGGTGCGCGCGCAGGTTTTCGGGGCTCACCTTCACGGATTCTTCCAGAATCGCCTTGGCTTTCGTGGCCTGACCCATGTGGTCGTACGCACGCCCGAGCGCGACCATGGCAGTAATGAAGCCGGGATACAATTTCAGGCCGTCTTCGAGGACGCCAGCGGCCTCCTGCCACATGCCGACTTTTCCGTACTCTTCGGCCAGTGGCATGAAAACTTTGGAATGTGGATCTTTGGCTAACTGGGTGGCCAGTCGATCGATTTCCAGGGCGCTCTCGGTGGCGTTCTGATTTTGAGCCATGGTCTGCTAGCGTCCTCCCGTAACTGGCGTGGGCGTCTGGCTGGAATGTCTGGTGCGGAGCAGTTCTTGCGCCCGGTTCAGGATTGCGTCGGCGAGTGCACGTTTTGGCATCAGCGGCAGTTCTGTCATGGCCCCCTGCCGGTCGATCAAAGTGGCGGCATTCTGATCGCTGCCGAATCCCGTTCCTTTCACCGTAACATCGTTCGCGACGATGAGGTCGAGCCCTTTCGCCGCCAGCTTGTCTTTCGCATGGGCGATCAGATCGTGAGTCTCCGCGGCGAAGCCAACCATAAGTTGTGTGGTCCGTTTGGCAGATAAGGAGGCCAGAATGTCAGTAGTTCGTTCGAGATCAAGCGTCTGGTAGGTCTGCCCTTGTTTTTGTATTTTGTGCGAGGCAGGGCTCGTGGGACGAAAATCCGCCACGGCAGCGGCCATGATCACAGTTGTGGACCATGCAAAGTGAGCAGATAGGGCCTTCGTCATTTCTTCAGCCGTGGCTACCGGAACGACCTCGACGCCTCTCGGAGTTGGTAGGGTCGTGGGGCCGGTGACGAGGACCACCTGGGCTCCCCTCGCCTGGGCGGCTTCGGCGATGGCATAGCCCATCTTACCGGAGGAGCGGTTTGAAATGAAGCGCACCGGATCGATCGGTTCTTGTGTCGGGCCTGCCGAAACCAGAATACGGTGTCCTTGCCAATCGCGCCGTGGAGCCAGTGCCACCTGAATCGCCTCCAGAATGGTGCCTTCCTCTGCCAAACGGCCTTGGCCGATACGTCCGGAAGCGAGCAGGCCGGTTTCAGGATTCACCACGATCGTTCCCCTCGCACGTAACGTCCCTACGTGTTCTCTGACAGATGGATGGGACCACATCCCTCCGTCCATGGCGGGGGCCAGAATCAGCGGGCACTGTGCCGTGAGGAGCATGGTCGAGAGCAAATCGTCGCCCAGCCCCAGCGCTGCCCGTGCAAGACAATTGGCCGTGGCCGGCGCAATGACGACGGCATCTGCCTGCGCGGGCAATGACAAGTGTTTCATCTCCTGATGTGACTCAAACACATCCGTCGAAACGGGATGGCCGGAGAGCACTTCAAACGTCAGCGGGGTAACGAACTTCGTGGCAGATTGTGTCATCACCACGTGCACCCTTGCTCCTTCACGGAGCAAGGTCCGGAGCAACGCGACAGCCTTATAGGCCGCGATGCTGCCGGTCACGCCGAGGACAATCTGCTTCCCGATCAACGTCGGCCCTATGGAGCCGGAGGTTTTCACCAATTACTCCTCGCTCTCACCCACCACAGGCTTCGGGGTATCGTCGACATAGACGCTCAGCTCTTTCTTAATCTCCTTCGCATCATCGCCGGTCATCAAGGCGATGCGCTCCATTTCGCCTTCCTTGCCGCGCTTCGCTTCCTTCATTGCATCCCGCGCTTCTTGGCCGACGAGATATTTGATCTGCCCTCGGAGGACTTCATCAAGGGCGATGGTCGTTTCTTTGGTAAAGCGCGAGGCGCCATGGCGTGATCCCTGCAAAATGTGCTTTGCCCGCTGGCCTGCGATGATCGCCAACCGGTGGCGTGAGTCAAATTCGCCTGGGGCGTATTGGGGTAAGAGTCTCAACATGTCGATCATGGGTGCGGTACTCCTTTGGGTTAGGGAAGATCTTTGCGATCTCCCGTTTTCTGTTCTTCGTCAAGAATGAAATTATTCTCGAGCCACGTCATATTCAATCGTTTCGTCTTCAGACGTTCTGACCAGAAGATGCTTTCGAGATCGCGAAGCGATCGGCCGAGATCTTCGTTTCTGACGATATAGGCGTATTCCCGGTAGCTCCACACCTCTTCTTTCACCTTGTGCAGTCGCCGTTGAATCTCTTCCGGTGAATCGGAGGCTCTGGTTTGGAGCCGAGACCGGAGTACGGTCATCGAGGGAGGCAGGATGAAGATCGACACCGAATCCTCGAATCGTTTCTTGACCTGCATGGCCCCCTGGACATCGATCTCCAGCAACACATCGATCCCTTGATCGATCTTTTCGGTCAGCGATTTCCACGGCGTCCCGTAGAGATGTCCATATACGTGGGCCCACTCGACGAACTCATTTCGCGCGATCATCTCTTGGAATACTTGTTCTTTGACGAAGTAATATTCTCGTCCATGCTCTTCGCCTGACCGCGGCTTCCTTGTGGTATAGGAAATTGAATGCCACAGTCCGGGAAGATTCGTCGTGAGTTGCTTGCAGAGCGTGGTTTTCCCCGTCCCGGATGGCGCGGAGATAATGAACAGAATTCCCCGTCGATCCATCGAGGACCGCGGTTGGCTGGACGCCGGCGTCGTGGGGCTTGTCGTGGTGACTGAGTTCATTCGACGTTTTGGACCTGTTCACGAATGCGTTCGAGTTCGGCCTTCATCTGAACCACATGCCCGGCGATTCCCGCGTCGTTGGCTTTTGAGCCGATCGTGTTGACTTCCCGCCCGATTTCCTGGAGCAGGAAATCGAGTGTTTTGCCCACAGATTCCGCACGGTTGATGGTCTGCTCAAACTGTATCATATGCGAGTCCAATCTGACTATTTCTTCCGTAATGTCAGCACGATCCGCGTAGACCGCCAATTCCTGACAGAGCCGGGGGGGGTCGGGGATTTCCGATCCCAGCAGCTTCTCCACACGGATCTTCATTCTGTCGAAGGCCTCCTGGGCCAGCAAAGGGGTTCGTCCGGCGATGAGCGTTTGGTGCCCTCGGATGGTCTGGACCCGCCCGCGCATATCCTCTGCCAGGGCCTTTCCTTCGCGCGTTCGCATGGCATCAAGATCTGCCAGGGCCTGGATGGTCACCTGTTGGACCAGCTTCGCCAGCTTCGGGTCTTCCGCTGGTTGATCTGACACCGACAGCACATCACGGAGCCCAGCCATGAGCGCAAGATCGATGGAGCCGCTCAGCTTCAGGGACTTCTTGAGGGTACGGAGGGCCTGATGGTACTGCTTCGCGAGGGGTTGGTCAAGATTGACGCTTCCGGCGCGGCCTTTGCCCGCTTGGACAGTCACCGTGATGTCGATACGTCCACGGGTGCAGCGTTGCTGGATGGCTTTTTTGAACGAGTCTTCCAAGTGGCTCAATGGCCGTGGCAGGCGGCAGGCGATTTCAAGAAAGCGATGGTTGACGGAGCGCATTTCTACCGTTACTGAGCCATCTTGCCAGGGGGCCTGTCGTCGGCCGAAACCGGTCATGCTTCGAATCATTGGGGACCTTTCTCTTTCCATGGACAGTGCCGGTAGACCGGACAGGTGCGGCACTGGGGTTTTCTGGCAAGGCAGACATAGCGGCCATGTAACAGCACACGTTGTGAGAAGGCTGTCCATTGGGATCTCGGCATGAGCTGCTGAAGGTCTTGTTCGATACGCGCTGGATTGTCGGAGCTGGTCAGGCCGAGTCGCTTCGCCACGCGCTTTACGTGGGTGTCGACGACGATACTGGGCTGGCCGAAGGCGTTCCCGAGTATGACATTCGCGGTTTTTCTGCCGACGCCCGGTAAGGTGATCAACTCATCCATCGTGTGCGGGACCTGTTCGCCGAAGCGCTCGGTCACGGCCTTGCTGGAGGCGATGAGATGTTTCGCTTTGTTCTTAAAGAAACCGGTGGAGCGAATGAGCTGTTCGACTTCAAGGAGATCGGCCGCTGCTAGCTCTGCCGGTCTCCGATACCGCCGAAAGAGTGAGGGAGTGACTTGGTTGACTCGCTGGTCGGTACATTGGGCGGAGAGGATCGTGGCCATGAGCAATTCCCAAGGGGAACGATGGTCGAGTTCCGTCTTTGGGCTTGGCGTCGTGCGCTGGAGCGTTTTCGCAATATCTTGGAAACGCTTGCGGCGACCCACCGATGGTAAAGATTTCGTAGTCATGGCTGGTACCAGCGCAGGCCAAGTGTGCAACGGGTTAAGGCCGAGATGCAAGCGTGAGTGCCGGGGTTGCCGATTTCGTGGAAGAGCCGTCCACCGGGACGAGCGCGGCCAACCGTTCTTCGAGGTGCTGGATCAGTGGGGGCAGGGTCTCCTGATGCAGAGCCGAAATCCCGATCGCGCCGTAGCGCCGACACAGGAGCTCCGCTTGTCCGGTCGGAAGCTGATCGCACTTGTTGAATACCAGGACCCGTGGAAGCTGATCGAGGGTGAGGCTTTGAAGCACAGTGTCGACCGCTGCGATATGGGCGTCCAGATCTTTCGCCCCTGCATCGACCATGTGCAGGAGGAGGTCGGCATCGCGTAATTCGTCCAATGTTGTTCTGAAGGCTGCGAGGAGGTCTTTAGGAAGGTCGCGAATAAATCCCACCGTGTCGGTGATGATAACTTCCCTGCCCTGCGGGAAACGCAGTCGGCGGCTGGTGGTGTCGAGCGTTTCAAAGACGCGTGGGACCGCGCTCACCTGACTGTTCGTTAAGACGTTGAGCAATGTCGATTTGCCGGCATTCGTGTAGCCCACGATGGACAGAACTGGAAAGGCCTGACGGACGCGGCGCGATCGCCGTTGGTCTTGGTGACGGGCAAAGCCCTCGATCTCCCGCTCCAGATGGTCGATGCGCTCTCTGATGCGACGGCGGTCCGTTTCGAGCTTCGTTTCACCGGGACCTCTGCTGCCGATACCACCGCCCAAGCGCGAGAGGCTCGTTCCTTGACCGGAGAGACGAGGGAGCAGATAACGAAGTTGCGCCAATTCGACCTGCACCTTGCCTTCTCGGCTATGCGCCCGTTGCGCAAAGATATCCAGAATCAGTTGGGTCCGATCGATCACCGTGAGGTCGGTGATCTCCTCAATGGCACGCAGCTGCGCAGGAGCTAAATCTTGATCGAAGATGAGCAGGTCCGTGCCTTTTTGCATGGCTTGCATCAGCACGTCTTTGAGCTTGCCGCTTCCCAATTGGAACCGATGATGGCCGCTCTGTGTGCGTTGTACTAAACGGTCGATCACGGTGAGATTTGCCGAGGAGGCCAGTTCTGCCAATTCAATGAGATGCTCTTCTTGCTCGGCCTTACTCTTGGGCGACGCACTCACGAGGATGGCGGTCTGCCCCTGAGCCGTCGCGTGGGACCCGCTCTGACGTTGGAGGTCTGACTCCAGTTCGTGAATAAATGTCTCGAAGCTCACCGGGCATTGATGTACCAGCGTGGGTGGTAGCAGGGTATACAATTGCCCCTGTGGACTGGGTGGATTCAGATGGGCCAGAGAGAGTAACCCTGGTTCTCCCTTGGGTGAGACGGCCAACGTTCCGATCATGTCGAGTCGGAGCAGGCCCAGCATGGTGAGGTCTTCTTGACTGAGGGGTTGTTCCTTCAGATGCGAGCGGATCAGCCGAAGGCCCCGTAGCGATCGTGGGCTTGCACGAAACGTGGCTAGAGTTGTTGGCGAGGGCTCGGTCCCGGCGCCGACCAGGACGTCTTGCACGGCTCCGCGTCTGGTGATGACGAGGCCGATGGGGCGCCGAATCTCGTGCGTGAACTGTGCGAGGGTTTTTGCCGCTTCAGATGAGAGGACATCATCCACGGGCATACGTCGGCGATACAGCCGCTCAAGCATGGCGAGCTGGCTGGCACGGAGACCGAGGACCTGTCCGTGAATTTCTGGAATGGTCGTCGTTTCCTTACAGTCGTTGGTTAGCAGGCTGCGAAAAAACTATGTCGGCACACGAAAACTTGAATGGTTCGCACCTGTGGCACAAATCCGGTCAGGCTGGTCTCTCTGGTCCATCTGGTTAGTCTCATGCAACCACACAAACCAGACAGACCGAACAGACCACATGAACAAGACAGGCTGGCGGACTTTTTCAGCATCCTGCTAGATCGCTTGCGCGAATGGTGAAGCCAGCGTTGCTTGGGCATCGATGTCCAGGGGTGCACGGAGCCCGGCGCGAAGCGCCTGCCTCCCCGCTGCCGCGATCATCGCGGCATTATCCGTACAGTAGGCCAGCGGGGGAAGGCTCAGGCGCAGGTCTTCGGATGCGGCTCGTTGCTGGAGCAGCGCGCGCAACCGAGAATTGGCGGACACTCCTCCGACGACAGCCAATGCATGCGCGCCAGATAACCGGACTGCGGCAAAGGCTTTGTCAACCAAGACGTCCACGATGGCCTCCTGATAGCTGGCCGCGAAGTCAGCAGTTCGCGCCGTGCGAAATTGCTCAGGTATTGCTTGAAGTATATAGAGCAAAGCGGTCTTTACACCACTAAAACTAAAATCAAGACTCCCCTTTTTAAGATGGGAACGGGGAAAGGTAATGGTGTCTGGGTTTCCCTGTCGAGCCAAGCGATCGATGGCTGGTCCCCCAGGGTATTCCAATCCAAGCAACTGAGCGCCTTTGTCAAAGGCCTCCCCTGCCGCATCGTCTCTGGTAGAGCCAAGGAGCCGGCAGTGACCGCTGGGTTCCTTATAATAGAGATGGGTATGTCCACCCGAGACAACCAGAACCACGCAGGGTAAGGGAAACGCTGGATCCTGCAACCAGGCGGAGGCGATGTGGCCTTCAAGATGGCTCACGCCGACCATCGGAATATTCAAGGCATAGGCAAGTGCTTTTGCATAGTTGACCCCGACGAGTAGCGCGCCGGCCAGGCCGGGTCCTTGGGTGACGGCGATTCCCGTGAGATTCGTCCATGCGAGACCGGCTTGGTGCAATGCCTCAGCGGAGACATTTTCAATCGATTCAATGTGGGCACGGGAGGCAAGTTCGGGAACGACGCCACCAAATCGCTGATGAACGGCATGCTGTGACGTAATAATGTTCGAGAGGACGGCGCCGTCTTCTGCAAGCACTGAGGCGGCCGTTTCATCACATGACGTCTCGATACCAAGGATAGGTCCCGGTATCCAGGCTGAGGTGGGCTGTTCAACGGTCGTGGTCATGAAATCTTTGCTGATCAGGCTAATTGGTCCGACGAAACATGCATTATTCTGAGAGATGCCAAATAACACGGCCCTTGTGGCCGTTGGCGCCACAAGGGCCGTGTCGTACTTTATGCGATGGCGAACGTCTCGTATAGGGCTGGGACATTAGACGCCAGCCATCGCCTCCTGCTCGATGAATGCCGGAGCGCCGTCGCGAAGCACCACGCGGATCTTTCGGCATTCCTTGAATCGTCCTCTAATCATCTCTTCGGAGAGTGGATCGCCGATCGCGCGCTGAATTGTCCGGCGCATCGGTCTGGCTCCGTAGAGCGGTTCGTAGCCTTCTTTAATCAACCACTGCTTGACGTCGTCCTCGACCTCGAGCTCCACACCCTTGTCGAGAAGACGAAGGTTGAGTTCGCCCAAGAGGATGTCGAGGATATTGTAGAGATGCGTTTTATCTAATTGATGGAAGACTACGATCTCGTCGATCCGGTTCAGAAACTCCGGGCTGAACGAACGGCGCAATTCTCCCAACACTTCTTCTTTCTTATGGCGCTCCTGGTCGCCTTCCGTGCTCTGGAATCCCAGCGAGACCCCCTTCTGGATCATCTTGGTCCCGATATTGGAGGTCATGATGATGACGCAATTCTTGAAGTCAATTTTGCGTCCAAGGCTGTCGGTCAGTACCCCGTCGTCCAATACTTGTAGCAGAATATTGAACACATCAGGATGGGCCTTTTCGATTTCGTCGAACAGGACGACTGAGTAGGGCCGACGCCGGACCCGTTCAGTCAATTGGCCTCCTTCTTCGTATCCCACGTACCCTGGAGGGGCTCCGAAGAGTCGGGAGCTGGTGAACTTTTCCTGATATTCGGACATGTCGATCCGAATGAGTGAATCTTCGCTATTGAAGAGGAACTCGGCTAAGGTTCTCGCCAGCTCGGTTTTTCCTACCCCGGTGGGTCCCAGGAAGATAAAGGACCCGATAGGCTTCCGCGCTTCCTTCAAGCCGGCGCGTGACCGCCGAATGGCCCGGGCCACGGCAGAGATCGCTTCGTTCTGCCCGACCACACGTTTATGGAGGAATTCCTCCATGCGCAACAGTTTGTTCGATTCTTCTTCTTCGAGCTTGAAGAGCGGAATGCCCGTCATCTTGGAGACGACATAGGCCACCTCTTCTTTTCCGATCGTCGGTTTGTTTTTTTCCTGGTTCTTCTTCCACTCGCGCTTGGATTCATCGAGGAGTTTTCGCAGCCGTTCTTCTTCCTCACGATGGCGAACGGCCTCCTCGAAGTTCTGCATGGAGATGGCCAGTTCCTTTTCACGGGAGACCTTCTTCAACTCTTGCTCCATCGCCTTCAGCTCCGACGGTAGCGCATAGGTCTGCAATTTGGCCCGTGATCCCGTCTCGTCGATCAAATCAATAGCCTTGTCCGGCAGGAAGCGGTCGCTAATGTATCGATCGGACAGCTTGACCGCTTCCAGGATGGCCTCCTCGGAAATCTCGACACCATGATGTTCTTCGTACCGATCACGAAGTCCTTGGATGATCAGCACCGTTTCATCGATGCTCGGCGGCTGGACGTGAATCGGTTGGAACCGTCGCTTGAGGGCTCCGTCTTTCTCAATATGCTTTCGGTATTCATCGAGCGTCGTGGCGCCGATACATTGAATTTCTCCCCGCGACAGTGCGGGCTTGAGCATGTTGGAGGCATCAATCGATCCTTCTGCCGCCCCTGCTCCCACCAAGGTGTGGAGTTCATCGATGAAGATAATGATGTTTCCGGCCTGGACGATTTCCTTCATCACGACCTTCAGCCGTTCCTCGAATTGGCCGCGATATTTCGTCCCTGCAACCAATGAACCGAGGTCGAGTGCAATGACGCGTCGTGAGAGAAGATTATCCGGTACTTCGGACTGGACGATTCGTTGGGCAAGACCTTCCACAATGGCGGTCTTGCCGACGCCGGCTTCCCCGATGAGCACGGGATTGTTTTTCGAACGGCGACTCAGGATCTGAAGTACCCGCTCGATTTCGTCGGCTCGGCCGATGACGGGATCCAGCTGTCCTGCCTGGGCAAGCTGGGTCAGGTCACGACCAAACTCATCGAGTGCCGGGGTGTTGCTCTTCCGGTCGCGCTCACGCGGGGCGGACTTCCGCAGAAATGTCACGGTCAATTGTCGGGCGGTCAGGAGATTGGCGCCTAAGCTGCGGAGGATCTTTCCGCCGATCCCCTCTTCTTCTCGGAGGAGGCCCAATAAGAGATGTTCACTGCCGATATGATTGTGCCCAAGGAGACGAGCTTCTTCGACCCCGTATTCAATGACCTTCTTGACCCGAGGGCTGAAGGGGATCTCCCCAAAGGTCATGGTGGTCCCCCCACCGGGTAAATTCCGTTCGATCTCCAAACGGATTTGTTCGGTCGAGAGTCCCATCTTTTTCAAGATCATCAGGGCAATCCCGTCTGATTCACGGAGAATAGCCAAGACGAGATGCTCGGTTCCGAGGTAGTCGTTTTGATGACGCTCAGCCTCTTCCCGTGCGAGGATGATGATCTTCCGACCCTTGTCCGTGAATCGCTCGAACATCCTGCCTCCTTATTAGGTGGAGCCTATAGTAGGTGGAGACTATAACCAGTTCCAGCTGCGCAAACCTATCGAAAAATCTGACCTAATTCTAACTAGAAGGGTTTTCAGTGTCAAGGCTACGAGACAATCACACAAGCCAACAACCGGAGTGGATGGAATACATGTGGTGAAGGCCTGCCTGTTCTGATTCGTTGACTTCAAAAGAACCCTCCCGATACAATCTCGAGGGTTTTCTCCGCGATCTTCATTACCCTCGCGACGAGTTCTGCTCAATGAAAAGCAAGAGTATCGGGATTCTCACAAAGCCTAAGTTTCCTGAGGTCAAGCGCACGCTGCAGGATGTAGTCAGCTGGCTTCGGGCTCGGAGTATCGACGTGGTTTTGGATACAACGTCGGCGATGCTTCTCGGTGAACAGGGGGGGTATCAGAAAATTCAGCTGGCGAGCAAAGCGGACGTACTTCTGGTCTTGGGCGGCGACGGGACCATGCTCAATGCCGCGCGGCTTGCCGGGGAACGAAGCATTCCCATCCTGGGCGTCAACATGGGCGGACTGGGGTTTTTGACCGAGGTCCGGTTGGATAACCTGTATCCCTCGCTCGAACGGGTATTTGCGAATGACTTTGTTCTCGATGAGCGGCTCATGCTACGGACGCATATTCATCGGCATGGAGAAACAGTCGCGCAAGGGGTGGTGTTGAACGATGTCGTGATCAGCAAGGGCACGCTCGCTCGCATGATCGAACTGAAGATTGCGATTCAAGGACGGTTCGTGACCAACTTGCGTGGCGACGGGTTGATCGTCAGCAGCCCGACGGGATCCACCGCCTACTCTCTTTCAGCCGGAGGTCCCATTATCGATCCGGCAGTCCAGTCATTGATCCTGACGCCGATTTGTCCTCATACGCTGACGCATCGGCCATTAATCGTGCCGGGCAACGCGGAGATTGATGTGACCCTCACCAGTAAAGATGACGGCGCCATGGCGACGCTCGACGGACAGGTGGGGGTGTCGATCACGCAGGGAGATACGGTGGTGATCCAGACCTCGGAGCACCGGACCCGATTGATCCGGTTTCCGGAGAGCAATTACTACGACGTGCTGAGAGAAAAACTGAAATGGGGGGATGGGTAGAGATCAGCGGCCGGCCCGTTACGCGTTCCCTCGTTCGATCAATCCGATCATTTCCTGGTTGCTGGCGTACTTGAATTCTCCGATACAATCAATCGCGCCCTTGTGAGCTTTCTCTGCAGCTTCGAGCGCTCGGAGATTCTTCACATCCACCGGATGGCTCTTCCGATCAGTCAGGATCGTCTTCAATTTGTCGAGGACGACCTTCGAATGGTTGCACTGCAGTTTGGTTGCCAGATATCGGGTTACGACTTCAGCGCACCAATCCCCGTCCCGCTTGGCGATGCCGACTAAGCCTTCGCTCGCCTTCCGTGCCCATCCAGCGAGAAACACGCCGTCGATGACCTTGCCTGTGGTTTCGTCATAGGCCTGGAAGAGCGCATCGTCCGGATCGTTGCCGGTCTTGTTGGGATTCGTGATGAACAGGCCGCTTTTATATGGTAGCCCGACGGTCTCATCGACTTTATCACCGACGGCAAAGATCACGGCATCGCAGGGGAATTCGTAATACTGTTTGAGTCCGACCGCGACCGTGTCCTCGCCTTTCGGTTCAAGCTTGTTCTCTTCCATCTCCAGGCCGCGCACGCGGTTGTTCCCATCGACAAGAATACGTTTGGGAGACGCGAGGAACTTGAAACCCATCTTCGTCTCGCTGACCTTCGGTTCGCATTTCGTAAACTCGTCCGTCATGCCCTTGAGTATGTCGTCTGCATTCTGGCCGACCGCGGAAAGGCGATCCTTGATCCGAGCCACCTCGTTGGTGATCCTGTCCACATCCATGTTGGCGCACACCGCGCGAATTTCTTTCGGATTGTACTTTCGCTCGGCAGGTCCACGCCGCACGATCGCAGTGACCCGCTCGACCTTCTTGTAGCGAATCAGCCAGTGTGAGATGTCGACCATTACGTCGCCGGCTCCGATGATCCCAACATGCTTGCCCATATCGAACGGCCGGTCGCCGAAACCGGGCAGTCGATTGAAATGGTAGACCACGTCTTTCGCGTGAAAGACCCCTTTAGCCGAATCCCCTTCCACGCCGATCGCCTTGGTGCCCTGCGCACCGATAGAAAAAACGACCGCGCTGGCGCCAAGGTTTCGGACCTCTTCGACGGTAAGGTCTTTGCCGTTGCCGATTGAGACATTGCCGAAATAGTGGACGTTTGGTCGCTCGAGTAACTCCCAGTACTGCTTTTTGAGACCACCACGCAGCTTCAACTTCGAGGGGAAAATCCCATATTCAGCCAGCCCGCCGAACTTGGTATCGCGATTCAGGATAATGACCTCATGGCCTGCCTTCGCGAGCGAACTGGCCACGGCCATTCCGGCTGGTCCGGCTCCGGCCACAATGATCACATGCGAAGTCGTTGCGCTCATGCGTTGTCCCCTGAATAAATCGACGAAGAAATTCCTAGAACCTCAACAGTTCCGCGGACTTTAGCATAGGGGCTTTTGAGCTGTCAAAGCTGAAAGGAGGGCCCAGATCGAGAACCCGAGCAACAGTCGTGACTGCTCAGGATGAAGGGGGTCGGGTTCGATTCGACATAGGCAGAGGCCTATGTCGGTGCTTCTATAGACCTGCATCGGTGACTAACAGCTGCTGGTATGTGCGGGGCCAGCTCTTTGAGAAATTCCGCCTTGAGATATTGTGTTAGTCGTGCCAATCATCTCCTCAAAAGGAGAATTGCTATCTCACTACCCCCTTACCCCTCCCCACCCCCGTTAACCCCCAGCACTTCCCACCGGTCCGCCTGGTTCGGTCATGCGCCAG
>SPAX01000154.1 GCA_005239475.1 Nitrospira sp. | reverse complement strand
GCGAGCGGGTGCACCCGCTCCCGCCGGCGAACAAGCTCGACGTCGCGCTGTCACCCTACTACGGCTGGGTGATCGAGGCGCTGGTCGGCGCCATCAAGCCTGACACTTCGGAGGGCGAGGCGCCCGAGCTGCCGCGCTACGAGAGCAGGAGGGGCGAGGGCTCGACCGCGGAAGTGGACTTCTGGACCAGCCGCGACGTGCGCGAGGTGGTGAAAAGCCACGTGAATTACGTTGTGGCGGACACGGCAAAATGGGAGCAGCAGGCCGCCTACATCCTCGATACCCACGCTCTGGTCGAGGCCTTCGCCAAGAACGCCGGCCTCGGGTTCGCCATGCCTTACCTGCACAACGGCCAGATTCACGACTACGTCCCGGACTTCATCGTCCGCCTCCGGACCGACCCGCCTAGACATCTCGTGCTGGAAACAAAGGGCTTCGACCCCCTAGAGGAGGTCAAGGTGGCAGCCGCGAAGCGTTGGGTGGCCGCGGTCAATGCTGATGGCACCTACGGAGCCTGGGCTTACGCGATCGCGAAGAAAGTCGCGGACGTGGCGACCATTCTGAGCCAAATGGGCGATTGATTCAGCGGGAGGGCTGCCAGCTAGCTCGAATTCTCGCATCGCCCCGTAGCCCCTCGCAGCCTTCCGTGAACATGCGCGCAAGCGTCGGTACATCGCCAGCCGCTACAAAGGTCAATCTTTCCCATCAGTTGATAGATATCAATCTGCGCCCTGACGGGGCGCAGGATATGCAGACGGCTGGATCAAGGAGTGGTAGGCACCGATGGCTGCGGAGTTTCATCTTCGGTCTCCGGTAGCGGTGTGCCATTGATCTCTCGTCCCGCCATCCGGAACAATCCCCCCAACGTCGCTTCTTTCGACAGAAGGAACTTGAGCACATTCACTTTGTTGAAGTCACAGGTTTCAAGAACACTGGCCAAGACTAAATACTCCTTCAACGATCGCTCCGTGTAACAACCATCGGTGTTACGACGATACTTCGCGAATCTCTTTATCGCGTGTTCCGCATTGTTGTTGTTCCAGGGCACACCATCGTAGTCGAGAAACGTGAACATCTTTGGCCAATATTTGATGAACCGATTCCGGTATTTGTCAACGAGCTCGGAATCGGGCTTCAACGCGTGAATCGATTTGAGAGACCGCTCCACGTCCCGCTTGTGCTTTCCCAAATGGCGCTTCTTCAAACCATAGCGATCGACGGTCTCTATGATCGGCCGCAGTAGCGAGCCGAAGTCTTGAGCGAAGCTTTTGAATTGTTCATTGAAGGGATTGTGAACCAGGTCCTCATCCAGATCTCGGACCAGGTGAACGAGGCACTTCTGCTGCGGACACGGCATGGAGTCGTAGCCGGTAAAGAAGTCTGAGACCAAAATGCCCGAAAAGCCGTCTAGCATCTCCACTACAAATGACGCTTCGCGAGACGACCGGTAAAAGAAGTGCACCATATCCATGGTGGTCACGACCCACACATAGCCAGCGTGGCTGCGCAGGTTGACCGCTGTTTCATCGATGTGAATGACCGCGCTTTTGACGATCGAACGGAGCAATTCGTCGTCGAGCGACGCGTAACGTGCCGTGACGTACTGCTTGAACCGATATAGTTGGCCATTGTGAACAGATAAGTCGAACATATCCTTCAAACATTTCTGGACTTTGAGCATGTTCAATCCGGAGACGACGTTGAAGTAGACGCACCAACTCATCAGGCCGTGACCGTAGGTTTGTTGCGTTGCGAACCTCGGTCGAGCCTTGACGATTGCCATGCAGCTAGGACATATATAGCTCCAGCATCGGGAGCACGTTACCGCCCGTTTCACGCCTGACTTTGTGAATTTCAGATCTAGCGCATTTTGGCGTTGGCAGGTTGTCTGTTGAAGATTCTTGGCCCCACATGCAGGGCATTTCTTGCAGACGAGATCAACAACTCTGCTGGGTCGCACGCTGCGGCGCTTTCCTTTGTGATGATGGCCGGCGATCTTACGGAAGTACCTATGCGTCTTCACGATCACCTTCTCACGCTGATAGTCGAAATACCCGCATTTGTTGATGTGGTGCAGGTCTTCGAGCGCGTAGTCTTTTGGAGCAAACATCCGCCATCTTGGGCGAGCTTTGTGGAGGTCCTCGGTGCGTTTGATCTTGGCTCGGTTCTCCTCCCCTGACACTGTTGAACCCGCATTCTGGGCGATGAACTCGGTTAGTTTTCTCAGTGCTAAGCAATCGGTCCTATTGTAATCGACAAGCCCTGTCTTCAGATCACGACTGACTCCCCGTTCCCATTCGTTCCGCCAGATGATGCTTTCAAGGCCTGTAGCTCCAGACTCAGGCCAGTCGCAGCCAAGGTGCCTCCCAAGATCTTTCAGGCTGTTCGAGAACGTCGGGAAATAGACGTGCGGATATATGAGCGAAAGAACGTTGACTGACCTCTGGAGGATGGCATCGAACTGTTGTTGTGCGCCGTCTGGCAAACCCGCAGCGACACGCTTCATCGCGGCGGCGTCATAATCGCCGAAGTGGAAAACCCGTAAGTCAGGAAGCTGCGAGATGGCCTCGGCGAACTGGAGAAAGATGGCGGCTTGGTCCGATTCCGTGTCCGCCCAGAATGAGTGGAAGGTTTCGCGCTCTTCGGTGACGATCAACGCTCCAATGAGATAGTAGAAGCCACGGTCCGGCAGTCCTTCGATGTCCAAATAAACTCGGCTCTTGCATTCCGGCAGTTCGGGCGTGCCGTGGATATAGACGGTGTTCTCCCGGATGGCGAGCGCCTGCAAAGCGAAGTGGTGCGGCTTGGCGGGATTCTTTGCTCGCTTGGGCGTTCGTCGCGGCCTGAAGGTGTAGGAGAGTTGGGTGACGGTGAAGATGCCTTTGCTACGGTGGCGGGAACGTTCCTTCTCGGACATCCCCGATAGCAAGCTGAGGTCGTTGGTCTCCTTTGCCTCTTGGCGGCAACGGGCTCGAAACTCACATTCAACGCAGTGCCGATTCAGGACAAGCTCGGGAGGCGAAGGGCTGGACAGCAGCGCGGTGAGTTTTTCGATGCGCTTTCGCACTTCGCCAGTAAGGGCCGAGGTTTTCGCCCTCAGGGTGGCGCTGTCGTCGCCGTGAATGATCTTTCCGGTGCCGATCTCGAGTCCCAGCGATTCCGAAAGCACGAACACATCGAAGCCCAGCAGCAGTTTGTCGTCATTGCCAAGCTTGTTGGTGAAGACGAAGCGAATTGGAATGAACTCAGCCGGTTTACCCTGGTCTTCGGCGGGCACGCGTTCCATCGCGTGGAGTTCAGATTCCAGCACACAGCAATCCGTCTGCGCCTGCACCGCCAAGCTGGAAGCCAGCCGCCACTTGGCGGCCATGACATTCTCCATGGCTGGCGAGCGCGCGACTTCGTTATTAGGCGACTCGGCAATCAGCCGTTCTGTCTCGATCGTGCGATAAGAGTCGTTCTGCGCCTTGACCCATTCTGGGTAGGGTCGCCGGCGGATGGTTCACCGGTTGCTCGCAGCCAGCATTTCGTCGGACACTTCAGGTAGGCTTCAAACACATCGGGGGTGATTTTCATACGATGCCAGCCTACTCCTCCAATCAGCGGCAGTCAGTATCGGTCAGCAAACGGGCTCCGAGGGCGTAGATGACATGAAGCCCGTTCTCGGACACGGCGGCCTTTGTCACAGCGCGGATGAACCGTGGCATCTTGCGCCGACCCTGCCGGAGCGCGGGCGGAAGGTCAAACGGCCGTCTCGACAACGACCGTCTCGAAACAGACGGTGGGAGTCGTCCATCGAGGCTCCCGCCGGGCTCAGGGCAGAGGGCCGCGGTTGCCCCGGCCTCCGGCGCCCCCTAGGCCAGCAGGTCGCGGATCGCCGCCGCGATCTCCGTAGGGCCGGGCAGCACCGCGGCCTCGAGCGCCGGCGAGAAG
>SPAX01000153.1 GCA_005239475.1 Nitrospira sp. | reverse complement strand
ACGCGCGATGACATGTATATCGCCGATGAAGTATTCGTGACCGGGACCGCTGCCGAGCTGACGCCGGTGCGGGAGATCGACAACCGTCGCGTGGGAACCGGCACCCCAGGTCCGATTACGCAAGCTCTGCAGAAGGCCTTCTTTTCCATCGTGCGTGGGGAGGACCCGTCCCACGAGGCGTGGCTCACCCGTATCTAGTAAGACGCTGAGTTTTTTCTTCTCTTACCTTCTGGTTCCATACGCGGCATACTTGACACCCGTGAAGCGTATCTTGTTTTTGGCGCGAGACTCGCGCGAAAAACGAGACGGACGACGGTTCGAGGTCCGAAGTTCGAGGTTTTCGGAACTTTGAACCAGGAACTTCGAACTTCGGATCGCGCACGTCTTGCTTGTCTCGCTCATGACTCATGAACGACGAGTACCGACTTTTTCAGCGTCCTGTTACAGGGTGTTGAAATTTGTTGTGGATCCGAGAAACACAGTGCTGGGTAAAGTCACGGATGGCTTTAGAAGCACTCGCAGACTGTTCAAAAAGGCCAGACTTCTCACCCGCCCAATCCTGGCGCGCCGAGACGCGCCTTATCCCATGCATGCAAGGCCGCAGCTACCGCGACTGCCCCTCGTTTCACGGTTCCTTGGAGCGATGCGAGAACGAAGCTGGCGGACTTTTTCAGCGTCCTGTTAGTGTCCGCTGGAGGAAGCGTCGCCAGGAGCGTGGCTCTCAGCGGCTGGGGCTTCCGGCGCAGCGGGCGGGGTTTCGGGGGCAGTCTGAGAGGTTTCTTTCTTTTTGAGATCGATGACCGTGGAGGAAAACGTTCGTTCTCTTGCCATGATGGCTAGGCTCAACGAGGTCAGCATGAAGACAGCAGCGACGACGACCGTGAATTTGCTCAAGAAGTTGGCGGGGCCACGGCTACCGAAGACGGTCTGACTGGAACCTCCGAATGACGCGCCGATTTCAGCGCCCTTACCTGATTGCAAGAGGATCGCGCCGACCATGAGAAAACAGATCAACACATGAATGACGATAAGAACAGTATACATGGCACTCCGATCAGTTAAGCACGCTATGTCTGAGCAACGCGGACGATTGTAGCAAACGAGTCGGGATTGAGACAAGCCCCACCCACCAGGGCCCCGTCGATTGCGTCCGAGGCGAGGAGCGACTCGATGTTCTGAGGTGTGACGCTTCCGCCATACAGGATTCTGATGGTCGACGCCGTTTCGCTATTCCAGCCGGTCTCCACGAACAAGCGGATTGAGCGATGCACGGCCACGGCCTGCTCCGTGGTGGCTGCTCGTCCTGTGCCAATGGCCCAGACCGGTTCGTAGGCGATTGTGACTGTCGCAAGATCCTGTGCGGACAACCCTGCCAGACTGCCGGTGAGCTGAGTCGTGACGACCGATTCCGTTCGGCCGGTCTCTCGTTCTGCCAGCGATTCTCCCACGCACAGGATCGGAGAGAGCCCGTGCATCAGCGCTGCCCGGACCTTCTTCTGAATATCCTGATCTCGTTCGCCGAAGAGCGTGCGACGTTCAGAATGGCCGACGATCACATAACGGCAGCCTAGTTCGCGCAGCATCGGAGCGGACACTTCTCCGGTGAAGGCCCCGTGCGTTTCCCAATGTACATTTTGTGCGCCGAGGCTGATCCAGGAGGAGGGACCTAAGGCGCTGCGGGCTGATTCGAGGGCTGTAAAGGGCGGCGCAAGGACTACGTCGGCGTTAGGGGATGCAGGCAGTCGTTCGCAGAGGTCGCGAATGAAGGCCGCAGCCTCCGAGGCCGTCTTGTTCATCTTCCAGTTGCCGATAATGAGGGATCTGCGCACGGGTGTCTCGGTATCGATAGTGGGTGTGATCTCAGCGACGAGGCGATTACTAGACTCGATCCGGGAGAGCGGTCAAGCCCGGGAGTTGTTTGCCTTCGAGCAATTCCAGCGCGGCGCCGCCGCCGGTCGAGATGAACGACATATTCTCTGATTCGCCGGCTCGATGCACGGCCATAGCCGTTTCGCCGCCGCCGACGATCGTCAGTGCATAGGCATCGGCAATCGCGTGAGCCATTGCGAGGGTGCCTCGGGCATAGGCATCGATTTCAAAGACACCCATCGGGCCGTTCCAGAGAATTGTCTTTGCGTTCTGGACTGCTAGGTTGAAGAGTTTTACGGAGGCCGGGCCAATGTCGAGCGCGTACCACCCTTTAGGAATCTCCTGGACCGGGACGATCTTCGATTCCGCTCCAGGCTCGCGGCTGGCCGCGACGACACAATCGACCGGCAGGTAGAATTTCACGCCGCGGGAAAGGGCATGGTCCTCGATGCCTTTCGCAAAGTCCAACATGTCGTTTTCGACCAGGGAGTTGCCGATTTCCAGCCCCTTCGCCTTTAAGAAGGTAAAGGCCATGCCGCCGCCGATAATGACTTTATCGACGCGCTTGCCGAGATTCTCAATGACGCCGATCTTTCCCGACACTTTCGCCCCGCCGAGAATGGCGACAAAGGGCCGAACGGGGTTTTCGACGGCTCCCTCGAGGTACTCGATTTCTTTCTTGAGCAGGAAGCCGGCGGCCGAGGCGGGAATGAATTTGGTGATGCCGACGGTGGAGGCATGAGCCCGGTGCGCGGCGCCGAATGCGTCGTTGATATAGACATCGCCGAGGGCCGCCAGCGCTTTCGAGAAGGTGTCGTCGTTTTCTTCTTCACCCGGATGGAATCGGAGGTTTTCAAGGAGCAGGACATCGCCCGGTTTCATCTTGGCGACCAGCCCTTCCACGGCCGGGCCGATACAATCGGGTGCAAACAGGATGTCTTTGCCCATGAGCCGCCCCAGGCGTTTTGCCACCGGGGCCAGACTGTACTTGGGGTCGAACGTTCCCTTCGGTCGGCCCAGATGTGAACAGAGGATCACCTTGGCGCCGTCGTCGACGGCTCGATTGATGGTCGGCAGGGTCGAGCGAATGCGGGTGTCGTCGGTGATTTGGTGCGAATCGTCCAACGGGACGTTGAAGTCGGCTCGGATAATGACGCGCTTGTCTCGCAGCACGACGTCGTCGATCGTTTGTTTGCGCAGATTCATTGAGGCTCCGTCAGGTCGGTCCTTCCAGGAATGGGAGTCAGCGTGCAACAGAATTGAGCTGAGGCAGGCATCGCCTCGCGGTGCTCAGAGCCCTGCCGTTTTAGCCGCAATCACCTTGATCAGGTCTCGAACCCGGCATGAATAGCCCCACTCGTTGTCGTACCAGGCCGTCACCTTGACGAGCCGCTTGTCGATGGCCATCGTGAGCGGGGCATCGAATGTGGCCGAATGAGGATCGCCCTTCTGGTCGATCGAGACGATCGGGTCTTCAGAATAGAGCAGAATGTCTTTCATCGGGCCGTTCGCCGCCTTCCGGAAGGCGGCGTTGACGGAGGCGACGTCACAGTCCTTTTCAGTTTCGACGGTCAGATCCACCAGCGAGACATTCGGCGTGGGGACGCGGATGGCGAGGCCGTCGATCTTGCCCTTGAGCTGTGGCAGTACCAAATGCAGCGCCTTTGCCGCGCCGGTGCTGGTCGGGATCATCGACATGCCTGCCGCGCGCCCGCGCCGCAAGTCTTTGTGGGGCAGATCGAGTAGCTGTTGGTCGTTGGTGTAGGAATGGATCGTGGTCATGAGGCCGTGTTTGATGCCGAAATTATCCAACAGAACTTTTGCCACGGGGGCCAGACAATTGGTCGTGCAGGAGGCGTTGGAGATGATGTGGTGCAGTTTCGGATCGTAGGCCTCGTCGTTGACGCCCAACACGAGAGTGACATCCGGGTCCTTCGCCGGCGCGGAAATAATGACGTGCTTGGCTCCGGCAGAGAGGTGCTTCCCTGCGCCTTCGCGGTCGGTAAAGCGCCCGGTCGATTCGACGACGATGTCCACTCCCAGGTCCTTCCAGGGAAGTTCTTTTGGGTCCTTTATCGCGAGCACTTTAATGGGCTTGCCGTCGATGAGGATCTGGTCGCCTTTGGCTTCGACGCTTCCCTGTAACGTCCCGTGTACCGAGTCGTATTTCAAGAGGTAGGCGAGCGTCTTCGCATCTGTGAGGTCGTTAATTGCGACAAAGTGTAGGTCGGGATCACCGAGTGATGCCCGCAGGACGTTCCGTCCGATCCGTCCAAATCCGTTAATACCGATCCGAATAGCCATGACGAGTAGCTCCTCAGGAAAAAATGGGCCGGTTGAATCTGCTGGCTTCAACGAGGCCGATAGTATCGACGACCCTGGGCCTTGTCAAGCCATACCAAGGCGGTAATTCCGCGCTGGATCACAGAAGTTTCACTGCCACCTGAACCGGATGCTGACAGAATTGGTGCGAGGTTCGCAGACCTGTGCCTTGCGTCTCTGTTGCTGGGTTCGTTAGAGTTCGACAATTTCAGCGCGAGACGTTTTCCCTTGAGGTATCGGTGAATTTCTTCGAACAGACCACGCAGGTGTTGGAGTGGCCCAGACTGCTCGAGGCCCTTGCCGGGCATGCCAGATCCACAATGGGGGCGACGCGTTGTCGTACCCTCGAATTGGCAACCAGCCTCCACGATTCGCAACGGCGCCAGCAGGAAACGACGGAGATGGGGCAGCTACAAGAATCCGGCGAAGCCCTGCCGCCTTTGGCATTTCAGGATATTCGGGACCCGCTGGTCCGGGCGAAGAAAGGAGCGGCGTTGGAGGTCCACGAACTCCGAGATTGCGCGCTGGTGCTGGAGTTGCTGGAGGAGAGCGGCCGTTTTGTGGGACGGCATCAGCACGACGCTCCTGCGCTGGCATCCGCCGCACACCCACTGCAATCGTTTGGGGAGCTGCGACCCGTGAAAACCGCGCTGGATATAGCGATCCACCCCGACGGCTCGATCAAGGAGTCGGCGACGCCGGAGTTGCGGCGTTTGACCCATCAGGCTCAGGCTCTCAAACAGCAGATGCGGCATCAGGTAGATCAGATTCTGCACTCGCGCCGATATGAGGAGGTCTTACAAGAACAGTATTTTGCCCAGCGAGAAGGCCGGTATGTCATTCCAATAAAAGCCGACATGCGGGGACGGGTTCCGGGGATCGTGCATGATGTGTCGGCCAGCGGGGCCACGGTGTTTATTGAGCCGCGCGAGCTTGTCGAACTCAACAATTTGATCAAAGTGGCGGATCTTGAGATCGAACGGGAAGTGCGCCGCATTCTCCGTGAATTATCTGCTCTGGTGGCCGCACAATCCGAAGTCGTGCTGGCGGGGATTGATGCGCTGGCCGTTCTTGACGGTATCTCGGCACGGGCATTGTTTGGCCGCCAACTGAAGGCGCATCCTGTCTGGCTCAACGCAAAAGGGCGTGTACGGCTCCTGCGTGCCAGGCATCCCTTGCTCGTGTTGTCGAAAGAGCAGGTGGTTGCCAATGATATTTTTTTGGAGGAATCCATCCACGTGCTCGTCATCTCCGGTCCCAATACAGGCGGGAAGACCGTGACCCTCAAGATAGTCGGACTCTTTGCCTTAATGGTCCGGGCCGGATTGCACCTGCCCTGTGACGCGGAATCCGAGATGGCGATCTTTCCCGACGTCTATGCCGATATCGGCGACGCCCAAGACCTGGCCCGCGATCTGTCCAGCTTTTCGGCGCACATGACTCAGATGATCCAGTTGCTCGATGAAACGGACCGTCAGCGCAAAGGCAACGAAAATGCCGTATCGCGGCAATGGTTGGTCCTCCTCGATGAACCGGTGACATCGACTGATCCGACGGAAGGAGCGGCCCTGGCCGAAGCGTTGCTCTGTCGGCTGGCCACGCTGGGGATGAAAGTCGTCGCCACCACGCACTACGGGTCGCTGAAGGCCTTGGCCCATACGATGCCCGGCTTCGCAAACGCCAGCGTCGAATTTGACGTGGCGACGCTTTCGCCGACCTATCGGCTCTTCATGGGAGTGCCCGGTGGCTCGTCCGCGCTTGAAATTGCCGGCCGGTTAGGGATGGACCGGGCTTTGCTGGATGAAGCACGGCAGAAGCTGCATAAAGACGAACGTGTCATGGAAACAATGCTCCACGATCTGCAAGTCACACAGCGGAGGCTAACTGACGATCTGGCCCGGGCTGTCGAGGCCCGACGGGAAGCGGAACAAGCTGAACAACTAGCGAAGGCACAGCTGGCCCGCCTGGAAGAGAACGAACAGGAAGCGCAGAAGGGCCTCAAGCGAAAACTCAGTGAGCATTTCAGTCGCGCAAGGGCAGAAGTGCAAGCCACGGTGGATACCGTCAAGGGCGAGCAGAAGTTGATCAAAGCCAAGGCAGCGAAGCAACGATTGTTCGAGCTTGAGGCGCAGACGAGAGCCGAATTGGCCCAGGCCGGCACGCCGATTCCGCTTGCGCAGTTGGGGGTGGGGGATCAGGTCGAGATTAGCGGGCTCGGCATGACCGGCACACTACTAGAAATGCCACAAGGGAGGAAACGCGTGAGGGTGAAGGTGGGGGATGGGGAAGTGCTGGCCACAGTGGCGAATCTCGTTGGCCTCGCACGAGGGCGCACAGCACCGTCGCCGCCAGTATCATCGAGTCCTCGCCAGGTCTTGTCAGGCGGCGGACTGGGGCTCGATGAACAGACGGTCGTGGATGTTCGAGGAAAGGCGGCGGACGAGGCGTTGGATGACGTGGTTGCGGCGCTGGATCGCGCGGCGTTGGCCGGCGCGCCGTTTCTGCGCATCATTCATGGCCATGGCACGGGGAAACTCAAAGCGTCGTTGCGAAATTATTTGAAAGACTCGCCCTATGTGGCGGAATTCCGCGCGGGAGATCGGGCAGAAGGCGGAGATGGCGTGACGATTGTGAAGTTGGGGTAGGGAGTGGCCAGGTGTCCTTCTTGCTCGCGGAACGCGCACGATAAGAAATGTGCTCGTTCGACGCGCGCAGTGAATGACAATCTGGTCACTCCCTCAATTTAGTGTATAGAGGTAGCGGGTGGATCTTAACGGAGGAGTTCCTGTGCTTTCTGGAGGCGCATATTCAAAAGATGAGAGAGCGGGCTAAGCTAGCGATTCGACGGCGACGCGTAACCGCTCGGTCAGCTTCGCCGCCGCGGCCGGTTCTTCCGGGGCGCGCGCGACTTCGATCGGCTCTCCGACGATGACGCGCAACCGCGGGAAGCCGATTCTGCTCCGGGAAAGGGCCTGTGCCGTGCCGACGAGGCGGACCGGTACAAGTGGTGCTCCTGTCACGAGCGCCATGCGCGCGGCACCCCGGTGCCACACACGATCACCGCGGACAGCGCCCTGCGGGAAAATCGCGACCGCCTGGCCCGCCTCGAGCGCCTGCCGCATCCGCGCGAGAGCGAGTTGGTCGCTGTTGCCACGCTTAATCCCGATCGCGCCGAGCCCGTCGAGCATCCACGCGAGCAGTCGGGATCGCCAGAGTTCCGCCTTTGCGAGGAAACGTAATTCTCGTGAGATCACCGCCCCTAGGACGATTCCGTCAAGCACCGAATCATGATTCGGTGCGATAACTACAGGCCCGGTGACGGGGAGGCGATTGGCGCCGACCACCTCGAGTCGATACATGGCGCGCACTATGCTGCCGAAGAAACAGCGAACCTGTGCGTAGGTCGGAGCGGGAAACGGTAAAAGACCCGCATTCTTGTTTGCCAGACGGTCGACAAGATTATCCATCAAGGATTCCATCAGACCTCCTCCTCGATCCTAACTTCTACGTTCGATTGCAGCAGTCGGCCTTTTGGCCCGCTTGTCTCAGCACATTGCTGTCTAGCGACCCGACTCATGGGGAGCGCGGGTTGTAACCACCGCGTGATGGCCGATCTCGCTGCCGCGTAGGGCTTAGGCATCAACTCTGGCTTGTTTCTCTTTTTTCCAGGCTCCCCAGGCATAGAAAAACCCCACCGGCGCGCTGATGAGGCAAACCCATGCCAGAGGAGACGATTCTGCGAACAGCCAACCGGCAAGAGCGGTATAGATCGCTGCTCCGATAAAGTAGACATACCAAGGAAGCTTGTCATTCTTTTTCAAAGGTGCGTCGGTTTGCGATGTCACGAAGCGCAGGCCGGCAGGTTTCAGAAATTGCATAGACATTGTCAGCCTCCTCCCTCTGGAATGGTGAACCATGTGCTCGCGGGTTGGAGCGCCCGGCTTCCTACGAACGGACGCCTGCCCACCGATTCCGCAGCCACTTCGATCGTAGGAGCTTGTACCCGAGCCAGGCCATTAGCAGCACGCCGAGCAGTGGTACCACCACGGAGTTCACCAACTTCTGATAATCGATCATCTGTACCCGCAAGAGATACTGGTAGCGCGAAGGATTCCGCCCCTCCGCCGTAATGATGACCCTATACAGGCCCTCATCCAGAGTGGTTTCGCCACTGACTACTCCAGTCGGGTGGTGGCTCGGACGCCAGTCTGCCACCGTTTGAGCTTCGGCCTCATTGCTCCCGCTCCCCTTCACGATCCGCAGACCTACCGGCACGTTACGCAGCGCCGGGTCCACGAGGTCCACGACCAGGAAGGTCTCGCCTGTCTTGGGAATGTCCGTGCAGTATTGAGCTTTTAGCTCGTATTGCGGCTGGTAGGCGTTGAAATGCACCGCGCTCTCACCTACCCAGCGCACGCAAGGGTCTACTTCCAAATCCGCTCCTTCATGTGCAGTGGCTGCGCCGGGGTACAGTGCGGCAACAAGAAGGAGCACCATAGCGCCTGTGCGTGTCATTTGCTTAATCATTGCCAACCCTCCTGTTTTGGGACCGTGCTAAGCTCTGGTCCATGCTGCCCTTCATCACTGCCGACAGTCCCGCTCCTTCATTCTTGTCATCCGCTTCTGTTCCTCACCGAGGAGACAGGCCCCTCCGGGGTGTAAGGAGGGGCCTGCCTACCTCGGCGGGAGACGCCGTGTGAGTCGCGGCGCCACCAATTCGCCATATATAGAGTGTGCATGAAGGAAGTTCCCTTACACGGTTGTCAATGCCGGTGTAGCTGCTGCTGCCTGCGACGTGAGGCGCCGATGTGCACCAATCACGGGATCGACAATTGCCCCACAGTTGATGCAACGCCATCCGGCATACTCATGGTCACCTGACCCGAGTCCTCCAAGGTCTTCAAATTTCTCACGCACCATCAATCCACCGCACCGTGCGCACCTCATCGCCTGCCTCCTTCCTTGACGGGACCTTGGGTCTGCCACTTCGCACCTTTTCCTCAAGGGCTAAGGTTGGAGGTAACCAGTTGCAAGTGCCAGGCACATAACAGTTACAGCACCAAGAATAATGAAAATAATGTGCTTCATGGTGTGATCTCCTTTTTGAAAAGTAATTGATGGCATCGGAGTCCCCCCTTTTGTGCGTGCCTCGATGTTGGTTGCCAGAACTGCATCGCCTTATCCTTTCCTGCCTTTTTCACGGATCATCCACTCCTGTATGTACGGCCAGCAATTGAGGAGCTCTACACCGCCTTTCTCGCAGGCGTTCAGAAATCGAATTATCTCAACGTCCACGAGCGTCACTCCATTGAGGTCCAGCGCAATCCGCGACCGAGTTCCTTCCATTTGCGTCTTCAATTCATCCAGATGCTTCGATTGCAGCCGACCGCTCAGGCGAATCATCGTCTTGAGTCTGCGGGTTTCTTTTTCAAACTTTATTGTCATCTGCGACTCCTGCGACCTGGACTGCATGAAAATATTGCAATGAAGAGACCAATTGTAAGCCATTGACATACTTGCGCTTAGCGTGGAATCGGCTGCCGAAATTTCAGCATTTGCTGAATGATCGGCAAAAGTGGCAGAAGTATTCAGTGAAGTTCCAAATCCCCGATCCGATTGCGTGGAAGACGGTGAGAGGGGGCGAAGTCAGAAAATCAGTCTAAATCGAAGCGACGATTCGCGAGATACTGGCTCTGACGGTTGGCGTGCAAACAACTTTCGACCTCTTTATCGTGCGTAGTCGGCTTGTCGAGTCTTGAACCGATTCTTGTTAATTCCCAGGGTCGTGATTTTTGACTCAAGCGTCTGTCTCGGGAGTCCGAGCTTGGCGGCGGCGCCAGTAGGGCCACTGACCTGGCCCCCGCAATCCGCCAACGCGGCTTCAATTATTTCCTTTTCATGCTCGGCAAGCGTGGCGCCTAGGGGAACCACCGACCCCGACAGCCTGTGCCCTTCCGGTTTCAGCCAGGTCTCGTCGACGGAAAATATTTCGCTATCGCACAGCACGATCGCCCGCTGGATGACATTCTGCAGCTCGCGAATATTGCCGGGCCAGTCGTAGGCCTGAAACAGCTCCAGGGTCTCTTCCTGTATGTTCCTGATCTTTTTCCCGGCTTTCTTCGCATAGCGCTCAATCAGGTATGTGACGAGTAACGGAATATCATCCACCCGTTCGCGCAGCGAGGGGACCTGTATTGGAAAGACATTCAGCCTGTAGAAGAGATCCTGGCGAAATGTGCCTGCCGCCATGGCCGCCTTCAGGTCGCGGTTCGTGGCGGCCAGCACCCGCACGTCCACGGAAATCGATTGACTGCCGCCGACCCGTTCAATTTCCCTCTCTTGGAGCACTCTCAACAGACCGATTTGGGTCTCGGCCGGCAGGTCCCCAATCTCGTCAAGGAAGATCGTCCCGCCATCGGCCAGCTCAAATCGCCCCAGACGCCTTTGCAGCGCGCCCGTGAACGCGCCTTTCTCGTGTCCAAACAGCTCAGAGGCAATGAGCGACGCAGGGATCGCCGCACAATTTACGGTAATAAACGCCCGGGATGCCCGCTTCGAGCGCTTGTGAATGGCCCGAGCGATCAGCTCCTTGCCCGTCCCGGTCTCACCCAGCACGAGCACCGTGGAATCCGACGGCGCCACTTTGGTGACTTGCGTCAATACTTTGCGGATGACTTCCGACGAACCGACGATTTCTTCAAACATCGAAGAGTGATCGATCTCTTCGCGCAACGCCAGGTTTTCTTTTTGAATCCTCTCTTCGTCCCGTTTGCGCTCGTCGATGTCGGTTCCCGTCGAGTACCAGCGAATAATCCGTCCCGCTTCGTCCCGCAACGGGTTATAGCGGATCAGAAACCACCGGTGCTGCCCGTCCTTGCGGCGAGCTCGTAGCTCCAATTCAAACGGGGTTCCGCGTTCAAGTCCGTGCTGGCGCTCGTCCCGTGATCTCTCCAAATCATCGGGATGAACGAGTCGCGCGCGAAAGTCATCCGCCATGACGTCCTCTACCCCCAGACCGCTATACTCGCGCATTGCTCGATTCACATATAGAATTCTTCCATCGGGTCCGTGGACGGCAATGCGTTGATCTATGGCGTCGGTGATGCGCCGAAGCTCCCTTTCGTCTTGACGGAGCTTCTCCTCCGCGCGCTTACGGTCTTCGATCTCCGTCCGTGTCCCATACCACCGGATGATGTGCCCCTGTTCATCCCGCGACGGGCTGACACGGATAAGAAACCAGCGATACTGCCCGTCCTTGCCGAGTAGTCGCGCTTCCAGCTCGTAAGGGGCGCCGTTTAGTAGCAACCGTTGCCGTTCACTCAATACCACTTCCCGATCGTCCGGATGAACGAACTTTGCCAGATGGTCTTCCTGAGGATCGTTGGGGGAAAGGCCGTGATATTCGCGTGCGACCTGATTCGTATAGAGACAACTCCCATCCGGCCCCAAGACGAAAATATGTTGAGGGACGGCATCGATGAGTTGCCGCAGCTCTTTTTCGCTTTGCCTCAACTTTTCTTCCCCATACTTTTGCTCAATGGCCACAGTCGCCAGATGAGTGATCTGTCCGATGAGGTGTTGATGTTGGGCGGTAGGACGACCAGGTTCACGCGAGTAAATTGCGAAGGTCCCCAATACTTTCTCATCGGATGACAATATTGGAGTGGACCAACAAGCCTTCAGTCCATGCGCCATTGCCAGAGCACGCCATTCGTACGTATCCCATCGTGTGTCCGATGCGACATCGGCGGCAATCACCTGCTCTTTGAGATATGCCGCCATTGCGCACGGACCCGAATAGAGATTCACGGGTCTGCCATGGATCGACTCGTTATAGCTGAGTGGAAGGCTGGGCGCTGCACCGTGCTTCAGTCGATTGCTGATCGGATCTACCAACACAATTCCACAGAGAGACCCGCTCGCGATATCTTCGATGAGTCGGCACAAGGCATCAAGGATTTCTGAGAGCGTACATCCGGTGGCGAGCATCTCGAGAAGGCGATTTTCTCCGGCAAGCAATGTCTCGGCCTGTTTACGGTTTTCAATATCGGTATGAGAGAGGTTATCGTGCGTGACTGATCGCTGATTGGCTTCATTGTGACGGGTGGTTTTCATATGTCCTCTCCCGGATAGGGGCAGGTTCCGTCAAAACCAGCAAAGAGGGATGCTCGTCCGGCCGTCGCCTCGTTGGCAAAAGCGACGCACTCTCTATCGTCCCGTCATCGCCCGACGCCTACCCTCCTGGCGAGTCTTCAACGGAGGTGCAGGCGGCTAGCTCACATCAAAGCAGATAAATCATACGCCCGTTACTCGCCAAAAACCACTAGCCTTCTATGATTATCAACAGGGGCCCCAAGCCTTTGTCTTGGAACATCATTCACAGGTCAGCAGGGGGGACAGCCGCCACACCGTGTTGTGTTCATTCATCCACCCTGTCAATTGGTCCCGGCCTAACACGGACCACCCTTCAGCCCAAAATACAGAAGCTCGATATCTCTTGCGCTTCTTAGCCCTGTCTCTCGCCCAGCCTCTGTGAATATTCCTGGTGAAAGCTGACTTTTCGGCACCGTGCTGATACTTCAGCAGCTCTTCCTCGGCACGTCAGTTTGTTCGCTGCAGGAATTCTCGTATGAAATCGCTGATTCTGCTCACGATTCAGCGACAGTGCCGTCTATGTCACGCGAAGGCTCTGCTGGAATACGAGTTGCATCTAGGCATCAACCTGAATTGACAGTTGCATCTGTAGGTCAAACAGGAAGAAGGAGGAGGTGAAAACCGGTCTTCACTTACCAACGCAGAGAGGTGAGTTCTCAATCACCTGAAAGGAGGTTAGGAACATGGCTATGACAACAATGGGAGGGAGCGACCGCGGGTATGACATGTCGCTCTGGTACGATTCCCGGCCACTCAAGATCGGATGGTTCACAATGTTATTCGCGGTGGGCGCCGAAGTCGTCTTTCAGCGCGTCTTCGGCTACTCCCACGGATTGGATTCCATGACGCCGGAATTCGAAAACGTGTGGATGGGCCTGTGGCGATTTAACGTGATTTCCAACATCATCTTCGCGGCCGCGACCTTGGGCTGGATTTGGAGTACGCGGGATCGCAACGTGGCCAACGTGGATCCCAAGACGGAGCTGAAGCGGTATTTCTACTGGATGATGTGGATCGCGGTTTACGTCTTCGGCGTGTATTGGGCGGGGAGTTATACCCTCGAGCAGGACGCGTCGTGGCACCAGGTGATCATCCGCGATACGAGCTTCACCGCCAGTCATATCATCGCCTTCTACTTCACCTTCCCGTTGTACATCACCTGTGGCCAGGCGGTTTGGCTGTATGCCAGGACGCGGCTGCCACAGTTCAGCAAGGGGATTTCTTTCCCCTTGGTGGGAGCGATCGTGGGGCCGATGATGATTCTCCCCAATGTGGGGCTCAACGAGTGGGGCCATGCGTTCTGGTTCGTCGATGAACTCTTTGCCGCGCCGTTGCACTGGGGCTTCGTGACGCTGGGCTGGTGCGGGCTCTTCGGGGGGACCGGGGGCGTGGCAGCGCAGATCGTGGCCCGCATGTCCAACCTGTGCGATGTGGTCTGGAACAACGAGAGCAAAGACTGTTTGCATGTAATCCCGTACTAAGTCGTGCAGTCGGTTTCGGCGTCCTCAGCACCATCCACGGGCGACCTCCTACCTCGGTGTGGGGTCGCCCGTGTTGTTTCTTTTTGAACAAGCAGAATGATCTTCGGAAGCCGGTAACCTGGCCCGGTCGTCCTTGAGGGGGACGTTTGGCTCGTTGGCATGGTAACGTTACGCGATGTCTTGTTACCGATTTCAAGGGCGTTGGGCGTATGTTTTCACCTGTTCAATAACACATGCATCCAGTCCCCACCTACGTCCATGTTCTTGAGGGGACACTGACGGTGGAATTTGAGGATGGCTCTCGACAGACATTTAAAGCCGGGAATGGGTTTTTAGAGGTTGTGAACACCTTGCATAGCGCAAAGAATTTAGGCGAAGTACCGGTGAGATTCCTGGTCGTCTGTTTCTGACCCGTGCTTCGAATGCTTCTCAGACTGAGTAGATAACGAGAGTCGGCTCGTGACTGAGCCTGGGTTTTTGGTACCTTGTGAATGATGCGAGTTAGCAGGCTTGACCGTCACGACAGTTGCTGACCACAAATCCTCTCGCAGTTAAAGCTGCGAAGCAAAACTGATGAACGCGCTGTTATTAATTATCTTC
>SPAX01000152.1 GCA_005239475.1 Nitrospira sp. | reverse complement strand
GTCGTGTACTCGGCGCCCCGGTAAGTTTCCTTATTCCCCTTCTGGCGTCCGAGTCCTTTGACTTCCGTGGCCGTCATCCCCTGCACACCGATTTCCATCAACGCATCCTTGACCTCTTCCAATTTGAACGGCTTGATGATGGCTCTAACGATCTTCATGTCGATACCTCCCTACCAAGCTCACCCGAGAACGCTGATCGTACATCGTGACGGGAATCGCAGGCTGATTGTTTGGTCAATTGCGGCATGGTCCATTTACTCATGTGAATAGGCCTGCTCGTTGTGCTGGCTGAGGTCCAATCCTACTTGTTCATCATCCGCCGAGACCCGCAACCCAACCACTGCATCGACCACCTTCAGAATGATCCAGGTGCCAACCACGGAAAACAGCGTTATCGCGCCCGCCATAATGGCCTGAGTCCCCAGCAGCCCCACATTTCCGAAGAACAGCCCGTCAGCCCCAGCGGCATTGATCGCCTTGGACGCGAACAACCCCGTCGCGAGGATGCCGAACACGCCGCTCACACCGTGAATGCCCACGGAATCGAGCGAGTCATCGTAATAACTCATCTTCCCCTTCCAATAGACTGCGTAATAGCACAGCAATCCCGCCACGGCACCAATGAGGATCGCGGAGAACGGGCCGATATACCCGGAGGCCGGGGTCACGGCTGCCAGACCGGCCACTACGCCACTCGCCACACCGAGCACGGTGGGCTTCCCACGATGCTTCCACTCCACCGCCATCCACACCAACGCCCCCGTTGCCGCGGCAGCCTGAGTCGCCAAGAAGGCGGTCCCGGCCACCCCATTCGCCCCCAACGCACTGCCCGCGTTGAACCCGAACCAGCCGAACCACAGCAGACCTGTCCCCAACAACGTGAATGGGAGGTTGTGCGGGGGCATGTGATCGGCGCCCCATCCCGTGCGCTTGCCGATCACGATGGCACACACCAGCGAGCTCACGCCGGACGTGATATGCACCACCGCGCCGCCGGCAAAATCTATCGCTCCCATCTGCCCCAACCATCCCCCGCCCCAGACCCAATGGGCTACCGGAACATAAATGAACAGGGACCACAGACCCGCAAACAGCAGCAGAGCGGAAAACTTCATACGTTCGGCCACCGCCCCGGTAATCAGGGCCGGCGTGATGGCGGCAAACATGAGCTGGAATAACATAAAGACTTGGTGGGGAATCGTAGGCCCATAGGTGGGATGCGGCGAACTGCCCACCCCCTTCAGCCCTATCCACTCAAGGCTTCCGATGAGCCCGCCCTGATCAGGACCGAAGGCCAGGCTGTACCCGAAAGTAATCCAAATCAGACTGACCAGACAGAGTACGACAATGCTCTGCATGATCGTCCCCAGAATATTCTTGCGTCGAACCATCCCGCCATAGAAGAGCGCCAAGCCCGGCATCGTCATCGCCAGAACGAGCGCGGTGGAGGTAAGGACCCATGCGGTATCGCCGGTGTCTACTTTCAGAGCCTCACCCTCTGCCCCTGCCACAGGAATTCCTACCAGCGATCCCAGAAACAATCCCACTCCCAAACACAGCATGACCCCAAACCGTTTGTATCCGCCCACAGTCTGCCTCCTTTGAATTAAAAAACGATCCCCCGGCTATTAGCCTGTCCGACATTGACCGTTCTTCTTCGGCGAACGATCTGCGGCCACCTTCATCGTGCTCGGCCCGCTCCCAAGAACCGTGAAACGCGAGGCGTGAACCGTGAAACGAGGGTCAGCCTCGGGCTTGCAGCCTCGCATCTGGTCGCACCTCCCTCGCCTCGTCACGAAGGCAATGCCGGACAGGCTCCTAGTAGTGCGTCATAATCGGAGATAGTCCCCCTGTTCGCGCGCCACTCCTCCTCTTACACTTGGAACACATGAACTGGCAGGGAAAGAATGGCCGGCGCCTGGTTCAGCAGGGCGTAGAAACTGGCGCTGCCTCCCATCTTGTGTCCGGGAACATAATGTCGATTCACGTCGGACGCCAGCACATCCACCTCGCAGTGCAACTGATCGGCCATTGGCCGAGCAAAAAGAATCGGCACTATAAACTCATTCCGATCGTGGCTGCAAGGAAATATTTCGAGGAAAGAATCTGATTTTGAACACAGCCCAATTGCCACTCACCTCCTGCCCCTTGCCAAGTCAAAACGTCTGCTTCTCAAGCGATGGAACGATCTGCGACTGCACATCTTCGGTAATGGTATAGCGCACGAACGCATCTTCCACCATTTGATTGGCATAAAGACGTCCCATTGGAGCCGCCACCGTAAACTCAGTGGTTGCAGATTCCTTCGGCTTCACCGTCACGATCTGCTCGTAGGACTCGTGCAGGTAGGGATGCCAGATCGTAACCTGGTACGTTCCGGGAGGAATGTCATCGATCTCGAATCGTCCATCCTGATCCGTGATGGCATAGTACGGATGATCGACCACCAAGGCCCAACTCTCCATATAGGCGTGAAACCCGCACTGCATCGTGAAGATTCGACGGCCCTTCGTCATCTTGACCGTCTGAACCATGGGAATCCCCTCATAATGTTTATGAAAATGGTCGCTCAGACCGATCTTGTTCGGATAGCGTTTGCTGATCGGCAGCGGGATGTTGAACAGCACCCGCGGGCCAAGGCGGGACGTTTCATACGCCTGAACGTCGTGCATGGCAGGATCCATATTCACCACCACCACGTCGTGGAGATCCCGAACCACATTGACGAACGGCATGAACCGACAATCGACCGCTTCAATCCGTGGCGGCTTGTCATCTCCGAACGGCTTTCCTGTTTCGATGTCTTCCAAGAGAACCACTACCTGACGAAACTGGCCCTTTCCCCCGACGTTGAACGGCTGGAGCAAGCGCCATCCCCTTCCATCGGAAATGCGCCCACAATAAATCTGATCCGGTAGGGTCGTCAGGTTATAACCCTTGGGTTTCGGCACGTCACCGTTGAGCGTAACGGTGCCCGACAGGGTCCCTCCGTCCGTGACCGTGACCTCGTCATAGGCGTATGCGGGACTGCTGAGACACACCGCTATCATCCCCGCCACGATGAGTTTTATTATGTTCATGACTCCGGCCTCCCTCTTTTTGAAGTGCGCAGCGTTCAGTACCTGGCATCTTGCAGGGTACTGCTAGCTTAACGCTGAACGCGACTTCAAAAACACAGATGGGGGAGCCGCAGGTAATACGCAGCTCCCCCCTCTGTATTACACCATGCCCAACGCGTTTACTTCATCGCGGTTGGAATGGCTTTCAGTTCAGACGGCACATCCGCACGCTTGGCCCCCATTCCCTGAGTACCCAGCGGTTGGATTCGTGAGTCACCGACAGGCAACACACGGAGATAGCCCCATTGTCCTGACTGCGTGTAGGGCAGCCGCGCATTGGACCACACGAAGTCTCCGACCTGACGATACGGTCCTCCCGCACCGCCACGGATGAAGACATCGAGGATCTCGGACCCGGCGTACTCCACCACACTGATCATGTCGGCGCCTGGCATGTAGGGCTCAATCGGCCACTCATGGCCTTCGACCCCGAACATCCCGTTCTGTTCACTGTTCGCGCCGATCACATGAATGCGAATGGCGTCCCCGGCGTGCGCCTCGATCAGAGGCGTCACTGGATCTTCGGGCTTATCCACGACGCAGGGCTGGAAAATCTTGCCCAGCGAGCAGCCTTGCTCCTCACGGAACTTGTACGGTTCCGCGCGATAGTTGACCGATGTCAACCCGGCCACGTTTTGCACGTAGGGCATGAACGAGGTCCCGATGATGTTGTCCTCGTCCTGGAAGAAGAGGGCCACGTCTCGGTAACTCCGCTTCCCGACGTTCTCCGGCAGGCTGGCATCGACAATGACGTCAGCACGCCACGAATTCTTCTGCGAGATATCGGCTCCGGTGACAGGGTCCCGATACTGGGAGCCCTTCGGACCAATGACCACCGCTCCGTACAATCCGTTCCTCGGATTCACGACGATGTTCCCACCGTCCCACACCAGCGACGTCGTCTCCTTGTTCGCCGGATGCGCGTAGTAGGTGTAGGTGCGGCTCTCGCCCGGGGCAATCGTCTGATCGCCGGGGTTGTTCCCGACGTTCAGGCCCTGGCTGTCTTTCGGATCGAAGGCCAGGCCCGGCGCAAAGAAAGACGCCCTGCTTGCCTTCATCTTGTTCTTCAGATTGACCTTGATGCAGTCGCCCAGATTGGCACGCAACGTGAGCGGATTCGGCATCACATTGCCCGCCACCGTGGTCGCTTCCTCTGCAAGCGCGTAGATCTTGCCTTCCGGTACCGTCATTTCGATCTTGCGCTCGAAGTCCACCTCGATCACATCCGGCGCCTTCGGGTGGAGCTTCAACGGATGGTCCAACGACACGACGTTGAAGTGCTTCACCGGAGCATCGGACGGACAGACGGAACTCGGTGTGGCTGGAATTCCGAGAGGGTTGGTCCCTCTGGGCAGCGGCTTCAAATCCGCCGTTTCCTTCTCGAGTACGCGAATCAACCCCCACCCACCTTCGGCGAAGTGTGACGTCCGGCCGTTAAAGTGAATGTAGTCGCCCGGCATGCCCTGGAACCCTCCGGCCTTGGTGACGAGGTCATACCGTTCGGCGATCCCGACGTGAATCGAGTTCTTTCGATTGGCATCTGCCGCATACCGTTCCGTGAGGAAGGTATGGCCTGAAATGGTCCAAACATGGGATTCGTTCATCAGCTGGTGCAACAGACGGAACACCATCGTGTCTCCTGTGTACGCCCGCAAGAGTGGCGTGCCAGGATCGCCATGGATCGCGCTGCTGAACAACTGTGACGTATCCGGATTGTTGGACAGGCGTTGTGCAAACGGCTCCGCACGGAAGTTGAAGCCGCTGCCGGTCGTATGTGTCCCGCCGTTGATGTACTTGTTCGGCGCCGCCATGATCTTGTCCGGCATCTGGAAGGAAACGGTCTTGCCGGCTTCCAACGCCACTTCGAGGGGCTGCCCTGGGGGGTTGCCCGCCTCAATGGTGTTCACCGTATGCGGAACGGTGTCGTGGATCGACACCATCAACTCACGGAAGCTCCCACTGACGCCGGCCCCGATCGGCTCGTTACTATGAATATCGGCAATGGGACCGCTGTACACCAGCTTGCCGTTCTTCGGATCGTGATAGGTAGACCCGAACGGTTCCACGATCGTCACGCCGAACCCGCCATGCGGCCAGGTCGTCGCGCCGAATGCGTGGTCGTGCCAGAACACGGTCCCCATGTCGACATCCACCCACCACCGATAGCGCACGAACTCCGGCGATGCGAGATCGCCCGCCGGGTGGTTATGCTTTAACGGTTTGAAGAATGTCACCACCTCGCCCTTGATGTCCTTGATACGGGCCACTTCCTGACAGCTCTTGTCTCGCGGTAATGAGGCCGTCGGATCGTTGCCTTTCTCCAAACAGTCCATCCCGATCATCAACTCGGTGTTCACATGGAACGCCGTGGCGCCCGGCGCCATCTGAATCTTGATGGACGAGGCACCCGCCTTCGCGGCGTCTTTCAGCTTAGCCACCATCGGCGCCGGCAATCCATGCGGTGGATGTCCGCTCTGGGTCTTCTTTCCCCACATGGTGAACGGCCGGACCGACATTTCATACTCGAATCCGGAGATCACGCCATCCGAGTTCCCCGTGTCAAACTGGAAAAAGTGGGGATGGATGTTGATCTTGGACGACTGGAAATTCGTGTAATCGTCGTCGTCCCACTCGCTCGTCAACAATACATCCACGCAGTCGTACACGTTGGCGCGGATGACCGCCGGCAGCTTGAGGTCGTCGTTGGCCCTGGTTAACCGTTCTTCTTCATGCAGTACGTAGATCAAGCCGTCCTTGTCGACCATGGCCGGCTCTTTCCCCTGCGCCTTCGCCAGGGTAATCGGCATGCGGACAAAGTGGATGTTGTAGAACTTCTGATTGGCGTTGTCAGGGCAGAGACTCCACCGTCCCTGCTCGCCCGGCTTGGCCGGCTCGGAGGTCCGTTCACCGTTTTCGCCCTGGTGAATCGGTTCCAGCCAGGGAGCGCCGTTATGGTTCGCCGAGAACGGGACCCGCTTGCCGAAGTGCGGTTTGAAAAGCGGCCAGGACATCCTGCCCGTGGTCGGGTCGAAGAGGATCGCAGGCCTGGTGCTATCATCCCACTTGGCTGCCCATAGGTACTTCGGATTCTGCGCGGTACTTTCCCGCTCGCCCCTCGCAATGTTGCCATCCCACTTCCAGTCCCACACGGTTGAGTCGTAGGCCATGATCTGGCCCTTCTCATCGTTCGTGTGGCCGGGCTGACCCTGCGCCGGCACCCACATCTCCACCCAGTCCTTGATGTTCACAATGACGGGATCAGACTTCCACTTGGTCTTCTGGCTGTTATCGACAATCTTGAACGTCTTCCCGAACCAATCGACGGTCTTGCCGATCAGCTTGTTGGAAGAGACGCCGAGCTTCATCCGGCCCTGCCGATCCGGCAACTCACGCATATCCGGCATCGTGTCAGTGTGGGCGGCACCGACTTGCAACGTGTTGTAGAACCGGCCATAGCCCCACATGCCAGCCACGTAATGGTGCGCGACATGGCAATGGAAGAGGAATTCACCGGCCAGATGCTGGCACCCACCGCCACCGCATTCCGGCTCGAGGTCCAAGGCTTCTGACGGACCGATCACTTCCACGTCCACGCGATCGGACTTCGTCCGGACAACCGGATACTTCACCGGCCCGTCCTGCCCCAAATACCAATGTTCCTGTTGATCGGCGCGCGGGCTGCGCTGCCAACGGATCGATCCGCTGTGCGGATGGTGGGAGTGGAACACTTCCGATCCACCATGCACCAACCGCCACTTGACCGGTTCGCCGAGATACCCGCGAGGAATCGTCGTCGGAGTATCGCCGAATGTATAGGCACTGTAGGCCAACGACTCGTCCTCAAACCCGAAATACTCGTGCTGCAAGTGCATTTCGTCGATGCCGAACGGCTCGCTGCGGTAGTTGATCGCGCGACCGCCCGGACGATAGGCATCAGTCAACGGATCGCGCTGCGGGAGGAAGTCGCCCTTCTTATTCAACGGACGGAAGGCTTCATCCCCGACTTCGTGATAGAAGATCACGAACTCGCGGAAGTCCGGTCCCGACCCGTTATCGATCATCACCTGCCAGCCACTCTTCGTCTCAGGCGCCGTCCCGGTACCCAACGCATCGAGATACTTCGATCCCTTCGGTTCCACGATAAAGGCGCCGAAGAGACCCATCACGGTCAACTCCCGGTCATGGCTATAGGAATGGAACTGCCGAACGCCCTCTTGCATCTGCGGGTGGATGTACCACTCAAACTCCTGCGCCTTGCCAGGAGCCACGATGGACTCAGGATTCGTTGTCAGGGCCGGTTTGCCGGTCGCGCTCACGATCATGCTGGAGGCGCTGATGAACAGACTGCCATCCTCGCTCTCCATCTGGTTTCGGAGGGTCATTTTTACGCAGTCACCCTGGTTGGCGCGAAGCACCAAGGGCTGAATCATATCGCCCTGCAACCCGGTAGACACGGCTCCTGGATCGAAGCCATCCATGTCACGAGCCGCTTGATTCTTGGCTTCCTCGCCGCGAACCTTGTCGAGATCCTGGGTCAGCACGTACATGTAGCCCGGATAAAAATCGAGCCAACGGTTCAACGTGATCTCGATATTGATCATCGACACGTCGTACTGCTTGATCGGCACACCGGCGGGACACTTCCCGCCCGCCGCCAGCACCGGCTCGCCCTTGGACGCATCCGACATGAGCAGGAAGCTGCTGCCATCCTGGCCCATGTACTGGTGCATCATCGACATCTCGTTGAACGCCCCGGACGTCTGCTGTGCCTTTGCATCTTTCTGCGCCTGCTGTTCGAGCTTCTCCATCAAACGATGGTGTTGCCTCTCCATATTCCCCGAACGGTCAGGCCGACCCTCAATCGTATCCTCGAGGATGGTCTGCCCCTTCAATTGCTGGGTCCATCCAGGCATCGCGACTGGAGAGGCGTGCCCTTGATGGGACTCCTCCCCTGTTCCCGCCGCAAACAGCCATGGTGTAGCCACCAAACTGATGGCCAGCAGGACACTTTGCAGCATCAACACCAGCCCTGTACGGCGTCGCCTACGCGTTGGTTGAAACACATAACCCCTCATAATCGGCCTCCCCTGTTTTGCCCGCCTCACCAGGTGGGTGGTTGCTTCACTACTCGTCTCTCGTAAATCGTGAGCGAGACAGGCGAGACGTGCACGACAGGCGCGACTCGCACAGATGACAATTCCGACCAGTCTCGCTTTTCTCGCCAGTCTCGCGCATCACGCGCGAATAGCGAACTCCGCTTCGCATCTCTTGGCCTTAAGTGCTGGTGAAGGCTTCCTCCTTACGGAGGAGAGGGTCATTCGGAGGCCGGTCCAAAATCACCCAGACCTCCACCAGCAGCACTACGTATGCGCAACTTGCGTGCCTCGGTGCAGACACCGGCAGGAATACGCTAGCTACGCCGCGCCAGTCCTCACGATTCGCAGTTGACGACGTGTGGACCTGACAAGCGCGCATCGGTCAAACTTCCACAAGCCTAGACAGTCATGCGCCGGCTGAAATGGCAAGTGATGTAATTTCAATCAGATAGACTGTCTATTTTCTTGGACGGTTACTATCGGAATATGGGGCAGAAATGGGCAGACATCAGGGCCCTGAACAAGAAAATGAAGCGTGGGGAGCGGCTGGTTGATCTGGTCCATCTGGTTCATCTGGTCTACCCCTGGTCTATCTGGTTTGTTTTGTTTATCTGGATGATTTGGTTTATCTGATTAGTTTCGTTCAACCAAAAAACCAGACAAACCACATAGACCAGACAACGGTCTCCTTATGCTGGCGGACTTCAGCATCCTGTTGGAAAGTGTCATGCTAACACAGCCTACTATAGAAGCTCACCCGGCTGATCTTGAGGAGCTTCGCAGCCTTGCTAGTGTAGTGTCTCGCGCAACGCTTTAAGATTAATCGCGGCGCGTCAACGGCGGCATGTTCAGCGCCGCTCTGCCGCGGTTGACCTTGAGGATGATGTCGTTCGCGGATTTTGTCCAGACGAACGGCTTTGGGTTTACGTTGTGGTGTTCGATGTAATCGTAGATGGCGCGTTCGAGTTCAGGAACGCTGGTGAACACACCTCGGCGAATGCGGGCGGTCGTAATTTTCCCGAACCAGCGCTCCACAAGGTTCAACCACGATGACGAGGTTGGAATAAAATGGATGTGAAAGCGCGGATGTTGGGCCAGCCAGTCTTTGACTGCCTGCTTCTTGTGGGTTGCGTAGTTATCGGCAATGCAGTGCAGGTCCAGATGCTGGGGCGTACGGCGGTCAATGGTTTTGAGAAACTTCAGAAACTCCTGA
>SPAX01000151.1 GCA_005239475.1 Nitrospira sp. | reverse complement strand
TACGTCATCGGGAAGTTCTGCATCTCCAGTGGCCTGAGGTCGATTTTTCACGAAGGACCATCACGATCCTAGAGCAGAAAAATAAGAGCATCGATACGCTACCGTTAAATGTTCGAGCTCTTGACGTGTTGAAGGAGAGGGCAAAGGTTCGGCATCTCACGTCCAAGTACGTCTTCTTCACCGCCACAGGGAATGCAATCCTCATTAATAACGTGCTGCGAGGATTGTACAAGGCAATCGAGAAGGCGAACATTCGGCACCTGCGCTTTCATGACCTTCGGCATACCTTTGCGACTCGCTTAGTCCAAGCCGGGGTGGATCTGTACACCGTGCAGAAGCTCGGTCGGTGGAAGACGCTTTCCATGGTCATGCGCTATGCGCATCATCACTCGGAAAGTCTAAGAGCGGGAGCAGAGGTGCTAGATAGAGTAACAAGACGCGAAAACACAACGGCAGCACAGTTACAAACAGGGGAGTTAGCGGCGGTATGCTAAGTGCCTGATTCTGCAAAAGTCATTTAGCCGAAGCGGGGCAGAAAATCCCCACTTCGAAACCCGTCACTCACCCCATACATTGTTCTCTTTATAATCAGTCTTCTCCACGCCAGCCCTTTTCTATTCTCGAACTTCCTTTCAACAATGGGGCCAATAACCTGTTCCGGAACGCCTAGCAGTGGTTCGATTTGGTTAGGGGGTTGGCGTATCCTTTCCGGTGGTTCAAAAAAGAAATGTTTTCCACTCTAGGCAGGCTATTCCGCCAATAGGGAATGCCTCAGCCGGTTAGAAATATTTTTCCTTGGCATACTCCGCCCCAGGTTTAATGATTTACATACGACCTTGATTTGTCAGTTATGCACTCAGCTCTTTTTCCAGTCCGGCGCGCCCGGATGATGATTACAAGAGAGAGCATGCAGACAATCACTGTGGGTTTGGTCTTGACAATCCTGCTAGAGGTGTACGACTGACTACCCCACCATGGCCGGGAGTCATCAGTCGATCCCATATCTCAAATATGCGCGTGATGGGGTGGGGCGATAATCCTATTGCGAAGGAGACGGCAATTACCTGGCTCCGGAAACGAGGACTAGTCATCGTTGAGAGCGCCCAAGTTCAGCAGATCCTCTCCTGGGCTGAAGACACGGTTCTCGGGCGTTTCGAGAAAGAGCTCGTTCGGGTCCGCCTCTCCTCCGAGACCTGAACGAAAGAGGAGACCTAGGTCTCGTAAACCGGTGCCTTGAGCGTTCGCTTCAGGGCTTCCCCGAGCAAATCCAAGGAGAACCCTTTTTGAAGAAACTCGGTGACTCCAAGCGCACGAGCCTGCTGCTCGTCGGCGACTGATGCGACCCCACTTAAAATTATGACAGAGGCCTGTGGGGAGAGGGTACGGATCTGCCGAAGCACGCTAAGCCCATTCATATCTGGCATCTTGAGATCTAAGATTGTTACCGACGGACGTTCCCGTCGGAACACCTCGATCGCTTTTTGTCCACCGGAGGCGAGCGCCACATCGTGTCCCTTTCGGCGCAACACCGTGTCAAGGAGGGTGCGGACCGATTCCTCGTCATCGACCACCATAATCTTGGCCATGACTGTCTCTCCTTTTCTGGCTCCATGGCAGGTGAGGGAGTCTTTCTACCTTTAGCATCGCCTGGAATCGGTAGTTTGTCGACCAATTTGCTCATAGACGCAGGCTTTGTCGAACGCAATCGATGCGCAGTGCTCTAAAACCCTTTCTCCTGGTCGAGGACGAAGAAGTCGATTGTACTGGTGTTTATCTTCCGACTGTTGCGAAAATATATGACTTCGCGGCGCTCTAGCAGCTCTTCACTAGCCTGCAACGTGAGCAACCCCACATTGTGTCTAAGGACCGTCTCGCGTGCAGAGAGGGGGACACTGGTTAAGTGTACGGCCGTTGACTAGAAAGAACCTTGGAGCTACACATAAACAAGGGGGATTTTACATTCGATAATTTTCACTCTTCGAACGCCCCCAGCCGGGATCCAAAACCAATGCAAGCGAAGAACTACGTCTACAAGATCGACGCACGCGACCGAATTATCTCTATCAGCCCAGAGTGGGTGACATTTGCGGAAGCCAACCAGGCAGCGGATCTTCCGAGAGCCGTTCTGGGAAGTTCTCTCTGGAGTCATTTGTATGGGGCAGAGGCTGTACACGTCTATCAGGCTCTGTTACGACGCCTTCGACAGGAGGAGTGCCTTCTGACCGTTCCCTTTCGTTGTGACTCTCCGGGAATACGACGATACCTGCAAATGGTGATGCAGCCATTTCCTGATCACGCGGTGGAATTTGTTTGCACCATCTTGCGGGAAGAACCGCGTGATGAAGTGGCGTTGCTCAATCCTGCCACTCAGCGCGATGATAGGTTTATCGTCATGTGTGGGTGGTGCAAGAAAGTGCAGACGTCGGAATGGGTGGAGGTGGAAGAAGCGATTATTCGACTGCATCTTTTTGATCAACCACGTCTCCCTCACATTACTCATGGGGTTTGCCCTAGATGTAAGCATACACTTCTGAGCCAATATTATTAAGACCAGTATAGAGAACAGGCTAAAACAGGGTTGTTGATGGACTGATC
>SPAX01000150.1 GCA_005239475.1 Nitrospira sp. | reverse complement strand
TTTGTGTTTTCCTTCGCCAGTTCGTCGGCGATCGTGGGGCGGTTGATTGAGCTGGAGTATGATGGGCTTCCCAAGGATTTTCTCCAGCAATTACGTGCCCGCGTGATCGCCTTGACGAAAGAGGAAATCCTGGCGGCGGCGAAGAAGCATTTCAACCCAGAGCGCCTGACCGTTGTCGCGGTCGGGGCCGGTGAGGCCCTGCCGAAGTTGCTGTCGGGCTTCGGGGAAGTGAAGGAAATAAAGTTAGCTCCGGAGGGCTGAGAGGTGCCGGGTGGCCCGCTGATCTCCTGTGCTCGCGCAACGCGCGGCCTGAGAAGGATGGGGAGGGAGCGGCCAGGTGCCCTTCTTGCTCGCAGAACGCGCACGGTGAAACTGTGCTCGTTCGATGCGCGCAGTAAAGGGCAGCCTTGGCCTCTCCCCTAAATAAAGGTCTAGCGAATTGAGGGCCCTCGCCAGGGCTAATGGCACGTCTCGGCGTGCCAGTGGGTGGGCGGGTGAGAAAGCCGCGCGCAGTGGGAGATCAACAGGCCACTCGGCCTAGGGAATGAAAGTCTCCGGAGCTTGGTGGGGAGGCGAGGGGGGGGATGCTCTAGTCGAGGCTTGTACTCGCTTAGCCCGCACTTAAGAAGGCGCTCGCTGGACGCGCTGATGCTGAAGGTCATGTGTCAAGGACAGCATCCTCCATCTGGATGCTGTGGATGCTGGGTGGTTGTGAATGCGGCCGAGTGTGAAGGGAGGTCCCCATGGTGACGTATGTGATGCTTCTCAATTGGACGGATCAGGGAATCAATAATGTGAAGGACTCGCCGAAGCGGTTGGATGGGGTCAAGAAGCTCGCGAAAGACTTGGGTGGCGAGGTCAAATTCTTCTACATGACGCTGGGGGCGTATGATCTGGTGCTCATCGTCGAGATGCCCAACAACGACAAGCTGGCGAGTTTCTGCCTCAAGTTGGGATCGTTCGGCAATGTGCGCTCTACGACTCTCAGAGCCTACTCCGAGGAAGACTATCGCCGTATCATTAGCGGCCTAAACTAAGATGGATGGGCGTGGCACAATCATATTAGGCAAGGGGCTATAGGTGAAGACTTTTTTACCCCTCGCCACCCGCCTCGTGCCCCTCGCCTGAAGGGTTTTTTATGCCCTTAGAAGACGATTTCTGTGACATTATCAAGAAGGCCCGCATCGGACAGGCCTGGTCCGTGGAGGATGTGGCGCGCAGCACCGGCCTTCCGGGGGCTGATATCATCGCACTCGAACGAGGCGATCAGCCGCGCGATCGGGAGGAAGTGCGCGCCCTCGCCAACACGTTAGGGCTCCGTCTCGATCCGTTGGAACAGATCGTCCTAGAGAAGTGGGTTCCTCATCCGATCCCGTCGATTTCGAGGATTGAAACTATACAGGGCGACGTCAACGGCTACGGGGTCAACGGCTATATCGTGTACGACTCCGGTGAGGCGCTCCTCGTCGATACGGCGTACAACGCTCCAGCCATGATCGCCTGGCTCGAATCCCATCGACTCCGGCTGACCGGCATCTGTCTGACGCATGGGCATGCGGACCATGCCGAAGGGATTCAGCAGCTCCTGGCACGATGGCAAGTTCCGGTCTATTTAGGAGCTGACGATGTCAGCCTCCTGCACTGGAAGCCCTCGGAGGATTGTCTTACTGCCCCGAACGACGGTCGCGCCATATCGGTCGGGCGCTTGCGCGTACACTGCCTGGCAACGCCGGGCCATACCCCTGGCGGGATTTGTTATCGAATGGATGCCGAGTCACAGCGTGTTTGTTTCGTCGGCGATACGTTGTTTGCGGGATCCATTGGCCGCTCGAATCCCAGTACGCTGTATCAGACCCATCTGAGGTCGGTCCGGAAACAAGTGCTCGCGTTGCCACCTGAATATCGGTTGTTGCCTGGTCACGGACCGGCCACGACGGTTCGCGAAGAACTTGACCATAATCCCTTCGCTATGGGCCATTAGGTGGTCGTAGAAAACTATTGTGGCACGGTGAAAATTCAGTGGTCCACATGTCTAGGACAACAGGAGCGTCCCCACGCAGGATGCTCAAACAGGCCAGACTTCTCACCCGCCCAACCCCGGCGCGCCAAGACGCGCCGTTCCGCGGGCAAGGCCGCAGCGAGTGAGGACCCGAGGAGGTACATACCGCACTTTGTGTGGGCCGTTCGCCCGTTCAATGGGTCTTGGCGAACGGAAAAGGCCCTTCAGCCTTTCTGATCTCCGAGAATTGTTTGGTACGTTGAGGGTCTGAACGATGCGAGAACGAAGCTGGCGGACTGTTTCAGCATCCTGTTAGAAGAAGACCCTATGAATCTGGATCAGCGGAGCGATGACCAACCGATCCGCAGCGGAGAACTGCCGGTTGTGGCGGGGCCATCTGAGGAACCTAGTGATCTCTCCCCGGACAACGAATTCGAGGAGACCCCCTTCTCGAAATGGATCCTGCCCATCAGTCTTTTTGTGGCGACGATCTGTACCACCCTGTGGGCCGGGGCCTATCAGGCCTACAACGGACCGATCCATGGACCGGTAAATTTTCTTCTCGAACACCCCGAATCGCTCTGGCGCGGGATTCCCTTCGCTGCCACGCTATTGATCATTCTGGTGACCCATGAATGCGGGCACTATGTGCTCTCCCGCATCCACAGGGTGCCCGCGTCGCTGCCGTTGTTCATCCCGGGCCCTCCGTATTTCGTCGGCACATTCGGGGCGATCATCCGCCTGCGCGGGCCGATCGTGAATCGGCGCGCACTGTTCGACATCGGCGTGGCCGGTCCGCTCGCCGGCTTCATCGTCGCGGTGGTGGCACTGGTTATCGGTCTGAACCTGTCAACGGTCGTTGATCGGACGGCGACCCCTGGATTACAGTTAGGCGAACCGTTGCTCTTGCAGTTCATCTCCTGGCTGGTCGTCGGGTCCCTTCCTCCTCAGGCTGACATCATCTTGCACCCTGTCGGGTTCGCCGCTTGGTTCGGTCTGTTTGTGACGTCACTGAATCTCATTCCCATCGGCCAACTCGACGGCGGACATGTGGCGTACGCCCTGTGGGGCAAACGCCAACGCACGATGGCGTTTGTCATGGTGCCGATCCTCGTCCTGCTAGGATTCATGGGCTGGCCCGGCTGGTGGCTCTGGGCCTTTATGGCAGGACTATGGGGTTTCGGACATCCGCCGGTGCGCGATCTTCATGTACCGTTGGGCCGAGCGCGGATTGTGGTCGGATGGATTGCACTTGCCGTGTTTGTGCTTACCTTTGCGCCTGTTCCTTTCTCATTCCACTAACGGGATGCTGAAAAAGTCCGTCAGCGTCGTTCTCACCTCGAAAGCATCCTCAACGTAGCCAAAGGCTACGCCTCCGGTGCTTCCATCGGCTGCGGCCTTGCTGACAGCCTTTTTGAGCATCCCGAAAACAAACCCCATGCAGTGCTTTGGATCAATCCGGAGATTTTCTTGCCCGATCGCGCACTCAGCCCTACAGTGTGCCTA
>SPAX01000015.1 GCA_005239475.1 Nitrospira sp. | reverse complement strand
TAACGAACATTGCAGTATCACAGTCATTCCAGAGGATGGTTATCGTGCTGACAGATGAACACCATCAGGATTTGGCCTTCATGCGAGTCGCACTGGAGGAAGCCGCGCGCGCACCAGCGATCGGTGAGGTGCCGATTGGAGCGGTAATGGTGCGTGGAGACCAGATACTTGCCCAGGCACACAATTATCGTGAACTCTGGCAGGATCCCACGGCCCATGCGGAGGTTATTGCGATCCGCGCCGCAGCGACCACACTTGGCACGTGGCGGTTGACCGAGACGACGCTCTACGTGACCGTCGAGCCCTGCTCGATGTGTATCGGTGCGATTATCTTAGCGAGGATTCCCCGAGTCGTCTTTGGGGCATGGGACCAGAAAGCCGGCGCCTGCGGATCGTTGTTCGACCTTCCAGCAGAGCCGAAACTGAACCACCGGGTCTCCGTAACAGGGGGGGTCCTCGAACAGGAAAGTCAGGCCCTCATTCAGAAGTTTTTCAAGCAGCTCCGCGAAGCGCCGCTCTAGCAGGGTGCGAAAGCTGTGGCGGTTTGTCTGGTTCATCTGGTTTCTCTGGTCTATCTGGTTAGTCTGATTAACCAAATAAACAAGACAGACCAGACAAACTAAACAACGATCTTCCAGTCCACCCCCTGAGCAGCCACCGCTGCTTCCCACCCCTCTCCACAAGAGAGGCGACGAATCCTCCAATAGTCTTGAAGCGGAGAGCCAACCGGGACCAGAACCTCTGCGCCGACTCCATCCGTTCCCAAGCTGATCTCGCACTGACTCAATGCCCGGAGGCCGATACCTTGCGCCTTGAGCACCGCCTCTTTTGAGACCCAGTAGCGGAAGAATCTCGATGCACGCTGCTCCTGAGCCAACTGCATGATCGTCGCGTGTTCGGAGGGAGCAAAGAAACGCTCGGAAAGTTTCGCAACCTCTACGTCCGAACGAATTCGTTCGAGATCAACTCCGACCTCTTGCCCCTTTGAAACCGCTATGAGCGCACGGCCATGCGCATGGGACATATTGAACGTAATCCCGGGCTCACCTCGCAACTCCCTCGTCAAGGAGGGCTTACCTGCCTCACTGCGATACAGATCTAACACATCGGGCCCAATCCCAAGATACCGGCCGAGCACCACTCTGAGACCTCCGTGCGCCAGCACGAATCGAACTTGATCCTGCTGGCGGATGAACCGGGCCGCTCTCCCGCGTTCATCTTCGCTCAACCAGGAACGGCACTGTTCCACGAAAGACAGGCTTCCATCGAGCGAAAAACCCCAGACATGAATGGTCCGATCCTCCATCGCAATCGGCGCTGACCAGCCAGCCGTTGCAATCAACTCAATGGATGGAAAGGCCATAACCGGCTCACCTATACCAGGATTCACCAGTACCCTCCTAACCCGCATCATTCACGAAGGCTTCTACTGCAACCGCCGATCCCTGACTCAAGCGAGACGGGCGAGGCGGGCGGGAAAAGCGCGACTCGAAGATCGGAGTTCGTAGATCGGGGTTCGAAGTTCCGAACACTTCAGCCTTCAGCCTTGAGACCGCCTCGCCCGTCCCGCCTCTCACCCAGAACTCAGAACTTAGAACTCAGAACTTCCTTTACCCGTCCCGCTTTTCGCGCAACTCTCGCGAGTCTCGCGCGAAAAATTCGGGCTCAGCCCCCCCCACACCCTCGGATCGACCATCGTACTGGCCCTTCGTGCAGAAAGAAAACCGATTGAATAATCACACTCCCCAAGGTAAGCTCCCTCCACAGCCGATCGCGACGACGATACATTCGTCCCAACCCTACCCAGACATGAGGCGAGTTCTACTACGCGGAGAGGTGCGAGAGTGGCCGAATCGGGCAGTCTCGAAAACTGCTGTCCTGGCAACGGGACCGTGGGTTCGATCCCCACCCTCTCCGCCATTTTTCAAGAGGCTGTGCCCGGGTCCGAGTCATACCAGCCCGGTTCCTCCTCAAGTGTCACCGGGAGTGTAACCACTGCTAGATGAGCCATGTTGTGTCTCGACCAGCGTGGAGATGAGCTTTGTGATTCGCTCGGCCACCTTCGGCTGGAGAGCGTCGAAGTCCACCCCGAACTTAGACCCCTTGGCCCATTTCACGGTGGCACGATCAATCAGCAATAGCTCCGGGTCTCCCGGCACAAAAATTTCTAGGACGAGCACCATCCCAACGGAGACCGGTGTATTCCCGATAATGTAGCTCCCGCTCAGCGAAAGATCTTTGATGATTCCTTCACCGGCAATCCCGTTCCCACGATACCGCATCGGCGCGAATGTCTTGAGCCGTTGACCACCCCGCAAGACAAACTCAGCCATTCTGTCTCCTTTCTTGATCGTACAACCGTGCTTACTAACTGCCGCAATTGTACTACCCCACTGAAATTTTGGACAGGTAATTGCCCCGCCAGGCGTGACACCGTTCCACTGACAACCTAGCCCCTCATATCTCCCACCGATCAATACACCCATTCCCCCTTCTCGGCTCCTGCGCCTAGGCTGAAACCCTCCTGGAATTGCCTCCCTGCGAGGCTCCTCTACCACGCCCCTTCAGTTTCTCCATCCGCTCCGCCCAAGGGGTGGACGGTTACGGTTGATGAGAAGCATGGAGATTTGTTAGATTGGAGGAATGAAGGGATACCGATGAAGATACGTATCAAGGTGAACCAGCCAGCCTGTGCCCATCGGGACCTGACATTGAAGGGGCGGTACCTGACATTGAAAGGGATTGACCTCAAGCGTTCGACGGAACGTTATACCTGCAATGCGTGCGGTAAACCGATTGTCCGCAATCTCAAAACGTCCGTACCCTACTGGCTGNCCCCTNATCACNACGCCANTGAGACGAGTCCATCCGTNCCATTCGACAACGGGAATTGACGACCCCNATCTTCCNACCNACCACTACCACGCCCGCTTTGCNGTTTGAGCGTCCCCNTTNNCTACANTNAGCCTCCCTGCAAGGCNCCCAGGCCCTTCNCGCTTCGTCCCTTCCGTCNCTTCCTGGTAAAACGCTTCCACACGTACAACGTGGGACCATTCCTCACGCTGCCGCTGGCCTACGTTTCTGGTTTCGGAGCACTGATCACACTCCTGCTGCTGAGTAGTAGTCCAGCATATGCGGAGTGGGTACAAGTTAGTAACAGCGACGAAGCAGGAAAGACTCGATACGTGGATCCAGCCACCATACGCCCCAACAGGAATCTGGTGAAGATGTGGCAATTCTACGACCAGGGTAAATTTGTTCTCAAGTTGCTCGTGCCCCGGGGACTGAGTTTTTTGTCATCCGCAAGTAGTCGAACACAAGACGAGTCCGGAAGCAGAGTGTGCGCATCATCTCGGCGATGGATTGAGCAGCTTTCTGGAAGGACTTGAGGATCCCGACCGCGAAGCGGCGGAGACGCGACATGTTTTCTGGTCCGAATCCGGTTCGGATGCGGCTACGGTCCTCGTCATAGTTCCAATCGAGGAGGTGATGCACGCTTTCGATACTCCAGTGCCCGCGGTTGACCGCCAGCACCCGTTGCGGCGAGGCCTGGTGCGGCGTGCGACTCGTGACCCCCAGCGCGATCTCACGAGAGTGCTTGCCGGTGTTCTTCTTGATGGATTCACGCTCGATCAGAAAGACCTGCCCGACATGGGGGAAGTCGAGGTACGCATTCAGCGCTGGACTGCACCAGATGCGCCGCGTCTCAATGCGTCCGTGATCGGCCGGGGCGACCTCGACGAAGTCGGCAGCGGCGCGCGGCTCGAACAGGACGGCAATATCGCGTTGCAGCGCGGGTTGGTTGCCCTTGACGGTGAAATAATAGTGCGCCCGTCGCTCGATCAGATAGCGTGCGAGTGCGCGCTGGGTCAGGAGGGCATCGCCCGTGACGTCCTTGCCAGCGAGCTCACAGCCTGCAAGTACAAGGGGCGCCATGCCGATTTCGTTGGTGCGTTTGAATTCATCTTGGCCCGCTACGGGTAAGGCGCCGACTTTTTTTGGGTGTGGCAGGTCTTCGAGCGATGTCCCACCACGCTCATGATGTGTGTGCGATGTCCGGCTTCGTCGGTGGCATTTTTCATGGTCTTGCCATCGAGCGCCAAGGCCTCGTCATCCACCCCCCAGGCGTGATTCCAGGCCTGGAGCGCCCGATCCAGCGCTCCTGGGTCAATGCGGACCAGACAATCGCGGATCACAAACTCACTGGGGACGATGCCGTGTCCCTTCTCACGCCGACAGCCGAAGCGCATCCGGGCCTGCGGTCCCAAACCATTCGCCCAATCCGAGATCGCCTTATATCCGCGCATGCCGCAGAGCGTGGCGCCCGCGGCGATGCCCAGCACCACCGGCAGGCGATGGCGCCGCCCCTGAGGGCGGCGCGGATCGGTAATGGTCATGAAGCACCGCGGCAACGCACGCATCTGTTCGGCATTGAGCATGATCTTGGAGGCTCCTGTCAGGTGAAGGTGATGCCGGTCGGGATGGGTTAATTGTTTCTGAGGATGGCGGCAGAGCGGGCGTACAAAGACCCGCTTGGGGGCGTCGGTCTCCGCGCTGTAGCCGGCCCGGGTCCGTCGATACCCTTGGGTCAGACCCAAGGCAATCCAGTTGGCGGCGCGATAGACGCCGCCATAGAAGCGCCGGGGATCGACAAAGGTCTCCAGCAGCAGCAACGGGTGGCCGAAGCGGGCCGGCCAATCGGCCACGGCTCGACGTTCGGTCAGCGAGAGCACGCGCGAGCCGAGATTGGGCCGGTGCCAGTCGGGCAGGATCAGAAAGCGGCTGTTGTTGGCGATCAGCTTCAGTCGCCCATACTGCGAGCGAAAGTCCCAGCCGATCCAGCGATCACGCACGCCGCATTTCAGGGCTGCGCCCGAGAGACTCAGTTGTGCCACCCACTGGTCGCGCCACGTGGCGACATACCACACCGTCTCGCCGATCTTCGGGAGCGCGCCCAGATAGTGGTGGCACGCCATCTGTTCCTGATAGCGCCCTTCTTCGTGTCGCTCAACGGGACGTACGTGAAGCTCGGAGCGCGCGTCGCTGGTCCATTCCGCCGATTCCATTCGGCGATGTATACCAGGAATCGTAGGCGATGTCCAGCCTAGGGCCCTAACTCTTTGGTTTCACCAACGATTCTCGCGAGGGCAAATCTACCCTGATTCTACGACTACAAGACTGTACAAACCGTGGGGGCATCAGGTTGCAGTATGAGTCAAACTGTGTGGAAACGAGCGTGTGGTAAGGAGTGAGCGCGCAAAGCTCGAACGGTTGGGCGGATTATTAAGATGGGACAGCGGGTGAGTCGGGCGCACAGGAGACCAGGGCCAATAAGAGGATAACCTCTATCGTGAACGTCAGAAAAACCTTGGGCATCAGTATTCGTCCAATTCTTCCGTTTCATCGATCAACTCGGCCGTGATCTCGGTACTCTCGGTCTCCCACTGGGTCAACGGGATACCCCCGGCCTTCAGAATCGCTTCCTGTTCCGTGCCTGCAGTTAGCATCAGATCATAATGAATGCTTTGCCGCACCTGAAACGTTTTCATACGGTTACCCTTTTACGCCGATCCATAATATCTCCACGCCGTTGAAATAATCGACGGCCAACCGAAATTCGCCGGTTACCAGTCCCCTTTCGTCGGTTCAACGCCTCGGGTGACTGGTGGATCCTAGCATTGAACAAGTACCATCGGCTACTGAGAGATGTGGCGCTTCCTGATGGACGCATGCTCAATCGAGAGCTGGTTCGGGAAGGATTTTGCTGGTGGTATCGGAAATATGCGCCGGGAGATACGGTGCTGAAATGGTTAGAGAAGGCAGCGCGAGAAAGCCAACAGATCAATACCTCATTCGCCTTGCACCTGCGCCTTTTCCTTCAATGCTCGCCTAAGCTCAACCATCGCCAAAGTGTCTCGCTCGCAGTATCGCAGCAGGGCCTCCTCAATCGACGCCCGCTCGACCCAATCCGTTTCGATGAAAACCATACGGTAATACTGACTGGCGGCATACCCTCCCTCTTTGATCGCCAGGTCGGCATATCCCAACGATGGGACGAGAGCAGGAAGGACCTCCTTCAGTGAGTAGGAGCCGTCAAAGTGTGGATGATAGTAGTAATCGCGCACGATCGGATGCAGATCCCAGATACGCTTTACTAATGCCTGAAGAGCGGTTCGCAACGAAGGAAGAGCCTCGGCCAACTGCTCGATCACAGACTTTTCATAGGGCGAATACACACAGATACTCCCTCGCTCTCCCAGAGATTCCAGCAAGGATTCGGCAAGAACCTTCCGAGGATCGCTCACATCCTTGTGCAGAAACTCCTCGTGGCGCAGTTCACCGGTTGCCTGCTCGATATGGTTCGACCACTGAACAGGCAAGGCTTGATAGGGTCTCGTCTCGGAGAACCGAGGCACCGCCAACATAACCGTTTCGAAATCGAGGTGATGCACCGGATACTGCACCGCCTTCAACACAGGACCGAGCTTCGCAGACACCCACTCCACATTCTCTTTCACACGGCGCTGAACCGGCGACAGCTTTGTACCGGCCGGAATCTCATCGATTGTCGTCACCCCCTGTTGAGTCAACTGGCCAACGACGTGTTTCGATCCCGGTAAATAATGAATCCATCGCGCCGGTTTGTCTTTGGTGCAATGTTCCCAGAAGGGGCAATCGTAGGGTGTATGACAATGCCGGTCCGGCTCAATGGCGGGAGGTTGCGTCTGGAGCAGCATGCGGCTCATCTCGGCCAACCGCTCGGGCACCGCAGCCCGTCGCTGGGCCACAGCCTCGGAGAGATCCTGAATCGCAAACAATTCGGTCAGATCTATTGCTCCATTTCGATACAGATATCCGGTATTAATATGCATGAGACAGACGGAGACGAGCGTCAGCCCTGCACCCAGTATCACTTCGCTTTGCACGGCGAGATCTTCGAGATGCACGTCTTTGACCTTCGTTGAAGACTTGACCTCGATCAATCGCCACCCCCGGGGCTGTCCCTCCGTGGTCAGGAGACGCTCCAACACATCCGCGCGAATCAGCACCCCACCGTGCAAAAACGCCGCTTCGAAAATCGCCGGCACGGCAACGTCCTGGATCAGTGCGGCGGTCTGCGCAAGAGCGGCTTCTGTCTGGCGATACCCTGCTGTCACCAAGGCGCCGCCGGGAAAGCGACTCCGGGCCAACTCCCCGACTTCTGTTCCCATCTCAAACATCGCCTGGGTCGCCGCATCCGGTTTGGTCGCGAGAGAGGGATGATGGACTTCGAGGTACAGACGCTTGTGACATTGAAGACCGGACAGGAATTTTGACTTCGACAGGCGCGAGGCCTTCGGAAGAGGAACTGGGGAAAGGTCGCTGAGTTCAGTCATGGTACAACGACCCTAATAGGACAGACACATCTTTGTCCAGCCCACAGGACAACCGTGCGAGACACGCGAGACTGGCGGGAAAGGCGAGACGGACGACGGTGAGGTCCGAAGTTCGAGGTTCCGAAACTTCGAACCCTGAACGTCACGCGTTGGCTCCTGCCTGACACGATGCTCCCACCCATCTCCTCGTCCCGCCTTTCCCCCTCGTCGCACGTCGCTCGTCGCGCGCGCCAGGATCTGGCGGGTGAGACGAGCGACTTCTTCAGCATCCTGCTAGGATGGCCCGCCATGGCATCCCGCATTGCACAGATCAGAAAGTCCGTCCTGACCCTTGCCTTACCAGTCACGGTCAGCAGCCTGCTCCAACGCACCGAGGGCATCGCCGCAGTCTTCCTCGTGGGTGGTCTCGGCGCCACATCCATCGCGGCCGTCGGACTTGGCCAGTTGCTGGCCTTCATGGCCACCACGCTCATCTCCGGATTATCGGTGGGTGCAAACGTCCTCATCGCCCAACTGTGGGGCGCGCGCCGCACCAAAGACGTGGGAGAAGCCGCCACGCATCTCCTCGGAATGGCAGCCCTCGTGTCCTGCTCGCTGGTGGCACTCGGATTGTCCCTGAATCGTGTCACGATGGAGCTGTTGGGCGCGGAGCACGACGTCATCGCACTGGCCCTGCCCTACTCGAACTTCATCTTCCTGGTCATTCCCTGCACGATCTTCTTGCAGGTCCTCTCATCGATTATGCAAGGCACCGGAGACACCAAAACTCCAATGTACGCCTTGATCGCAGTGAATCTACTGTATCTGACGATCGCCTACCCACTAATCTACGGACTCTGGGGCTTCCCTGCCTGGGGTATTACCGGAGCAGCCGTTGCTACGGGTTTCGCAGAAGGAACGGGTGTGGCCTACCTTCTCTGGGCCTGCCGAAAGCTCTTCAGGAAATCCCTCAACGTACGACGTGATCTCTTGCGCTCCACCTGGCAGATCGGCGCACCAGTCTCCGGCGAGCGGATGTTTCAACAGGCGGGGGTACTCCTCTACACCAAGATCGTCCTGCTGTACGGAACGGTGACCTACGCCGCGCATCAAGTCGGCTTGTCGATCGAATCCCTGTCCTTCCTACCGGGCTATGGCTTCGCGATTGCGGCAGCCACCATGGTGGGGCAGAGTATCGGCGCGGGTAAATATGTACGGGCCAAATTGGAAAACTGGGAAGCGAATCGCCTGGCGACTGTCGCGATGGCGTCGATGGGCGTGCTGTTCTTTTTCTTTCCCTATGCGCTGCTCCGTATCTTTACCAATGACGAGGCGGTCGTCGAACTCGGAACGGTGTTTCTGCGCATCGTCGCCATCCTCCAAATTCCGCTCGCTCTCACCATGGTCCTGGCCGGATCGTTACGTGGAGCCGGCGACACCCGGTTCATCATGTTGGCAACGACAATCGGCATGTGGGGAGTCCGCGTACCCCTCGCGGTCATCGCAGGTCCCTGGCTCACACTCGATGTGCTCTTCGTGTGGAGTGCGATGATCGCGGATTGGACGGTCCGAATGGTCTTGCTATTGTGGCGCTACCGTTCGGAACGGTGGAAAGCGATTCAGATCATTCGCTAACGCAGTCTGTCTGGTTCATCTGGTTTGTTTTGTTTATCTGGTTTGTCTGGTTCAACCAAACAGACCAAATAGACCAGAGAAACCAGCCGGATGTCATGCCCCAGGGACGGTAATTTTTTCATTGATTTCATTGTCAGATTGTCAGTAGGTTATCCAACAAGGTGGCAGGGAAACTGAACCGTGCCTGCGGCTCTGAGCGTAGAGTTGTTCCTACGTTATTCTGGTTATGGAACCTCAATCAAACCATTACCTTTAAAAGGAGAGTATGATGAAAACAAAAGCGATTTTCTTCCACGCCGGATGCCCAGTGTGCGTCGCGGCTGAGCAAAGCGTCGCCAACGCTCTGGATCCGTCGAAATATGATGTGGAACACGTCCATCTCGGCACAAACAAAGCGCGCGTGAAAGAAGCGGAAGCTGCCGGTGTCAAGTCGGTCCCGGCCCTGGTGATGAATGGAGCAGCCTTTCACATTAACTTTGGCGCCGGCATCGACGCATTGAAGAAATAACCGTTTCATTCTTCTGACTGCACCAAGCTCAGGGGGCGTGTCTAACGACACGCCCCTTTTTTTTGCCGCCCAACGTTCCAGCGAACCGGGAGGCAACGGCGGAACACCGTTGGCCCTCCGGTTGAGCGAGGGGTTAGGCGGCGTTCTCACTTGGCAAAGAGGTTGGAGTTGCGAAACGCTGTGGCTATGCTTCCCTTTAGTCGCTCATGCGCACCCCACAGTTCGTTGAGACGCCAGGTTGAGCCAAAGAGGGTGATCGTTGCATCACCTTCAATCTTTTCATCGGCGCACTCAGGAGCGACCATTACTGCTATGCAGAGCGCCGTTATGTATGACGACGGTAGCGCCCAAATCTCGCCGATGGACAGACTGCCATCTTTCGAGATCGTAAGGCGGCGATCCAACTCGCCCTCGTGAGCGATGGACGTGCGACCAAATCGGTAGATGGCATCTGGGAACGTGACGCCATCGACCTGAATGTTTCGGAACACATTGCCCGTTGCAATCGCCGAGATCAGGGCTTCTTCGTCTGACAGGAAAGAGCGAATTCGCGCGCCAACGCCTTCCTTCGGGCGACGGCGTTTGGCGACCTTGTCGAGAGCGGGGAAGAAGTGGACGAGCGCACCCTCATAGTCCCCGCAGGCGTGGGCTTGCAGACAGTCTGCGAGACGTCGACTGACCGAGGACGGTGTGCTCATCGCCGCCTAACTATTGAGTATACTGGNAANGAGATGGGNTCATTGCTTGACCTTGCANCTCTCTNCCTCTTGGCTCCGCGTTCATGGCTCGCAACTTCGNGTGGAATATCCGGGCGCCCTCTAGCACCTCACCGCTCGCGGCAACGACCAGCANACGATCTTTCANGANNAGNCCGACCGGACGGATTTCTTGACACGGCTCAGGCAGGAGGTTCAGCAGCAGCGCTGGTTCAGTGCACAGTCAAGCAANGACCNCACCCGTGNNCTGTCTTTGATCGTTTTCACNGCTNTAGAGNAAACGGCGTGCTTGTGTGCATCTAACGGATGCACAATTNAAATGCGACCCACCCAGTAGCGGGGCTCNCGGTGCAGGTGNGCCACGGCTACTACGACNATCGTTTTCCGATCAACACCGTAGATTAGCCCGTACGGAAAGCGGGCCAACAGNCAGCGACGCACCACCGGCTCGATCTCAGGGCACGACATCGGGAACGTCACGGCCCGCCGAACTACCCGGTCCAATTCGTCAAGAAATTCCTGCCCCGACCCTGCCGCCTGTTCGTTGTACCAGGCCACCGCCTCATCAAGCTCCCGCTGGGCCAAGATAAGAAAACGTAGCTTCATGATCGGCGATGCTTGGCCATAACGGTCTCATAGGGTACCGTTGGGACCCGGCCCGCTTTGTAGGCCGCCCACCGCTTGCGCGCCTCCTCCGCCCATACCCGGTCGATCTCTGGGTCCGGCCTGTCCAAATCGGCCAGGATTGTATCCACCAACTGCAATTTCTCTACGTCTGGCAGACCATGAATCTCCGCCGCTAGTCTGTCCACTGTCTTGGCCATGTGAGTCCCTCCATTCGCATTCAGTCGCAACCCATCTTTCTCGCACCGCCAGTGCAACTATTCTACCCCAAACTATGCCGATCCCCAAACCTCCGCCAGCCTCGCCTGGGAAGTAGTAGATGGGAGCACTGCTTGACTGTGCACCTCACCACTCGCGGCAACGACCAGCAGACGATCTTTCATGACGAGACCGACCGGACGGATTTCTTGACACGGCTGGGGCAGGAGGTTCTGCAACACCGCTGGCGCAGTGCAAAGTCAAGCAATGACCCCACCCGCCTTCCTCTGACCGGCATATTACGCGAAACAGGCCCGCAAATTCCTCTGTGATTGTCGTGTCGGCTCAAATGGGAGAAGGAGATGAAGGAGCTGGGGTCATTCGTCAACGCAACACATCTCAATCTGCTCCTCAATCCTCTTGGCGCCCAGGGCGATTATCTTTTCCCTGCCGGATCAACGGCCAAGCTCAGCGGCGCGCTTTTGTGGGTCGGCTGGAACGTTTCGTTAGACGCAATTCTTTTGAGATGAGCGGGAACTTCTCTGGATGCCTGATGGATTCAACGGCTACATCCACATCGAGGCCAGGCCAATACAGGTGATGAGGCTGCGGCCTCACGACGTTCAGGATCTCTGATACAGATGCATCCTTGAACCAGGGAAATTCTTTGAACGAAACAAATAACTCTTCGTCAGCCACTAGCAGCCAGAATCCATGACTGGAGATGTTCGTCACCTCAGCACCCGAAGTGTTTTTGCCAAGCGTTGCGGATTTCATCGTCATGCTCCTCGATAAGAGTTTTCGCAACCCGGATTTGCCGGACAGCCATACCGGAATTCTGCGCCAATTCGATTGTCGGTTCCAGCCAGAATTTTGCCTCACCACGCTCACAATACACATGTACGTGCATTCGTGTTTCCTCGCGGGAAAAGAAATAGAAGCGGAACCCCCCTTCTCTAAAAATTGTCGGGCTCAGAGTGTCCTCCTTCTGTGCTCAGTGCCTAACGACTCAGCGGAAGCGGTCAGAAAAGTAGCCTGTCCCCTTTTTCGTCCCCCGGCGGACTTCTTCTCCCGCCAATCAATCAGCACGCACTCCAGACGGCGGATGACGATGATGGGCAGGATGACGTTCTGGGCGAGGTTGTCGAGCTTGGGTTTGTTGAGCGAGAGAGCCATTAAGTGTCCTACCTATTGTTGAAGTCCAAGCGCGAGGGGTTCGTGCTCTCGGCACCGGCCGCCGCGGTAATCTCAGCTGTCCGGGTGGTGCGCCTAACGCAAAGCTAACCTGCGAGCTGCGAGGCGCGATGTGCCAACATACCGAGTCAGGTTGAGCGCCGTGCTATGTGGCGCTTTGTTCATTCTTGGCCTTTCCAGGGTTAGCCCATTGCTGGATTGTGGCAATAACCTCTTTGTAGAGCCTCGAGAACGCCTCAACCATCTCCGCGAAATTAACTGAATAGAATTGTGGAGGCTCTGATAGTTTGTTTCGTTTTAAGGCCAAGGCAAACACCACTGGATATTCAGACCCTGCCACTGTCATGTCAGTATTTATGAATGAGTGCTTAAAGGCGTTAGAGATTTCATTCAGAGTTGTAAGGAACGCATCATGTGGAGCAAAAAGCTGTCGGAGCTCTTCGGAAGGACTTTCCTTTAGGCCAGCAATCGAATCAATTCTTACAGACATTGGCCACTTTCTGGTTCGATTCCATTCATCAATGACATATGCGAGGGATATGAGCTCATCAGCAGTCTTGCGCATCCAATAGACCACTTGTTCTGCATAGAATTGATGTTCAACCAAGTCCTGTTGTGGATTATTGATGTCCTCTTTGCTGGGATGGACATACGAAGTGAATACTCGACCTACCTCCAGATTCACCCGATCAATTCTCCGAACGATATCCCTCCCTTTCAGAAGTAGATTTCCATACGGAGTGCTGCTCGGCAGCCAGATGAAGTGGATGATGTTCAATGGCTGCAGGGGCTTCTTTCCGTTATCTATCTGGGGAATGTCGCGCATCTACGTTCGCCACATAACTATTGAGTATACTGACCGGCATATTACGCGAAACCGGCCCGCAATTTCCTCTGTGATTGTCGTGTCGCTTCAAAGCCTTCTCAACGATATCCACATAGCAGGATTGGCATGATATACGGCGCCAGCGCCACAAGCCGTGGCGCGTGAAACGCGAGACTTGCGAGAAAGGTGCGATCCGAAGGCCGGGGTTCGAAGTTCCGAACACTTCAGCCTTCAGCCTTGGGACCGCCTCGCCCGTCCTGCCTGTCCCGCCTGTCTCGCGCGGCTATGCGACGTTCTGCATCTTGTTCGCGAAGTCGCGGCCCGACGTTGGCGGGGGAAGAGCCTTTCCATCCTGGCGGTAGAGCGCAATGGCTTCCTCTACGGCTTGGCAAAGCTGCTCAAAGACAGCCTTTTCGTCAGCGCCGTGGCACCCGCCGTAAATCAGACCCGGACAACTGCCGACAAAGCATTGGTCTTCCTCTGACCACTCGACAATCTTTGCGTATCGTGCAGTATCTTTCATGACTTTGACTCCTCAACGGCACGCTTCACGGCGCGGACCTGATAATGCTTCGCGTCATCGCCAAGCGCACCGGATATTGTGATGGGTTTGACAACATTCGGGTGGACAAAGTTTCGGTGACTACCTTTGCCGCTTCGGTCGACGAAGCCCGCTCGCACAAGGTCTTCAACAAGCTCTCTTATCTTTGGCGAGCACTACGTCATCCTTTGCGGTTCCATCGCCTAACTATTGAGTATACTGGGGGTGATTCTTGCGCCGGTTCAATTACTTGTCAACGCCCTCCATAGCACGGAATGCGCGACTCGCAAGCCCTGATTCCGAGTGTCTCGCCTTTCTCGCTCGTCCCGCCTGTCTCGCGCGGCTATGCGACGTTCTGCATCTTGTTCGCGAAGTCGCGGCCCGACGTTGGCGGGGGAAGAGCCTTTCCATCCTGGCGGTAGAGCGCAATGGCTTCCTCTACGGCTTGGCAAAGCTGCTCAAAGACAGCCTTTTCGTCAGCGCCGTGGCACCCGCCGTAAATCAGACCCGGACAACTGCCGACAAAGCATTGGTCTTCCTCTGACCACTCGACAATCTTTGCGTATCGTGCAGTATCTTTCATGACTTTGACTCCTCAACGGCACGCTTCACGGCGCGGACCTGATAATGCTTCGCGTCATCGCCAAGCGCACCGGATATTGTGATGGGTTTGACAACATTCGGGTGGACAAAGTTTCGGTGACTACCTTTGCCGCTTCGGTCGACGAAGCCCGCTCGCACAAGGTCTTCAACAAGCTCTCTTATCTTTGGCGAGCACTACGTCATCCTTTGCGGTTCCATCGCCTAACTATTGAGTATACTGGGGGTGATTCTTGCGCCGGTTCAATTACTTGTCAACGCCCTCCATAGCACGGAATGCGCGACTCGCAAGCCCTGATTCCGAGTGTCTCGCCTTTCTCGCTCGTCCCGCCTGTCTCGCGCGGCTAACAATTCGTTGGCCTCGTGTCTACTCCGGTTCCGATGGTCACCTCGATTCTTGCGACCCCCTTCACATTGGCACACAGATCTCCGAGTCCGGGTGTCACTAACCGGAACGGACCGCCCTTCGCATCAGGCAACGGGGCTTCATTGAGTTCATAGACGAGAACCCCGTACTCTCTCGCCTGTTGGAGCGTGAGGCAGGCGGAGTAGTTCCCGTCTAAGGCATGAAAGGTGACATGATCCGCCCCGATGGCGAGCGCCGGAATATCAAGCAGACCCTCCACGCGAATCCCTTTACCCTGCATGCCGGGCATTACCGTCGAAATATCGAGCTGATGATCTGCCGGCAACGATGCAATGGCGGCACGATCAAGCGAAACAGGCTGAACCACCGCCCCGTCGATGCGAACGAGACCAGGACCGGTTCGTTCCCGCTCAGTGATCGTCTTGATCACTGCCGTCAGCATGTCGTTCAATGGCGTCGGAATGCCGAATTTCCGCCCGAGCTTCGAGACATACCCGTTCAGAAAGTCGATCTCAGTCGGCCGACCGGCCTTCCAATCATCATACATCGAGGTATGAATATCCCGAATCTCTTGTGTCCAGCGGACCACCTTCTCTGCCATATCGGCAGCTAACGGCACTTTCGCGCTGGCCGCCACCGCCACGATTTCACCCACAATCTGGTGGATCACTCCCAGCATCTCGGGATGATCGAGCGCCTTGGCCACTTTGTCGTCGATCATCACGGTCAAGGGATTGAAGACGCAATTCCAACACATCTTCTCCCACTTGCTGCGCCGAATATCGTCGGTCAGCTGGCAAGGAATCCCCGCCTGCTTAAACAAATCCGCAATGGCCAGCAGCCGAGAGCTCTGATGCCCCATCAGCTCCCCGATCGCCACAGCCCCCTTCTTGTAATGGTCGATGACGCCGGGTGCCGCGATCTTGGTATAGATATAGGCGATCCCACCGACGACACAATCCCGTTGAACGCGCGCCAGGATGCGGTCTTCGGTATCGACCCCATTCTGTAGGGTCAAGATGACGGTCTTATCGGTCAGGACCGGCTTGATTTGTGTCAGCACCTCATCCAGATCGTAGGCTTTCACAGAGAGAATAATCAGGTCCGGCTTCACGAGATCTCGCGGATCGGAAGCGGCTGGTGGATGTACGGTGAAGGAGCCCTGGGCACTGCGGATCGTGAGGCCATTCTGCTTCACGGCTGCAAGTGTCTTGGGCCGCAGCAAGAACGACACATTGGGATTAGCCTTCGCCAGGTGTGCCCCAAAGAACCCACCTACTGAGCCGGCCCCGACCATCAGAATCTGTTTCATGCTGTGCCTCTGGTTGCCAAATCGATCGTTACTATATCATGTGAGCCCGAACGACAGAAGTTGTGTAGAATGTCTGCCCTATGAGTGACAATGCGCTCATACAATCAGCGCGGGCGCAACTTGCCTCAGCAAGAAGTATCGCAGTGCTCACCGGCGCCGGGATCTCCGCCGACAGCGGCGTGCCGACGTTTCGTGGTGCAGACGGATTGTGGCGCAACTATCGTGCGGAGGATCTGGCCACGCCGGAGGCCTTTGAGCGGGACCCCCGTCTGGTGTGGGAATGGTATAACTGGCGGCGAGAGATACTCGCCACGAAACAGCCGAACCCTGCCCACGACACGATCGTAAAGCTTGAGCAGCAATGGGGCGATCGAATGTGGCTGATCACGCAGAATGTCGATGGGCTCCACCGTGCCGCCGGCTCACAACGCCTCTCTGAAATTCACGGCAATATCTGGACGGTTCGTTGTACGGGCTGTGGCGTCATCTCGGGAAACCGGGAGATCCCTCTTCCCATCCTGCCGACGTGCCGGCTGTGCCATGCCCTGCTCCGGCCTCATATCGTCTGGTTTGGGGAATCGCTCTGGGAGGAAGATCTGCGGCGCTGTGATCAGGCCATCCGTAGCTGCGACCTCCTCCTTGTGGTCGGCACATCAGGAGTCGTCTATCCAGCAGCAGGATTTGCGTCGATGGCGAAGGAAGCCGGCGCGCTGGTCATCGAGATCAATCTCGAGAGCACTCCGCAATCGGACCTGGTTGACCTCTCACTGCAGGGCCGCGCGAAAGATCTAGTTCCGCTACTCCTTTAGCCCGGTCTTTCTGGTTCATCTGGTTTGTCTGGTCTATCTGGTTTGTTTTGTTCATCTCGTTTGTCTTGGTTAACCAAACAAATGAGACAAACCAAATAAACCAAATAACGATCTTCTTCTGCTGGCAGACTTTTTTAGCATCTTACGAGCGGAAGAAGCTCCTCCAACGTCCGAATCACATAGCCGCCCGACGCCTGATTGCGCCCTGCACGATCCAGCAACACGCCGGTTAGCCCAGCCTTGGTGGCGCCCTCTACATCGTCTCTCAGACTGTCTCCCACATGGACAGCCTCCGGTTAGCCCAGCCTTGGTGGCGCCCTCTACATCGTCTCTCAGACTGTCTCCCACATGGACAGCCTCATCGGGGTCAACGGCATGCTTTTCTAGGGCAACCTCAAATATCTTTGACGCTGGCTTGGCAGATCGGGCCATGCTGGAAATCGTCACGGTGTCGAAGAGCCTGTCGATTCCGAGTCCCCGGATCACAGGAAAGAGCCGGGAATCGAAGTTGGACACGATCCCCAGCTCAAACCCCTCTTTACGCAGCCTGGTCAGCACAGCATGGGTTTCAGGAAACAATGTCCAGGAGCGAGGATCTTCAAACACCTGAAAAACCTGCTCGAAGAATTCATCAAACCGCTCGAACATCCCGACGCGATAAAACACGTTGTGCACGACGTCGAACCACCAGAGCCGCTCACATCGCTTCAACTTGATAGGATCCGTTTCGGCAAAAACCAGCGGCGCCGCGTCGCGAAAGGCACGCTGAAAGGCTTGCGCAATCGATGCCTGCGAGTCGGGAGTCTGCCGAAACCCATGCTGAACCGCATACGTCAAGTAGATATCCGCCACTGAACCATTGACATGAAACAGCGTCTCGGCTGCATCAAAAAAGATGACGTGGATGGGGGTCTTCATTCGTTGTACTGATCCTATTGCGGCTGATTGTAGTCAGTTCAAAAATCCGAAGTCAAAACACGCACCTATCGTGCGTTTTCTTGACAAAGAATACCCCCACTGCTAGCTTCGACATAGTTGAATAACATTGGAGGGTTAGGTGGCTTCAACCATCTTTGTCGTCGACAGTAGTCCCGCCGTCCGCCGGTTGGTCGAGCAGATCTCGAAACCGGAAGGGTGTGATGTTGTGGGATTCCAGGATGGCCCCGCAGCCTTGGAAGCGGCACGCCGGATGAGCCCGAACCTCATCATCGCAGACTATCATTTGGAGAGCATGACCTTCTCGGGGTTCTGCAAAGAAGTCCACAAGCTGGATAACCTGGCAGAAACCTATATTGTCTCCCTGATCAGCCCTTCGGATCGTGTGGATGAAACCCACTTGCGTTCGCTGGGGGTGAAGGCCTTTCTCAATAAACCATTTCAGTCCGAAAACCTCATCGATGTGATCAAGGATTTGGAAGCCCAGCAGGCAACCAGGGCGAACGGAGCAAAGAAGAAATCTCGCTCCTGGCCTCCGGTCTCAAGCGCGACGGACTCCGATGATGAGGCCTTCAACGATGACAGCCCGACCGAGGAAGAAGAGGAACAGGCGATCGCACCCCACCCCCAACCGAAAGCACCCCCCGTGACTATCACCACAGCAGCGCAGGCCTCGACCACCGAACCGGAAGAGGCGATGAAGGGCCTCTTCGGTCAACTCCTTCATTCCATGTCAGAACGGACAGAAAAAAAGATTGCCGACCTGCTCCCCAAGATGGTGGGGAAAGAGCTGGCAACCCTTGTGGCCAAAGCCGTGGAAACAGAGGTCCACACACACATGGGAGCGGCTCTCTCGGAAGAGCGGCTGACAAAGGTCCTTGAACCGTTGCTCATGACGGCACTCCCGAAGGTCCTCGCACGGGAAATGTCCCTCCTCGAACCCATCATTCGGCACAGCATTGTCGAAATCGCGAGCCCTCTGATCAGCGAGCGCATCGATCGATTTGTCCGCGAACAAACCAACACCGTTCGCACCACACTGCCCGATATGGTCCGGGAACAACTCGGATCGATCGAGGGACTCGTCAAGGAAGAGATCCAACAGACTGCCGCCAAGCAGACTTCTGGAATGGTCGAAGCACTCGTCCGGACGATAGCCCGAGAGCAGATCGGACAGGCTGTTCAGCGTCTCGTGCCCGACCTGGCCGAAGAGCAGATCAAAGCAGAGATCACACGACTCACACAAGCCGCGTAGAACTCTCGCCCCCGCTCCGACTTACCCCTTCTTGCTCTTCTTAGCCTTACTCCGTCTGGCTGTCACCAGTGCCTTCACCCGCGCGACATTCTTCCGATGCTTCTTTCTCGTCTTGCGGTCTTTTTCGCGCCCTGTGGCCATAGTCTCTCCAAATTGTAAAAAGTGGAAGCGGAACGATCCCCTCGCTCTCGCCTTGTGCGAGTCTGTATAACATACGGCTCTGCACCCCTCAAGCTATGTGTGTCCCTCACTTTGCCTTGAGAGGCCACCACCCGCATGCTAAGATGCTCCGCTTATTCGAGCAGACTCGCGAGACTTGCGAGAAAAGCGGGGCTGGTCGGAAATTTCATCTTCGCGAGTCGCGCCTGTCGCGCACGTCTTGCGTGTCTCGCTCACCAAACATCGGACGAAGACTGAATGAGCACACCCCAACTCGACAAAACCTACGATCCCAAGGCGGTTGAAGCACGTTGGTCTCAGGTCTGGAGCCAGCAAGGCTATTTCCACGCTTCGCCGACCCATCCAGGCCAACCGTACTGCATCGTGATTCCCCCACCCAATGTCACAGGCTCACTTCATGTCGGCCACGCGCTGAATCATTCGATCCAAGACATCCTGATACGCTGGCGACGCATGCAAGGCCGCAATGTGCTCTGGTTGCCCGGCACCGATCATGCCGGGATTGCCACGCAGAACGTCGTGGAAAAGCAGCTCATGGCCGAAGGCGCCTCTCGGGAATCTTTGGGACGCGAACGCTTCATCGAGCGCGTGTGGCAATGGAAAGCCACCTCCGGGAACACGATCGTCAGTCAACAGAAACAGCTCGGAGAATCCTGCGACTGGGATCGTCTGCGATTCACGATGGACGACGGGCTTTCAAAAGCCGTCCTGGAAGTCTTCGTGCGGCTTTACGAAGACGGGCTGATTTATCGTGGGGAGCGGCTGATCAATTGGTGCCCGCGCTGTCAGACGGCTCTATCGGATATCGAAGTCGAGCACGAGGACGTGAAAGGGAAGCTCTACCATATCCGCTACCCGCTTGCGGACGATCCCCACACTGCACTCATTGTGGCAACAACACGGCCAGAAACGATGCTAGGCGACACGGCGGTGGCGGTCCATCCCGATGACCCGCGTTATCACCATCTCATCGGCAGAAAGGTCTGCTTGCCGCTGACCACGCGCGAGATTCCAATCGTGGGCGATTCAATCTTGGTGGACCTCGAGTTCGGCACGGGCGCCGTGAAAATTACCCCGGCGCACGACTTCAACGACTTTGAAGCGGGCGAACGGCACAAGCTTCAACGGCTCCAGATTTTTGATCACCACGCGCTAATCGACGCCGCCAAACTACATGATGCTTCGGTCGAACGTGAAATCATCGAGGCCCTTCGTGGTCTCCCAGTCACAAAAGCCCGACCCAAGGTGGAAGCACTCCTTCGCGAGCGTGGTGCACTGGCCAAGGTTGAAGATCATAAGATGGCGCTCGGAAAATGCTATCGCTGCAAGACAGTGGTCGAGCCGTACCTATCTCCTCAGTGGTTCGTCAAGATTCAACCCTTGGCCGATCCGGCAATCAAGGCGGTCGAGGATGGGCGAATTCGGATTATTCCTGAAGGGTGGACGAATAACTATCTGGGCTGGATGCGCGATATCAAAGATTGGTGCATCTCTCGGCAGATCTGGTGGGGCCACCGTATTCCTGCATGGTATTGCGAGTCGTGCAATGCCGGGCGATTCAAACGATTCATTGAAACGGGTGAGTCCAAGACTGCGAGCACGCGTCTGATAGTTGCTCCAGATGCAACGCCTATTGTCGCTAAATCAGCGCCAACCCGCTGTCCCGATTGCGGAGGACACAATTTCCTGCAGGACGAAGACGTCCTCGACACCTGGTTTTCTTCCGCCCTCTGGCCCTTCTCCACGCTAGGATGGCCTGAACAGACCCCCGAGCTGAAGACCTACTACCCGACCTCGACGCTCGTCACAGGCCTCGACATTCTGTTTTTTTGGGTAGCCAGGATGATCATGCTCGGGCTCAAGTTCATGGGTGACGTGCCGTTCCGGGATGTCTATATCCATGCCCTCGTGCGGGATGCCGAAGGGCAGAAA
>SPAX01000149.1 GCA_005239475.1 Nitrospira sp. | reverse complement strand
TTCGGCAGATGGCGAAGAGTAGCCCGGTCATCATGGCAGGTAGTACAACCATTAGACAGTTCGCGGCCATCGCTAAAAAGTCAGCGCTCTTCGTTGGAAGCGATAGCGGTGCGATGCACATTGCCTCGGCAGTGGGCACTCCTGTGGTGGCGTTGTTTGGCCCGTCGAATCCTCTCGAGTGGGGCCCACGGGGAGGGGCAGCGGATGTTATTTATATGGGACTGGATTGCCGCGTCTGTTTCCACCCGACGTGTCGCCGGGGCGAAGGCAATTGTATGAAGTTGATAACTGTCGATGCGGTCTATGCTTCGGCGCGACGCATGCTGGACAAAAAGGAGTGTGTGAGTGGGTGCGCGTAATCCCATCGTGAGCGTCGTCATTCCGATTTTCAACGGGGCGCCGTTTGTGGCGAAGGCGGTGGAAAGTATTCTGGCACAGGGCGTCGCAGGCGTGGAAATTATTGTCGTGGACGATGGGTCGACGGATGGCACGCAGGCTGTGCTGACTGAATTAGCGATGACAGCCGGGATCGTATGGTTTCAACAGGATCATGGCGGGCCGGCTCGGTCCAGGAACAGAGGGATCAGCGAGGCGTTGGGTGAATTTCTTGCGTTGCTGGATTGCGATGACGTGTGGTTGCCGGGCAAGCTGGAGGCTCAGCTCGCCATCATGCAGGCGAGACCAGCGGTAGGGGTGGTTCACACGGACTATGAAGTGGTGGATGAACAGGGACGGGTTGAGGAGCGGGCTCGGGCGCGACAGAGCCAAGAGCCGCTTGTCCAGGCATTTGCCGGAGGTCATACGGCGCTTCCCTCGACGCTGTTGATGAGGCGTTCGGTGTTGGATCAAGTCGGCGCTCTCGATCCTGAGCTGTATGGATCCGAGGATTCTGATCTGACGATCCGGCTCTATACGGTCACGGAATTCGAGTGCGTCGATCAGGTGCTGGTGCGCAAACTTCAGCGGGGGCACGGCTATCGTGATATGGCTTTCGACGAGACGACTCATTGGAAGAAAGTTCTCGCGAGTCGACGACGATTTTTGGAACGGCTGGATCAACGGCCTGTGTTGACCAGTGAACAACGGATGGCATTGGATCGCGAGTGGGCAAATTTCTTTCTGCTGAGCGGCTTGGTTGCGGAACGATGCGCGCAACGGACTGAAGCGCGGCAGCAGTATATCCAGGCCATTCGCAAAGCTCCGTTCCGGTTGCGCGGCTATACACGCCTCTTGCGAGTGCTCAGACCATGAGTATCACCATCGATATTGGCTGTGGCGCACACAAGCAGGCAGGGACTGTGGGGATCGATTGCCGCGCCCTCCCCGGCGTCGATGTCGTGTGCGATTTCGAACGTGGATTACCGTTCAAGGACGGAAGTATCGCCAGTGCGTATTCGATTCATTCCATCGAGCACATGCGCGATTTGATCACCTTCATGGAGGACCTCTATAGGGTCTGTGCCCCTGGGGCGACCGTGCTGATCCGGTGCCCCTACTATACGTCGCGGAAGGCGTTTATTGACCCTACCCATGTCCGATTCATGACGGAGGAAAGCTTTGAGTATTTCAAATCGCCGAACTATTATGGGTTGAAGACGAATTTTCGGACTGTCTCGATCGAATACAATATGCGTAAGCCGTTCAAATTCTTCCCCGTTTATCTAAGGAAGCGGTGCAGACGCTATCTCTGGAACACGTGCGAAGAGATGATCGTCACGCTAGAGACAGTCAAGGCATGAGTGCCGTGTCAGCGCATCCCACAGTGAGCGTTGTTATCCCGCTGTACAATGCGCAAGATGTCATTTGGGAGACGATTCATACCGTACTCAAACAAACCTGGAAGGATTATGAGATCGTAGTGGTCGATGACGGATCGCATGACGACTCTGGTCACATTATCAAAGATTTTGGAGAGAGGGTTCGGTATGTGAGGCAGGAAAATGGCGGTGTGGCCAAAGCTCGGAATCGCGGATTTGCAGAGTCTAAGGGAGAGTATATCGCGTTGCTAGATCATGATGATCTCTGGGATCCGGCCAAGATCGAGAAGCAAATCGCGGTGCTGGATACCAGGCCAGAGGTTGGGATGGTGATTTCCAGCGTTGTACATATCGACCAGGATGGAAAACGCTTGGGAGGAGTAGATTCTCCCTATAAGCCGGATCATGAATTCGCTACTCTCTTTGTGAAAAATTACCAGCCAACGCCGTCAGCGGCGATGATCAGGAGAACAGTCCTACAACAAGTTGGCGGTTTTGATGAACGATTTCATTCCGCCGGTTTAGATGATCATGAGTTTTGGACACGCATCGCTGATGTGACGGAAATCGCCAATATTGATGAACCGTTGACTTTTCATCGAAATAGGGAGACCAAACCACGGGAAATAGCGTTGCGGCATCGGGGATTGTTGATTGACATTCTCATGAAGCGGTATGGACATGATGCGCGTAAACGGCGTTATCTCCTCCGGCAAAAGGCTGAATACTTGGCCGACATGGGAAAGTACGCCGTGGGTCAGGGTGATTTTCAGCAAGGTAGAGGGTATTTTCTCGCAGGGTTGGGGATCAGTCTTCTGGTGTCGTGGAATGCGAAAGCGCTATGGCGATGCCTTTCTCGGCTTGTGCGATCTTACATATGAGAAGCGTACACCATTGTTTGAGGAGTTGCCTGTGGAGGTAGTTGCCTGTTGCTTGTGTGGCGCATCCGATTATTCAGAAGTTCTGTCGCAGCAGGATTTAGCGCATCACCTGTCTTCCGAATTCTTTTCTGTCGTGAAATGTCGTCAGTGCCAATTGTTGTATCTGAACCCACGACCGACGCGAGACGAGATGAGTGCCTATTATCCTCCAGAGTACTTTCCTGAAAATGGTGAACGACATGTTCAATCGTTAGAACGGATAGCCAGGAGGCAGTCCGGAGTGAAGCGGTACATACGAGAAGATTTCTATGGATATCCATTTGACGCAAGGAACAGAATTCTTGGCTCGTTACGGCGCATGCTTCTCTGGCCTGAAAAAATTCGACGTGAGTTGCGGGGACAGTATCCAATCCCTTGGTGTGGGAGTGGGCGTGTGCTCGATGTGGGCTGTGGAGCAGGTACCAATATGATAGCCCTCCAAGCACAGGGCTGGGATGTGCACGGTGTGGACGTAAGTCCTGTCGCGGTCTCATTGGCTTCCTCCTATTTCGGTGACCGTGTGCAACTCGGGACATTGCACAGCGCACGTTATGCGGATCGGTCGTTTGATGTGGTGTTGTTCAGCCATTCCCTCGAACATATGTTCAACCCCATTGAAGTCTTGCGTGAGGCGCATCGTGTCCTAGTCCATGAAGGACGGGTGGTCGTGACTCTCCCTAATGCCGGGGGTGCGGAGGCGAAGATCTTCGGGAAATGGTGGTTTCCATGGGAGCTTCCACGGCATTTATTTCATTTTGATGAGGCGACCCTGAGGCGCATGCTTTCGGTGAGCGGATTTCACGTGCTAAGCACCAGGACGGGCGTGGGAACGCTGTATTTTCTGGCAAGCCTTGAGCGAGTGTTGCGATATCGATTTGGGAGGACTTTTCGGTTTCGAACGGCGATAGAGAAATTCGTTGCGAAGCCGTTCTGTCTCGTGGCCGGTCATCTTGGCCATGGAACGGAATTGACCGCATATGCGGAAAAGAGATAGGAATGAGAGTTCGAAAGAGAGTGTTCGATTCATTCGCAGAATGGTCGTGAAGAGTCCCTTCATCAGCCCACTGAGGAGATGCTCCAAGTAGCTGGGGCAGTGGATTATACCCGTGAAGGAGAATGGGGCAGGCGAACAAGCAGGTTGTGTCGCGGTATGTAGAGATGTCACCTGGTTTGCTAAAGAAGATTACATGGTAACGTACGATTATTTGTCTCCATCACACCGTGGGAGAAATCTCGTTCACGTGACACGTCTGCACGTTGCAGATCTCATTTGCGCAGCTGGCACCGGTAGGGTTCTGGATTTGCCAAGTGGGACAGGTGCGCTTACTCAATTGCTTATTGACCGTGAGATTGAAGTTGTATCGGCAGACCTACACCCTGAATATTTCGTCGTGCCCAATCGAACATGTGTGTTTGCGGACCTCAATGCCAGGCTCCCATTTGATGATGCCCGGTTCGATGCCTGTGTGTGCGTCGAGGGAATCGAGCATATCGAGTCCCCGCACCACTTTGCGCGTGAGGCCAATCGGATTCTTCGCGTGGGCGGGAAGGTGTATATTACGACGCCGAATATCTTATCCCTTCGATCTCGGATCAGTTACCTCTTAAGGGGCTACCCGAAGCAATTTCACTATATGCTTGAGATCGACCCCCGCACTGGTTCGGAGCAAGCCATTGCCCACATTAATCCCATCGGCTTCCTGGAATTACGCTACGTTTTGAGCCGTTGGGGATTTCGAGTCGACGTGCTTCAAACGAATCATTTCGAAAAGAAACGCTCACTGTTCTATCAGTTGATTCGTTTACTGTTGTTCACCAAAGGAAAGAAAGCGGCCGCGTTACACTCCAGCGTGGACGAAGTTAGGCAGATGCTGCTTTCAGATGTGGTCCTATTTGGGGAAACGCTGATTATTGGCGCGACAAAGGTGGCGGATAGTGGCTAGTGAGACTTGGATCGTTGGTGAGTATTCTATAAGGCGGTGGCGATGTGAGCGGAGCCAAATCCTTCACGGGGTAGAGTGCGGTGATGGCGCCTGCGTCGTGCGGATTCGGGGGAGATAGGATCGTAGCAGCCGAAGGATGGCTTTGTGGTTGAGTGGGTGGTACTGCACCGCGCGCCAAAATGCCAGGCGGGCATCGCGAATCTGTCCCATCTTCAGATGGGACTTTCCAAGATCCCCAAAATACTGTGCCCAGTCGAGGTTCAGTGCCTGCGCTTCCGGTGTGAGGGGTTTGCACGAGGCACTATGTTTCTCCATGAACCGCCGCCGGCCGATCAATGCCCGCTCCGAGGGGATGTCCCGCGAGGCGTTATGCGCATACAGACGATGGTAGTAAAGCGGGTGAGGATGATGGAGAATCTCGTATTGTTGGAACAACCGAATGGCCAGATCGATGTCTTCCCAGAGGAACAATTGGTCATCGTAGCCGCCCACGGCATCGAAACTGGCTTTGCGAAACAGAGACCCTGAGGTGGCGACATCGTGCCCGCCACGGAGCATCTGCGTGATACTGCGTGTGTGCTTCATCGCTCCGTCGTATTCGAGAATCTCACCCGCCTCGTTCACTTGGTAGCCATCGCAATGAACCACTGCGGCGTTCGCGTGGCGTTGAAGAATTGGAATTGTTTCCTCAAGGAACGTGGGCTTCCACAGGTCGTCCTGATCCAGGAAAGCGAGGAACACGCCGGTGGCCAGTCGCGCGCCGTCGTTGCGGGCAGCGGCCTGTCCGCCATTAGTCGCACGCCGCACGTAGCGAGCTTGGGGGTAGCGCAAGACCACGCGAGCGGTCTCATCCGTGGACGCGTCGTCCACGACGATCAATTCGAGATCGTGACAGGTCTGGGCCAGCACGCTCTGGATGGCTTGGCCCAGGTAGCGGGAAGCACCGTTGTATGCCGGAATGATCGTGGTGACGAGAGGCATATGAACCTATGATGAGCGCGAAATAAACCATGATAGCTGGAATCGTTTGCCGATGAAAGTGTCTTATGCCGTGGCATGGTAGTATGCGCGGCATAGCGAGGGAGGGAAAGTGTTGACGAACCACAGTCGCTCGCTTATATCGAGCCCTGCTGATTACGGCGCATGAAGATTGTTATCGCTGCATGGCATCTCAAAGATTTCAACGTCGGAATCGGGCGTTATTGTAGGGGTCTGATCTCTGCGCTGGGGCAGGTCGACCAGGAAAACGAGTATCATATTCTCGTGCCGGAGGCAGCCTATCGATTCCCCCGATTCGAAAACGTGCATTATCATGTCATCCGATTCCCCTTCTTTAAACGCCGCGTATGGGAGCAAGTTGCGCCTCAGCTCGTTGGCCGCTATGACGTGCTGCATTTTCCGTACGATTCCTCTGTGGCCTGGAAGCGGGGCAAGTTCGTCATCACCATCCATGACGTGAAGCCGCTTCTTTTCGGGACACTGCGACCCCGTCGCGGGTTGAACAATTACGTCGAGCGGTTGCTGGTCCCGGATCGGCAAAAGCAGGCGGATCATGTGTTGACCGTCTCGGAATGTTCCCGGCGTGATATTGCGGAACGACTTTGCTTCCCGGAGGAGCGGATCAGTGTGGTCTACCCGGGCATTGACCGAGACCAGTTCAAGCCGGATTTTTCAGCTCTGTCTCGATCTCGTTCGCGTCCGTATATTCTTTGCGTAGCGGGCTCTGATCCCACGAAGAATGTCGAAACGCTCTTGGATGCCTTTGCGCAGCTTCCATGCGAACTGCGTGAGGCGCACGATGTGGTGTTGGTGGGAGACTTGCGGCGGCGCCAGGATGTGCGTGACCGAGTAGGCTGGTTAGGCATTGCGGCCCAAACGAAGTTTGCTGGTGTGGTCGATGACGCCCAGCTAGTCTCTCTCTATCAGCAAGCCAGGGCGTTTGTGTTCCCTTCACGGTATGAAGGGTTCGGATTTCCGGTGCTTGAAGCGATGGCCTGCGGTTGCCCGGTGCTCACGTCCAATGCGTCTTCGCTGCCCGAAGTGGTTGGTGACGCCGCGTTATTGGCGGACCCGTCTGACAGTAATGGATTTATGGGGCATCTGGAGCAGGTGTTGGCCGATGAGGAGCTACGTCGCATGCTTCGCGAGAAAGGGCTCGCTCGGGCCGCGCAGTTCTCATGGGAGCGGACGGCGAGAGAGACTGTGCGCGTATATGAGCGGGTTATGGAGGTGTGATGCAGACTCTGACCTCAGGTGTGGCGAAGTTCTCGGTCAGCCTGACGGGATCGGTGCGCATTCATCATTTCAGCATGGTGACGCAGGACGCTATTAAGCGATCTGAAACAAAGGTTTATCCCGCCGAGAATCTTGCCCATTTCAAAAAGAAATGGAACCGAACTGTGCGAGGCAATTGGGTTGAACGGCGGTGGACCAATCTCAAGCATAAATGGATCAGACGGCATGAGCGATTTCACTATGGGCATACGCTGATCGAGAAGTCTGGAGAGTGAGTGCGATTTGGCAGGTGAGGCTTTGTTTGCTGCAGGTCGATGTATTCGCCGGGTCTTGCATGTTGATTGCTTGTCAGGCGTCCGACCGCCTCGTACTGGTGTGGGATGGAGAGGTATTGGTTGAATTCTTCGGCTAAGGCGCAAATTATGGCGAATTCAGTTTCTGGTCAGAATACGCGCAGGAGTTATGTCGCATCGTTCGCCGGGTGGCACCGGACCTGGAGTTGCAAACAGCCTGCCATTTGCAGCATCTCGGAAGTCTGCCTATCCACCGGCATCGGAAAGTGAGAGACGTTCTTGTGAAGTTTAAAATTCTTCGGTCGATCGGAAAAAGACTCAAGTGGTATCTGACTCCAGCATGATATTCACATGTTCCATGTGCGGCTCAGGCAAGTCTTCTCGTGAGACATCAATGCGCATCTAGGCGTTGCAGCTTGGATGGCGAGAATCTAAGGCCTGAGGGCTGTGCATCTTCTTGCAGCGATTGAAGCTTCTGCAGATGTGGATATTCTCTCTTGCCCCCATCTCATCTCAATAGTTGTTCAGTGTTGCCCAATATCAGCCAGGGCCTTTCATGTGGCGGCAGAGCGAGAATTTCGCTTGACTCACA
>SPAX01000148.1 GCA_005239475.1 Nitrospira sp. | reverse complement strand
GGTAAAGGAAGTTCTGAGTTCTAAGTTCTGAGTTCTGGGTGAGAGGCGGGACGGGCGAGGCGGTCTCAAGGCTGCAGACTAAAGTGTTCGAAACTCCTACCTTCAACCTTCAGTCTGCGTGCTATGGAGCAGCTGTTCCTTGCTGTCGCCACTCGGCCATGATCACGAGACTCGCGCTGGTGCCGATCCGATCCGCACCGGCCTCCAGCATGGCCAACGTGGTCTTCCAGTCTCTGATTCCGCCGGAAGCCTTCACCTTGGCGCGTCCGGCCACCGTCTCTTTCATTAGCCTGACATCCTCCGCTGTGGCACCGGCGGCGGCAAACCCCGTCGACGTCTTCACGTAGTCCATCCCCGCTTCCACGGCCAGACGGCAAGCCGTAATCTTTTCCTCCCTCGTCAGATAGCAGGTCTCCAGAATGACTTTGTGCTCAACTCCCACAGTGGCCTTCACGACCTCGGCCATGTCGCTCCGGACAAGATCGTAGTCACCCGATTTAAGCCGACTCACGTTGATCACCATATCGAGCACCTTGGCCCCGCGTGCGACTCCTTCAACGGCCTCTGCAACCTTCGTGGATGTCGTATGGCCGCCCAGCGGGAACCCGATTGGAATGCCGACGCGAATCGTGGTACCAGCCACCGCCTTAACCGCCTCATCGATATAACAGGGCGGCACAAAGATTACGACAAAGCCGAACTCTCTCGCCTCCCAACAGAGCCGCAGCACGTCGGCCTTCGTCGCGTCAGGACGCAGTACGGTATGGTCGATCAACGTCGGTAGATTCCAGTCCTGTATTGTCATCATGTCACTCTTATAACAAGTCCTGGATCAGAGATGAAGAGGGCTGTGCGCTGGAGGGGGCTTGATGAATGATTAGAAGGCTACAGAAAAACCATGGTGGTCTGTCTGGTCTATCTGGTTGGTCCGGTCTATCTGGTTGATTTTGTTGTTTGACCCAGAGAAACCAAACAGACGAGACAGACCAGACAGGACAGACCAGAGAGACCAGAGAGACCAGAGAGACGAGACAGATCGAACAAACCAAATAAACAAGACAGGGTGACGGATTTTTTCAGCATCCTGTTACATGCGCGGGAGCGAAGCTCGACGAAACGGCCGCTTTTGATACTTCTCCACTGCCTGGTTATGCTCAATGAGCGTCCTAGAGAACTGATGCGTTCCATCGTTCCGCGAGACAAAATACAAGGAGCGCGAATCGGACGGATAGAGAGTCGCACGAATCGCCTGAATGCCCGGATTGGCGATCGGTCCAGGCGGCAGCCCCTGCACCCGATAGGTATTGTAGGGACTGGGGTTGGAGAGGTCTTTCTTGTGCAAGTTTCCGTCGAATGCCGGCAAGCCATAAATGACGGTTGGATCGCTCTGTAATGGAATACGCTTCTTGAGCCGATTGTGAAACACCGCGGAAATCTCCGGCCGCTCGCCGCCCGACCCGGTTTCCTTTTCGATCACGGAAGCAAGAGTCAGCATCTCGTGCATCGTCATCTTGAGATCCTGCATCCGAGCAAGGAGATCCGGTCGGACCACCTGCCTGAGCTGCTCGACCATGGCCACCAACACCTCTCGCGCCTTGGTGGGATGAGGGAACTTATACGTGTCGGGATAGAGATACCCTTCCAGCGTCTCCGCCTTGATCCCAAGCGACGCAATGAACTCCCGGTCTTTCGCAAGCCGGAGAAAATCCGCGCGATCCGTGAGGCCGTCTTGAGCGGCCAAATCGGCGATTTGGCCGATGGTGAGCCCTTCCGGAATAGTCAGCGGATGGAGCAGCACATGGCCGTTAAGCAGCTCCGAGAGAATCTCCGCCGGAGTCATGCCGGGATTTAGCTCATACTCACCTGCACGGATTTTCCGGTCGGCGGATTGGGATTTTGCAAAAAGAACAAAAACAGCACGGTTCTTGATCAATCCTTCGCTCTCAAGCAGCGCTGCGACATGTTGAAAGGTCGAGCCATTCGGGATGACGACGACTTTCGAGGGAGGGTGTTCTTGCGTGGGAATAGCTGGGCCTTCAGCCCAGCGAATCGTCTGATAGGCCGCGACGCCAAGTGCGACCATTGCGACCAGCAGACATCCGACTATGACCCGTAGATTCATGAGGTGGTTCTACCGTTTCTTGATCCGAATACTCATCCGCCCATGTTTCCGGCTCCGTCTTCGGTGCCGGTTCAAGGCTCGCCAGGTAACTCTGAAGCAGAATCGAGGCGGCGATGCGATCCACCACCCCCTTCCGCTTTTTCCGACTAACATCGGCTGCGATCAAAAGGTCTTCAGCCGACTTCGTCGTCAGCCGTTCGTCCCACAAAATAACGGGAACGGGCACTCCCTGTTCCAACCGGGCCTGGAACTCGCGCATCGCCTGGATCGCCGGACCCTCGCGGCCATCCAATTGAAGCGGGAAGCCCAACAGAACTTGCTTGACCTCATGCGTCACGACGAGGGACGCAATATGGGCAATGTCTCGGTCCAGCGTGCGCCGATTGAGCGTCTCAAGCGGTTGGGCGGTCCACCCCAGTTCATCACTCAGAGCCACCCCGATCCGTTTAGTCCCATAATCAAGCGCGAGAATTCGTTTACCCTCCATGAGTCTACCGCCCCATCATGCGTTCGACCAGCCCAAAGACCTTTTCCAACGCCACATCCAACCTGGCTGGGTCTTTCCCGCCGGCCTGCGCCATCTCGGGCCTGCCTCCGCCGGTACCACCGACTTCCGCCGCCATCTCCTTGATGAGATCGCCAGCTTTGAGTTTCCCGATCAGGTCCTTCGTCACAACAACCAGCAGAGACACTTTCCCGTCTTCGGTCGCAGCGCCGAGCGCGACGACTCCGCTCTTCAGCTTATCCCGCAACTGATCGGCCAGCGCCCGCATACCGTTGACATCTAATCCGTCGGTTCGCTGCACATGCACCTGGATGCCGGCGACTGTTTTCGCCGTGGCCTCGCCCGCTGAGCCGCTGGCCATTTTCAATTTCAGCTCTTCCAGCTCGCGTTCTTTGTCTTTCAGCTGTGTCATGACCTTGCGTGTTTTAGCAACCAACTCGGACTGGCCGACCTTGAGCAAGTCCGAAAGTTCCCGAATGTCCGTTTCCATCTTCTTCATGTGAACGAGCGCCCCGCTACCGGTCTGTGCTTCGATACGGCGCACACCAGCTGCAACGCCGGTCTCCGACACAATGCTGAACAGGCCGATGTCCCCTGTACGTTGACAGTGCGTTCCGCCGCAGAGTTCTTTGCTGAAAGATTCGACGGTGACGACTCGCACTTGCTCGCCATATTTATCGCCGAAGAAGGCCAACGCCCCCTTGGCCACCGCAGCCTGAATGCTCATCACCTCGGTCGCGACCTGTTCGTTCTTCCGCACCTCATTGTTCACGACCGTTTCGATCTCCTCGATGTCGCGGGACGACAACGGCCTGAAGTGGGCGAAGTCAAACCGCAGCCGGTTCGGACCGACCAATGAGCCATATTGTTTGACGTGCGGCCCCAGCATATCGCGCAACGCGGCATGGACGAGATGGGTGGCCGTGTGGTTCCGCGCCGTATCCTGTCTCGAGGTGGCATTGACGGTCAGACGCAGCTGTTCACCCTCGCGAATCCGCCCTTTCGTGACGATCCCCTTGTGCAGGATCAAGGTCGGCACCGGCCTCGTGGTTTCCTTGATCTCCATCCGCCCATCAAGACCCATCACAATGCCCTGGTCGCCGACCTGCCCGCCCCCTTCCGGATAGAACGGCGTCACATCCAGGACCAGTTCAACCTCATCACCTTCTACCGCTTCTTTGACCAACCGGTCGCCTTTCAAAATCGCCTGCACGAGACTCTCGCTCTCCAGGAAATCATAGCCGATAAACTTCGTCGTCCCGAGACGTCTGGCCAGCTCCGCAACCGCAGGCCGAGCGGATTCCTGCTCGAACCCGCCGGTTTTGCGCGCACGATTACGCTGTTCCTCAATCGCCTGATCGAAACCCTTCTCATCGAGTGTCATCTTCTGCTCGCGGCAGGCTTCACCCATGAGATCCATTGGAAACCCGTACGTGTCGTACAGCTTAAACACATCCGCCCCCGTCAAAACATTCTGCCCGGCAGCGCGCGCCTTGGCGATCATGTCGTTGAGAATCGGTAGACCCTGATCGAGCGTGGCGATGAACCGCTCCTCTTCGCCTCTCGTCGCCTCGGCAATCGTCGCGGCAGCGCCTTGGACTTCTGAATAGACTCCGGCCATTTGGTTCACGACCGCCGCCGTCAACTCATAGAGGAAGGGCTCGACGATACCAAGCAGCCGTCCATGGCGCGCAGCCCGTCGCAGAATCCGGCGTAGCACATAGCCACGTCCCTCATTCGACGGCAGCACACCATCAGCCATCAAGAACGTGATCGCGCGAAGATGGTCCGCCACCACTCGCATCGACCGATCGGTCGTGTCCTGTTCCCCATACCGGACCCCGGCTCTGCTGGCCACGGCGCTGAGCAACGGCGTAAACACATCGCTGTCATAATTGCTGTAGACACCTTGGGCCACTGCCGCCAGGCGTTCCAATCCCATGCCCGTATCGATGCTGGGCTTGGGTAAGGGATGCAACGTCCCCGCGGCATCCCGATTGAACTGCATGAAGACGAGATTCCAGATCTCGATGACGCGATCGCCCTCGCCGTTCGGCCGATCGTCCCCCGGCACCGAGGGGCCCTGGTCGAAATGGATTTCCGAGCAGGGTCCACAGGGTCCGGTATCCCCCATTTGCCAAAAGTTATCCTTCTCGCCGCACCGCACGATCCGCGAAGCCGGGACTCCGATCTTCTTCCACAGCCGATCCGCATCATCGTCGTCGCGGAAGACCGTCACCCACATCCGATCCTTCGCCAAACCGGCCGTCTGAGTCAGAAACTCCCAGCCGAACTGGATGGCCTCTTCCTTGAAGTAGTCGCCAAAGGAAAAGTTCCCCAACATTTCAAAGAACGTATGATGGCGTCTGGTATAGCCGACATTCTCCAGATCGTTGTGCTTCCCTCCCGCCCGGAGACACTTCTGCACGGTGACCGCTCGCTTGTAGGCGCGCGTTTCCTCGCCGAGGAACACCCGCTTAAACTGGTTCATCCCGGCATTGGTGAAGAGCAACGTCGGATCGGCTTGAGGAATCAAGGCGGAACTCGGCACGGCCTGATGGCCATGTTGTTCAAAGTACCGAATGAACGCTTGTCGCAACTCGTGAGTACTATTCTTCATTCCAGCCTCAGCCCGCATTATTCATAAACGTTCCTGCTGCAATCGCCGGTCCCTGACTCAAGCGAGACTGGCGGGAAAAACGCGACTGGCGGACGGACGACGGTTCGAGGTCAGAAGTTCGAGGTTTCCGGAACTTCGAACCCAGAACTTCGAACTTCGAATCACCCGTCCGCAGCAGCGGCCCCATCACTGTCTCAATCGTGTCTTCGTCAAACCCGCGTTGGCTCAAGAGTCTTGCTACTCGGGCATACGTCTTCACCGAGCTGGTCCGTTCAGCCATCGTGACAACATGTAGCGCCAGGTCCCGTTCACTCACCTTGAGGTAGGTGGCCCGCAGCGTCGCGTGCACGATGTATTCAGGACACCCGGTGGCGAGCAGCTCTGCTTGCAGGCGCGCACGCCCCATCGGCATGCGTGCAAGTCGCCGATCGGCCCATCGCGCAGCGAACGCGACATCGTCGAGGTATCGCAACGATGTCAGCCGTCGAATCGCCGCGCGAACCTGCGAGGGAGACGCCCCCTTCGCCGCGAGCAATCTTTCAATCTGGGCCGTCGTGCGATCACTGCGGGCCAGAGCGCGCACCGCGAGGTGCAGCCACTGATCGGGAGACGGTGCCGCCTTGCCTGTGACTCGCCTACTCACGGCCTGCTCGACACGCAAGCGATGCGCGACGAGCGGGAAAGGCGGGACGGGTAAGACGGTCTGAAGGCTGAAGGCTGAAGTGTTCGGAACTT